>JANLQO010000076.1:0-3511 GCA_031367855.1 Planctomycetia bacterium | reverse complement strand
TTGCGAAAATTATCAGGCGATTGACCATCGAATAGCAATTGCCAACCGCTTAGCGACTCCGATCGGGTCAGTTGGTTTTCATCCGCCGCGCACGATGGGGCGAGCAAGGCCAACAACCCGCCACTAACTAGCAATGGCAACCTGTTAAAAACTGTACTTTCTCGCATAACGAAATCCTCGATCACTGATTCACTGGAGGGGGTATTGGGCTCGATTTTACTCGGGAATCGCCACCGTGACTTCAAGCTAAGGAGTCGATTCTACTTTTTTTCTAGCCACTGCAAATTGCCTTGAACGTAGGGTGGGTTGAGGTACGAAAGCCACCTCGCCGCGCCGCCGAAGACGATAGAGTCATCCTCGCGCTAAGCATTCAGTTTTTTGTAGCGGAATTTATGCGGTTCATTTGCATCCATTCCCAATCGTTCCTTGCGCTGGGTCTCATAGGTATCGAAGTTGCCTTCGCACCAATGCACGTAGCCATCACCCTCGAACGCCAGAATGTGTGTCGCGATTCGGTCGAGGAACCAACGATCATGGGAAATCACCACCACGCAACCGACGTAATTCAAGATCGCTTCTTCGAGCGCGCGTAGCGTGTCGATATCCAAATCGTTGGTGGGTTCGTCAAGCAAGAGTACGTTCGAACCGCGACGCAGCAGTTTGGCCAAATGCACGCGATTGCGTTCACCGCCGGACAATTTTCCGACTTTCTTTTCTTGATCTGGCCCGCGGAAATTAAACTTCGACACATAGGCGCGCGAGTTCAGCTTTTTACCACCCATCTCCAAGATATCGTGTCCGCCGCTGATTTCCGTGAAAACGGTTGCCTCAGGATCGAGCGCATCGCGGTTTTGGTCGACATACCCCAGTTCAACGGTCGGGCCGACCCGCATAGTGCCTGAATCGGGCTGTTCATCGCCTACAAACATGCGGAATAGGGTCGTCTTACCAGCTCCATTGGGCCCGATCACACCCACGATACCACCCGCCGGCAAGCGGAAAGTCAGGTTGTCGATCAGCAATTTGTCGCCGAACGCTTTCGACACATTGGTGGCTTCGATCACCAACTCGCCGAGGTGCTTGCCGGGCGGAATCTGCAATTCGAGTTCGTCTGGTCGATCTTCGAATTGTTCTGCTGCCAATTTTTCGTAGGACGTAATACGCGCTTTGCTCTTGGCTTGACGCGCTTTAGGTGAACTGCGAATCCATTCAAGTTCTTTGGCGAGAGTCTTCTGGCGGCTGACCTGGTGTTTCTGTTCACGCACCAGACGTTCGCGCTTCTGTTCCAGCCACGCCGAATAATTGCCTTCGAATGGAATTCCTTGGCCGCGATCCAATTCCAGAATCCACTTGGCCACGTTATCCAGGAAGTAGCGATCATGGGTTACCGCGACGACCGTTCCAGGATACGCTTCCAAATGCTGTTCGAGCCACTGGATCGCCTCGGCATCCAAGTGGTTGGTCGGTTCGTCAAGCAAAAGCAGATCGGGTTGTTCGATCAGCAATTTGCACAACGCGACGCGCCGCCGTTCACCACCAGACAGCTTTGATACGTCCGCGTCACCTGGCGGCAGATTCATGACCGTCATGGCGACTTCGACGGAACGATCCAATTCCCACAAATTGTTCGAATCGATTACGTCCTGTAAACGAGCCATTTCGTCGTACAGTTTTTGTAACTTCGCTTCATCGGTTACTTCGCCGAGCAACATGGAGATTTCATTGAAGCGATCGAGCACGACGCGTCGGTGGGCGACCGCTTCTTCGACGTTACCTTGCACATCTTTGTCGGGATTTAATTGCGGTTCTTGCGACAGGTAACCCGCGGTGAATCCCGCGGACAGTTTCGCTTCACCATCGAATTCCTTGTCCTCGCCTGCCATAATTCGCAGCAACGTACTTTTGCCCGCGCCATTGGAGCCAAGAACCCCGATTTTCGCTCCGGGATAGAAAGAGAGCCATACATCCTTAAGTACTTCCTTTTGGCCGTGTTTCTTGGTCATCGACTGCATTGAAAAGATGAATTGCTTGCCCATTAGCCTGTTTTCCTCGGAATTGTTCGATGACAAGATCAGTGCGACATCCTGGCGACCCTCGCCGCATCAACGAAAATTTACCCACTAATAGTGCTTTCACAAGGCCAACCGAGCTCCTAGGCACTTTGAAACTCGGCCCCGCTTCAAATACAATCAGAATTCGTCGGACCTCCGTGGCTCACTCTTGCCGAGAGTGATCTTGTGCTGTCTGACCCGCCTCAACACCTCTGCACCGCATCCAAAGGGAAATCCATGCGCCTTGCCACAAAAAACTTACGGGTTGTAACGCTCATACCGCTGATGTGCGGTTGTGCTGTCCTCAATGTGTCTGCCCTGAATTTGCCTGCTCAGGAGAAGAAGCCCGCCGCCGAGGCCCCTGCCGAAAGCGGACCTTGGCTTAGTTCCATCGCGTGGCTCGATAATGCTCAGTTGGTGGCGACCAAGTCGGAGGGGCTGCTGCTTCGCCCGGCTCAAGTTGTCAAGCTTGCCGCCGCTGATACTACAAAATTGGAGACCGTCGGCGAGCAAGAGACGTCGCTGTGGAGCGTGCTGCCAATCGCCGCAGGCAAGTTTGTTGCGACCGATTACAAGGGTGGACTTTACTTGTACGGCGACGGCGATGCAAAAAAGTTTGAGCTGGACGCGCGTTGGATTCGGGCCACAGCCAGAGCGCCGGGCGACACAGAAATCCTCGCAGGCACCGAAGACGGCAAACTTGTCGTGCTTTCTGTCGCTGACAAGAAAGAAGCTCGCCGCATCGACGCTCAAGCTGCCGCCATTTTTGATATCACCTTCAATCACAAAGGGGATCAAGTCGCAACCGCCGCTGGCGATGGCACAATTAAAGTGTTCAGTTGGCCGAAACTCGATCCGATTGCCAGCATGTCGCGCGGCAAGGAAGCTGTTTGGAGCGTAGTCTTCTCCGACGACGATACCCAGTTGATCAGTGGCGGCGCGGATCGCCGCGTTCAATTGTGGGACTTGGCGAAAAAGAAATCGATCATGAGTCTGCAGATGACTTCCGATTGGATTACCAGTCTCGTGGCTCTGCCTGGAACTTCAGCCGTTGCTTGCGGAGCGATGAACGGCAAGGTGTTCTTGGTGGATTACAAGTCGATGCTTCCGATCAGTCACAGCGACGTTGCCAAGAGTGCCATTTGGTCGATGGACTTGTCACCCGACGGCACTCAAGTCGCCATCGCAACGCGCAAGCATGGCGCGTCTGTAATGCCAATTGCCGCCTGGATTGAAGCCGCCAATCAAGCTGCATCGAATCCCGAATCATCCGAAAAACCGCCTTCGCCAAAGTAGGTATCCGGTCCTCAAATAAGTGATCGCACGTATGACGACTCCAGATCTTACAAATTATCCGGCGTATCGCGGTCTGCCAACTTTGGCAGGATTGGCATCGATGCAGCGCGCCGTGCAGAGCGACTGGAGTTTGGATGAAAGCGTCGAGCGGCTGAAGCGGCTGC
>JANLQO010000075.1:0-19726 GCA_031367855.1 Planctomycetia bacterium | reverse complement strand
CCCGAACACCCCCTGGGCCCTGCTCGCACAGCGCGAGAAGAAAGACCCTCTGGGCTTCAAATGGGTCGAGACCTACGTCGCCCCGATCGTCCGTCGCGACAACAACAACGCGGAAGCCGCAGCCAGGAAAAAAGCCCAGATGAACATGGCCAAGCCGCCCGAACCGCCGAAGCTTTGAGGAAAGGGATGGGCTTCGAACGCCTGATAATTTCGCCAGGACAGGCCCTTGGGGCTGTTTTCGATACCTTGGGCGCTTGACAATCGTATCTCACACGGGGCGGAAGCAATGTTCGAATTCGAGCCCGAAACGCAAGCGAGTGAATCAACGCAAGTCATTCACTCGCTTGCGCTTCGAGTTTGTACTGTACAACCAAGTGTCGCTGTCCAATTAGCTAGTGATTCCAAGAAAACTCAGTCGAATTCAATAGCGCCCAGTAAATATCGCTGACTGCTTGCGCACGCGCGTTGCCCTGCTTATGGCGAAGATAGTCAATAAATGTGCGATACTCTTCGCACGAGGGAGTGCGATTTACTACCGCCAAGAATGTTGCTTCGACTGCTTCGGAGTCGCCTCGCACCATACCTGCGATGCGCGTGGCTGCGTTAGCAACCAAGTCGACTTTGGTCCGTTCGGCAACTAGGTTGCCATTCATCATGATCAATCGCTGTGGAATAGTTACAGAATCCGTTTCAAAATTATCTTCGCCCTTATCTCCAAAGCGCTTAAGAAAATCTTGAGTGTCGCCGAAGACTTTTAGTTGCGTAAAAATCGAACTAGTCGAATCGAGCGCGGTTAACGAGCAGGCTTGAAACAACCGACCCGCCACTTGCTCGGGCCTAAGTTGTGAAATAGGGAACACCGCCCAGCAGTTTTCATGGGCTTCGGTCACCTCAAAATCGGCTCGACTTTCGCGCTTAAACGCATCCGACTCCACAATCAGTCGAATCAATCGCTTGATACTATAACCATGCGCCACAAAATCAGCGGCTAGCACATCGAGAACCTCGGGCACCACAGCGTCGATCGGAATATCATCCACTGGCTCGACCAGCGGACGCGAGAACATTAGAGCCCAAACTCGATTCACGGCCGCACGAGAGAAAGCACGGTTCTCCGGATGCGTAACCCAATCCGCTAAACGTTTTCGAGGCTTGCCATCGCCGGGCAATAAATCAGCTCGGAAGGGGACGGAAGGTGTAACTTCGCGAGCCTCAGATTCGCCTAGAAATTCGAAGCGATACTTTTCATCATCTTCCGCGATTCCCTTGAATGGATTCTTCGCTGAAGATCCCCCAAAGAAGGCAGCGATCGAGTGAAAATGTTCTTGCTCACCCAGTACAGGTTCCTCTTGAGTACCAAAATTCAACTTGTCGAGAAAATCATTGTGGCACTGCAAACAATCCATGCGCTGTGCAAGGAAGACCCGCGAAGTTCGCCCAGCCAGTCGGATCGGATCGCCGCGCCCGTTGTTGGTTTCATCCATGGTGGCGGTAATAAAATTGACTTGCGGAGTGTCCGTCCACAAACCTTCAGCGCTGATCATTGAATGAGCGAGTTGATTGTAGCCCGTGTCCTTTGCCAAGTGCTCGGCGATCCAAGCGTTGAATTTGCGGCGGCGAAACAATAAAAACGGCCCATTAGCCGATCCTACATAGGCTCGCGACAACCTCTGTGCAAAGTAATCGGACCAGCGCCGATCTTCGAGCATGCGTGACGTCCACCAACGCACGCGTTCCGATTCCGGAATCAGTTGCAGAGCGCGAATCTCTTCGAAGGACATCCCGCTGCCGACCATCGCCAGGGTGGCACGTTTGGCAATCGCCAGCGAATCGGCGGGTGGCGCTGTCTCTACGCCAGCAGCCTCTATGACTTTGGCAAGGTTCGAATTCACCGTTGCTAAAGTTGTCTGAAAATCATCCGACACGTAGGGCGAATCAACGTCGCGCGGCGGCTCGATCGCTGGTCGTCTCCGCAGCGTTGCCCCCACGACGCTAATGCCAACGAGGCATGCGACTAGAACGAGCAACGACTTTGCAACAGTTCGACGTTTGGACATAATCGATCAACGAAAAATCGCCAGCGAAACGGTAATTCTTCAGCCTATCACAGTAACTGGCCGCTTTGACGAGAAAAAGCGTCTTTTCTAGCTTCTCGATATTGAATTCGACGAAATTTGTCGGATCTTGCCGACCGACGCAAGAATTCTAAGGCTTCAACGAAGATACTAACAAAATACCAGCCCGACGCGCAAGCGAGGGAAGAGAGTGGCAATGCGATTTTGAGTGTCCAAAATTCACCGTCAACAGCGAAATCCCCTGCTTGCTTGCGGGCTTATAAGATTGCATTGCCAATAGAACCCGAGGGCATTGGGAGTTTAAAAAGTGTCGAATGCTTGCCAACCTGAACCCCCTATAGTTACCCATCAAGGTTGCGCTTCGAAATTCGATGAGCCCTTGATCTTGACGTTGACTGCGAAGGCTGTACCGCCGATTGTCGTCCCGGCAAGCGATACTCCACCGCAAGTTTTGGAAGGCAAGCTCATTGCTCCAACTGGAGTTCGGTTGGGACGCCCCTGGTACGCGTGGCCGTTTTGGTTATTGGGACGCAGTTGGGACTTAGTTTCGCTGTCAGTGTTGTTGGCGGTTGTGGCTGCGGCACCGGTGATTCAATTTGCTAGTCTTGGTTACATCCTTTTTGCTGCCGGTCGGCTTGCCAACGGGCAACGCTGGCGAACCGCACTGCCGGGACTGCGCACAGCTGGCAAGTTGGGTACGTTTACTATGTTGGCAGCCATTAGTTGGGTACCCATTTATGTCATAACCGATTTGGCTTACTCGGCCCAATTGCTCGATCCGAACTCGTTGAGCGCAAGAGGCTGGCGATTCGGAGCATTTTTCTTAGCGGCGATCTGGGTCGTTCATGTCGGTTGGGCGGCCATGCGCGGCGGACGCTGGTGGCATTTCCTCTGGCCCGCTCCTGTCAGGCTTGTGCGTACGATTTGGCGCCCCTCGCATTGGTCGCAAACTTCAGATCAGCTTTACGACCTTGTAACCAGTTTGCAGTTTCCAAAATTATGGTGGTTGGGTGCGCGGGCCACCGTGGGCGCTTTGCTGTGGACGTGTGTTCCTGTTTCATTGATGATCATCGGCGTGCGCGCACAGAAGTTCGACGCGCAACCGCTCGTGGGCGCAATCGGTGCGGTGGCGATGGCGTGGGTGATGCTCTACTTGCCACTGCTGCAAGTTCGAATGGCAGCCAAGAATCGTTTCACAGAGATCTTTAATGTGCTCGCTATTCGTCAGAGTTCAATGCGTGCGCCGTGGTTCTGTGCGCTGAGTTTGTTTGTGCTGTGCGGGCTGGCAATTCCGCTTTATCTATTGCGTATTGAAGCCACGCCCAGCGAATTGGTGTGGGCGCCAAGCCTCATATTCGTCGCCTTCATGTTACCTGCAAAGTTGCTGATTGGAGCCGCGTTAGGCTACGCGGATAAACGTGAAAATTTGCGACATTGGATGTTGCGATGGTCAGCCTCTGCAGTGGTTTTCGTGAGCGTGGTGTCGTATGTCGGAGCGCTCTACCTTGCACAGTTAATCGCGTCGCAAGGTGCATTTGTGATGTATTTCCAACACGCGTTGCTATTCCCGGCGCCTTTAGTTAGCACGTAGGCATAAACGACAGCGATTTCCGATAAAGAAAAACCCACGAGCAATTAGCTACTCGTGGGTTGAGTTAGACTGCGCTACAAAGTGTACTGCGCTACAAAGTGTGTAGAACGGTTGTCCCGAACCGTTCTGCCGAAGAGCATCGGCCCATTGCAAAACGCATTTTCCCAAGGGATGAAAACGTTCAAGTGAGCCGGCGGGAACGATTGAGGACAATCGTTCTACCGTGTTTTATCAGCCCGAAGTAGACGTCATTCGGGAAGCGAACCATCGTGTAAGTTACCGACTACTTGCGACGAAACCAGTTCGCTATTCCGCCATACCAACTGCTTCCACCATCTTGAACCGGTGCAGAGGTGGGTTGCGGAGCGCTACCAGAACTCTTTCCGTGTTCACTTTGGCCACTTCCACTGTGTCCGCTGCCGCTATGTCCACTACCACTATGGCCACTTCCACCGTGGCCACTGTCGCCGTGTCCGCTACCACCGTTTCCACTGTCGCTGTGGCCACTTCCACCATGTCCGCTGCCACTGTGTCCGCTGCCACTGTGTCCGCTGCCACTGTGTCCGCTGCCGCTATGTCCGCTTCCCATTGGTCCGTCACCAGGGTATCCGCTGCCGCCATTGCCGCTGCCACCGTGTCCGCTGCCCATTGGTCCATCACCAGAGTATCCGCTTCCACTATGTCCGCTACCACCGTGACCACTTCCACCGTGTCCGCTTTCCATTGGTCCATCACCAGGGTATCCGCTTCCACTATGGCCGCTACCACTGTGGCCACTTCCACCGTGTCCGCTGCCGCTATGTCCGCTTCCCATGGGTCCATCACCAGGGTGTCCGCTACCACTGTGTCCGCTGCCACCGTGGCCGCTGTGGCCGCTGTGGCCGCTGTGGCCAGTTACGGTAGGTCCGCTTCCGCTGGTCAGCCAGTAATTTCCGTTAGTGCTGACTGTTGGCGGAGCCGAAACAGCACCTGTAGCGGTGGTCGTTACAAGGGTTTCAACCGAAGTTGGAACCGGTGTATTAGGTTCTGCACCGGTAATTTCAACTGCAATGGGATCGACTGCCCAGACGGCCTCCTGTGCAATCGTGACTGAACTTACATTATCGACAATTCCTGTTCCGTCTGATGTGCCCTGACTCGCAGGTGCATACACAGCTGCAGGCGCAGTTGCTGATACGGGTGCATAGGGTGTAGGTGTAGGTGTAGGAGAATATACAGGTGCCACGGCTGTATGAATCACTGCCTGATCCGCGGTCTCAACTGCTACTACAGGTGTTCCGGTCGTTGTAGCCGAACCAGTGATCGTTCCCGTGGCTGGTGCAATGTCAACAGCTAAAATGGTCTTGTCATCGAATTTCAGATTTTCAATCGCAGTGATCAAGTCCGTTCCATCGGCGCCAACAACTCGAATCGCTCCATTGCCAACGTTAGTCAGTGTATAGTCGGTTGATTTGCCACTAAAGACTGCTGTATCGTTGCCCTTACCGCCGTCCAGTTGATCGTTGCCCTTGCCGCCGTTGAGTGTGTCGTCACCGCCACCGCCCTTGAGCACATCTTCGCCTTCGCCACCCTTGAGCGCATCGTTGCCGCTTCCGCCATCGAGGAGGTCATCGCCAGCGTTCCCCTCGATCGTGTCGTTGCCAGCGTCGCCTTGCAGAAGATCGTCATCCGCTCCACCACTGATTTGGTCATTGCCTGATGTACCCTTCAAGCTGTCTTGACCATCGGTACCGTGGATCACGTTTACAGTGCTTGGCCCGCGGCCTGCAAGTAGATCAGCTAGGCTAACGGTTCCGTCGCGGAACGCGAAACTTTCAACATTGGATACAATGTCAACACCATCGGTGCAGCGCAACTGTATGAGACCGCCACCCAAATCTGAAACTGCGAATTCTGCGAAATTTCCATCAAATATGGCGGAATCCTTTCCGCTGCCGCCGTTGAGGAAATCGTTGCCGCTGCCACCGACGAGAATATCATCGCCGGTATCCCCCTTGAGCGTGTCGTCGCCGGGTCCACCTCCCAAGCGGTCATTGCCGGCTCCACCTTTCAACAGGTCATGGCCTTCGTTGCCAATCAATGTGTCGTTCCCATCCTTGCCGGTCAGCAAGTCACTACCCAGTCCACCGGTGATGGTGTCGCCACCCGTCCCACCAGTGAGCAGGTCATGGGCGTCGGTGCCAACAAGTGTAACGCCAGTTGCCGCACCCGATCCTGTTCCTGAACCAGCTCCGCTGTCGTCAGCCACATCATGGGAGCCCTCGAAAGCGCCGTGGCAACTTGCAGACATGAGAATCATCGGCTCGACAGAGTCGATATTGAGTTTATTGCCTTTAGCGGATTTCGAAGAACTTGTCGGCTTTTTCGTCATCGATGGGTTGCCTTGTAGCGTAATGATATGGATTGCGGAGTATGAGCTGCCGTCTATACAGTTGGTATAGTTCGCGAACCTCTGTAGTGTCACGATTTCCGCTTCTCATTCACAAGACTTCACGGTGGCGCTTCGCCCACAACCGCTACAAGTGTTTCAGAACGAACGCAAATAAGACAACTTGCGGTAATTCCAATGGGATTTTGTAGTATTCTGCCAATCAATACTCTGGAAAGTTGCTGGAGAAAACGTTGCCCACCACCAATCGGTGACCTACTTTTGCCAGGAAGTACTTTTCTTAGCCGAGGTAAAGCAACATGCTTGGTGAAAACCTTAGTCCTACAATCGATTCCCCCCGCACACGTGCTCAAGTAGCCGCTGGTCAATCGCCTGCGAATACACGTTCCGCGTCACGCTCATTTCTCTTAAATGTTCAGTTGCTTGTTCGACCGAGCAACAGTAGCCAGCGACATGAGAGTCCAATTCGTGGCTATTGCAAGAACCTATCGCAGAGTGGCTGCGGCATAGTCACAGATAGCCCGCCACGCGTCGGCGACCTTTATCGATTCGAAATGTCCGCCGACACAATTCATCCGATTCACGGCTGCCATGCGCGCTGTGTGCGTTGTCATCTGCTCGATGAAGAAGCGTTCGAAGTTGGCTTTTCATTTCTGTCACCTGTTGATCTGAACGTGACTGAAACGCAAGCCGATGACCTCACCGATCCATTGGTCTGAAGTTAACAGCGAGCCAACATGTCGTCCGCCCAATCTAGCAATATGCTCAGCAGTTCACCGACCGCGATTCCGCTAGTTTTTCCCGCCGTTTCGGTTCCTTCGACTAAATCGCGGCGCGTTCATTCGATCGTAATTGCTGACTTGCGAAGCACTTTCCAGCAACTCGTTGAAACGCATCCGCGCAGGAGTGCTTATCTGCAGGCTGCAATGCGTGCGATCATCGCCCACCATCGATTGCTCTGCTTTCGTCTAACGGGACGAATCGCCGCAGAGACCTTGGGTGATTTCGCATGTGATGGCGAGTTAAGCGCGGACAACCAATTGGAACTGCGTGAGCTTGCTAGCCAGGCAACCTTGTCAAGCCACGGCGAACTGAATGCGCGCATTACTGGGCCTTACACGCTCAATGAGCAGCGAGTGTTTTTGGTCACGCTCCCGATGCTGAGCGAAGATCGGGATGACTTGATTGCAACGGTTTGTTTTGCAATCAGTCCAGCGAACGATCAGGAAGTAAATTTGCGTGCCTACGAATTGCAATCATCACTATTGTTATCGCTGCAAATGCTTCCGGCGCCAAAAGTGCCAGATGGTAAACTGGCGATCGATGAAAACTTGCAGATGACGGCGCGCATTAGCCGCTTTAGCGATACTCGCGAGTTTGCATTTGCGCTTGTCAACAGTGTAGCGACCCGATTTGATTGCGAACAAGTTGCGTTGGGCATCATTCGCTCCGAACAGTTGGCCGTTTTGGCGGTTTCCGGTACCGATACATTCAAGCCAAGCAGTCCAGGAGTCATCGATATTCAGCAGTCCATGGAAGAGGCTCGCGACTCTGCACAAACCATCGTTTTTCAACCTGAAGGCCAGATGGCCAAACAAAAAACGATGCCGATTCACACACGCTGGGGCACTTGTTGCCAGAATGCGGTATGTTCCATTCCGTTAATGGCTGGCGCCCGCTGCGTGGCAGTGTTGACTCTCCGTCGTCATCGCCGCTTAGGTTTTACCGACGTCAATGTTGAGGAAATCGAAAAGTTGGTAAAGCCCTTTGGTGCCGCGATCGATCTCTCGATGCGGGGCGACCGAACTTTCAAATCGCATTTTTGCGAAGCTGCCGCGAACAAAATCGCGCAGATTCGTCGCCCCAATACGCACACCGGACGGATCGTTCGCGGAGCTTCGATCGCCGCCGCAGTGATTTTGCTTTTCGGTTGGTTCCCGTATCGGCCATTAATTCCATGTGTACTTGTACCCGGCAACTCGACGCAATCTATCGCCGCATTCGATATGCAACTGAGCGAAGTGAAAGTTCGCTCGGGTGATCGCGTCAGTCGGGGGCAGGTGTTAGCCAAATTTGACACACGACAACTCGAACTCCAACGATCCGGGTTGACTTCGCAGCGGGAGCAAGCTGAAGTGGATGTGCGAAAGGCACTCGTCAACAGCGACGCCGCTTCCGCATCTCTAGCCAAAGCAAACTCCCAAGTCTTCGCAACCCAACTGGCAGCGGTAGAAAAAAAGATTAACCAATGCACTATTACCGCACCGGAGGATGGGATGGTGATGGATGCGGAGCTGAACCGCAAGGTCGGTCAAGTGTTCCCGCAAGGTAGCCCGATATTATCGTTCGCACCACTCGACAACTGGCAACTCGAGATTCGAATACCCGAGCACCAGGCTCGGTACTTCCGCAAGACTCAAACCGGTTGCTTTGCGCCCACAGCCAACCCTGGCCGCAAGTTAAACTACACGATTTCAAACGTCTCAGGAGCAGCCGAGCTAATCGACGGCAAGAACGTATTCGTGGCCACCGCCCAAGTAAATGGTGATGCCGATTTCTTCCGTCAAGGTATGGAGGGGATCGCACGAACCCACACCGGTTGGCAACCAATTCCTTGGATCCTTTTGCATCGATTCTTTGAATACGGTCGCGCCGCATTCTGGATGTAGTGAGCCCCAAAGTGACCATCACAACCAAATCTGCAGAACCAGCTGACAAGTTCGCTTCACATCGCGAATTGCGTGTCGGCTTGCGCAGCGACTTGCAAATCTCTCGGCACTTTACCAAGGGTGACCCTGCTTACATCATCTACGACCCCGTCTCGTTTCAGTCGCATCGCCTAAGCCTTACCGACTACCGCGTGGCAGCCTGTCTTGATGAAACGCGAACCCTCGGCCAAGCATTCCTGCAGGCTATCAGCGAACAACACATCAGCCAAGAAGACGAAGCGGATTTCTTTCAATTCGTTATGCGCCTCGAGTCGTTAGGTCTGTTGACGATTTCGAATCATGATGGCCAAGCGCTCTTCAAGCGTTTCAAGCAAAAGACTGCCGACGCGAAAAAGGCAAAGTTATTTGGCTCCTTGTTTTTGACGATTCCGCTATCGAATCCAGACAAGTTTCTGGATCGCTCGGTCGGGCATTTCCGATTTTTGTTTACTACGTCCGCACTGTTAGTGTGGACATTTCTGGGCATTCTCGCGGTGTCGTTGATTGCGACCAAGTGGTCGGCTTTCGTCGCACCGCTTAATGGTTTGCTGGCCGCGAAGAACTTGCTATTCATGTCGCTGGCGTTCGTTGCGCTGAAAGTCTGGCACGAACTTGGTCACGGTTACGCGTGCAAGCACTTTGGTGGACGTGTGCCTGAAATGGGATGCAAGTTGATGGCCGGAATGCCATTGGCATACGTCGATGCGTCGAGCGCATGGAGTTTTCCGAATCGTAGTCATCGCATCGTGGTGATGTTGGGTGGGATGTACTTCGAAACTCTCGTGGCTATTCCAGCCGCATTGATTTGGGCCTGTACGCCTGAATCGTTTATCGGTGCTTGTGCGTACCAATTGATTTTTATGGCCGGCGTTGCCACGGTTTTTTTCAATGCTAATCCGTTAATGAAATATGACGGATACTTCGTTCTGAGTGAAATGCTTGGTATTCCCAACCTTCGCGCACGTTCAAGGCAGGAAACACTAAGTACCTTGAAGCACTATGTTTTGGGACTTGAGTTTGACTCGCGAGCCGCCAGCCGTTCCAAGCGCCTGAGCCTTCTCACCTACGGTGTGCTGTCTAGTATTTATGCCACGATGTTGATGATTACTATTCCGCTGATGTTGGCGACCCGCTTTCAGGTGCTCGGCTTGGTGATCGGTGCATTCCAGATCGGCACCACGTTGTTTATTGTTCCGATCAAGCTCCATCAATACCTGTTCCATTCCGAAGAGATCGAACCGGTACGTGCCCGCGCTCAGTGTGTCGGCTATGCATTAGCGTGCGTAGTGCCGCTGCTATTGCTACTGTGCCCAATTCCTACTGGCTTGCGGATTGATGGCGTTGTTTCCGCGGAGCGATCAACGGTGATTCGAGCCCAAACCCCCGGCATCTTACAAGCGGTTGTAGCGGATCTGCGAACAGATGTTTTTGCGAACCAGCCGCTGCTGAGTATTGAGAATGCAGATGCGAGCATAGCATCGCGGACAGAAGCAACTTTAGCCGACGCGACTCAACGCACCGCACATTTCGTCAGCCGCAGGGATATTACGGAAGGAAGTAAATTGCAGGCCGCTGCCGTCGAGCGTCAAACTTCCGCTGCTACCGCGCGATGCAACTCAGAAGCCTTAACGATTCGCGCGCCACACGCTGGTCGACTCAGTTATGTGTTACCCAAACGGATGATCGGCAACTATGTTTTTACCGGCGACCCAGTTGCCAAGCTGGTGTCCGGCCAGACGATCATTCGCGCCTGGCTGGACCAAGAACAACTGCAAGCTGCGAACTTGAAAACCGGCTCAAAAGTGTGCGTGCGCATGGCGGATCGAGCATCGAAGAATTATACGGGCACCCTACTCTCGGTTGCCCCAGCCAGTGCAGCCGAGTTTGAGGATCTATCGCTTACGACCAGCGGCGAAGGGGACCTTTTGATCGACCCCTTGACTGGCGTCACCTCAAAACGTCTTTTTCAATTGCAAATCGCGGTTCCGAAACTGAGTAGCGAATGCGCCTACCAAGAGGCAAGCGCGTCTGTACTGGTCGGCCGCAAGTATGAATCGATCGGCCTTTGGCTTGTTCGACAAACTCGTAAATTTATCACGAGCATATTCACCAACTAATTTATTCATCGTCACGAGGCCACCCATGTCACTCCGCACCGCACTCGCCATGTCAGCTTTGTTGTTAGGTTCTTTGACCGCGTTAGCTGGGGACCGCGACGGCCTAGAGAACGACTCGCAAAAAACCAATGCAACAGAGGCAGAGTTGACAAACCACAGTGCTTTCCTGCAAGGTATTGCGAAAGCGAAATTGGACGCGCTATTGCGTCTGTCTGACCAGGGTACCGTTACGGCGATTCATGTAAAGGAAGGGGAATGGGTCAAAGCGGGCGCGCCGTTATTATCAATTGACGACAGCACCGCCCGAGCCGCGATGATCGTCGCAAAGGCAAGTGCCGAGGCTCATGCGGCCTCCGATCAGGCTGAATTGGCGATGAAACAGGCTTTAACGATCGTCACCCGAACTCGAATCGCCCTACATGCAAACGCATCGAGCGAATTTGAACTTCAGTCGAAAGAAAATCTATTAGACCAAGCGACCGCCGCTTACGAATTGCAAATCGAGCAGCGTAAGCAGGCTCAAGCGCAGCTTGTACTCGCGGAAGAACAACTCAAGAAACGCACGCTGTATGCGCCCTTCGATGGTCGCGTCATTCAGATTCATGTTGGCCTGGGTAACACGATCGACCCGACGCAAGTTGCCGCACACGTTGCAAAACTCAACGAACTGGAAGTCGAAATGCACTTGCCGGTTGCGCTATTCAAGACGATAACCGCTGGCGAAACTCGAGAATTGCGAGCCGCCGCGCCCGTGAATGCAAACGTGCATGCCAAAGTAGTTTACGTCGCTCCCGTAGTGGAACCGACCAGTGCCACCTTTCGCGTCGTTTTCTCGATCGACAATGAAGCGTTGGCTCTGCCAGCCGGCTTCGAAGTGTGGTATCAACACAACTAGGCATGTAGGTCCGTCTCTCCGAGACGGCTACCGCGATTTTATCGCGGTTATTGCGAGTCTCAGAGAGACTCGCCCACGTGATATCACGCAAAGTGAGTGCCATTGGGCGTTAGCCACGGGTCTCGAAGTTGTGTTCGTTGGCTATTTGTGGTTCGTCCAATGCTTGTTCGCTGGCCGAGATACCGCACAACTACTTTCGTATTTCCAAGAATCCAGTTCCGGCTGTATGATTGGTAAATTGGTCGCATCGAGAGGGTCAGGCCCCTTTTCAACATCGCCTAGAAGTGGTGTCGCGCGCCCTTGGGTTTCACGTTCATTCGTTCTGCAATGGAAGCAATAGATGACCGACTCGATCATTGATGCGAAGAACTTAATCGGCGATCAGTGGATTTCCGGCGATGGCGAAGCCTTCCAGCGCTGCACGCCTGCCGGTGACCGAGTTGTGTGTGCGGGGCAGGTGGCAAGCCTTGATCAAGTCGATAAGGCTATCGATGCAGCCAGTCTTGCGTTCGGATCGTGGAGCGAATGGGCGCTGGATGATCGGTTTGCAATCGCGCGACGTTTCGCGGATTTAGTGAACCAGAAAAAGGAGGAATTGGCGCGGTTGATCTCTAGGGAGGTGGGCAAGCCGCTTTGGGAATCTCGAACCGAAGTCGCCGCCGTTGTTGGCAAAGTTACGAACTCGATCGAAGCGATTCTCAAACGCCGCTGGACGACCACCGAACAGATCGGTGCTTACGTGGCCGTTACTCGATTTCGCCCGCACGGCGTAATGCTCGTCCTGGGCCCTTTCAACTTGCCCGCGCACTTGCCCGGTGCTCACATCGTTCCCGCTTTGCTGGCTGGCAACACGATCGTTTTCAAGCCAAGTGAGCTCGCGCCGGCAGTCGGCCAGTGGTTGACCACTACCTGGCGAGAAGCGGGTTTGCCAGCCAGCGTCTTGAATTTAGTACACGGTGCTGCGGCCAACGCAATTCACGCCGCGCAGAATTCCGCCGTTGCAGGCGTGTTATTCACAGGCAGCCAGCGAGCCGGTGTGAGCTTGCATCGCGCACTCGCTGGGCAGCCGCAGAAAGTGCTTGCATTGGAACTCGGCGGCAACAATCCACTCGTCGTTTATCGCTGTGCCGACGTACATCGAGCCGCCATTACCATCATCCACTCTGCGTTCATCACTTCGGGGCAACGCTGTACCTGCGCTCGTCGCTTGATTATTGTGGGCCAACTCGCGTGCGACCAACTGCTGGACAAGCTTAAAAAGCTGCTACCGCTGGTTCGAGTCGCTGATCCACTATCAGAACCGCAACCGTTTATGGGCTCGCTCATTCATGCGACTGCTGCGCAAACTATGCTCGACGTGCAATCAGAGCTGGTCGCTGCGGGCGCTGAAGCCGTCGTCTCCATGTGCACTGTCGACGATAACCCCGCCATGCTCACTCCAGGTTTGTTGCGCGCCGAAGCCCGATTGCTCGACGACTGCGAACATTTTGGTCCGCTGCTGACTGCACATGTCGCAAGCGATCTCGATGAAGCGATCCAAATTGCAAACGCAAGTCAGTTTGGTTTGTCGGCTGGATTCCTTGGTGATCACGTCGACGACTTCCACTACTTCCTGCATCATATCCGTGCCGGCATCGTCAATTGGAATCGTCAAACCACCGGCGCCAGCGGCAAGCTACCGTTCGGCGGAATAGGTCAAAGCGGTAACCACAACCCCAGCGGCTTCTTTGCCGCCGACTATTGCTCATACCCCATGGCCTCCCTTGAAAGCCACGACCTTGCCGAAGCCAACACTCCCACCCCCGGCCTTGAACTTCTGCTGTGACCTTTCGAGCCGTAGACGGGAGGATCGACGTTGATGCTTGACGCTTGCTATTGAACCGCCTTTCCATTTTTGCCCACTATGTATTTGCCCTACAACCGTGAAAAGGGCTCGCAAATGAACATTTTGCGATGTGAGGTGTCTTGTCGGGTACGAGAAATCGCGGGTTGCGAGTAAACTGGAAGCTCACTGAAGTCATGGCTAGAAATACGGGAAATCGCATGTTGACGCGGGCACAATCGGATACTGAAGGGCTTTTACGCGAGCTGATGGAACAGCGAATTCTGTTGTTGGATGGGTCCATGGGGGCACTGATCTTCGACAAGAAACTCCCCGAGGCAGCCATCCGCGGCGAACGTTTCAAAAACCATCCTGCCGACTTGTCGAAAGCGACCGACCTACTTGTATTGACGCAACCCGACGTAATTCGCAGCATTCATGCTGAATACTTGGCTGCTGGTTCTGACATCATCGAGACTAATACGTTCAACGCTAGCCTTATCGGATTGGCGGAATCGAAGCTCTCGGACATCGCTTACGAGATCTCCAAAGCCGGTGCCGAGGTGGCTCGATCGGCCGTTGAGGCTTGTGTGAAACGCGACCAGTCCAAACCACGATTTGTGGCTGGCAGTATGGGCCCCACTGCGGTGCAGCTGTCGATGAACGCCAAGGGGGACCCGGCCACGCGCCCGTTCAGCTTTGAGCAGATGGTGGCCAGTTACGAAGTGAATATCGACGGCTTGTTGGACGGCGGAGTTGACTTGCTGCTGCCCGAGACTTCTTTCGATACATTAAACTTTAAGGCTTGTTTGTTAGCGATTGAGAATGTTTTCGCGCGTCGCGGCCAACGCTGGCCCGTGATGTTGTCAGCGACGGTGTTTGAGGGTGGCGTAACTCTCACCGGCCAACAGTTGGAGGCGTTTTGGGTCGCCGTCTCGCATTTCCCAATGCTAAGCGTAGGTTTGAATTGTGGATTAGGTGGCGACAAGATGCGTCCCTACCTCGAGCGGCTTGCAACGGTGGCCGATGCGCATGTCAGTTGCTATCCGAACGCTGGCTTGCCGAATGCCCTAGGCGAATTCGATGAGACCCCTGCGCGGATGGCGGCGTTCGTCCGCGATTTCGCAGATCAGGGTTGGGTCAACATTGTGGGCGGTTGCTGTGGCAGCACTCCGGCGCACATCAAGGCAATTGGCGAAGCGGTCCGGGGCGTCTCGCCGCGAAAGCCTGTCGAACGCCATCGCATGTCACAGTACGCCGGTAACGAGCCGCTGGTGTTCCGCCAAGACAATCCTTTTGTAATGGTAGGGGAACGTACCAACGTCACCGGCTCGCGCAAATTCGCTCGACTGATCAAGGAAGGCAAATTCGAGGACGCCATCCGAGTAGCGCGAACGCAAGTTGAAAATGGTGCGAACGTCATCGATGTTAATATGGACGAAGGGATGCTCGACGGAGCGGCCGCGATGAGCACTTTCTTGAACCTTGTGGCGCACGAAACCGAGATCGCACGTGTTCCACTGATGATCGATAGCTCCAAGTGGGAGATTCTCGAAGTCGGTTTGCGTCACTCTCCTGGCAAACCGATTGTTAATTCAATCAGCTTGAAAGAAGGGGAAGAAGAATTCCTGCGGAAAGCAAAATTCATCCATCAACACGGTGCCGCAGCGGTCGTGATGGCCTTCGACGAACAAGGTCAAGCAGCGGACTACGAAAACAAAGTTCGCATCTGCAAACGGGCTTACAAACTGCTGACTGAAAACGGCTTCCCGGCGGAAGATATCATTTTCGATCCGAACATTTTGACGGTCGGTACCGGTCTGCCAGAGCACGCGAACTACGCGGTCGATTACATCGAAGCTGTCCGCACGATCAAGCAAGTATGCCCAGGTGCGAGGACCAGCGGCGGCGTCAGCAACGTGTCCTTCTCGTTCCGCGGCAACGACACGGTTCGCGAATCCATGAACGCAGTGTTCCTGTACCACGCCATCAAAGCTGGCCTGGATATGGGGATCGTCAATCCAGAGATGCTCGAGGTTTATGACGAGATCGAACCTGAACTCCGCGACCGAGTGGAAGACGTTTTGCTGAATCGTCGTCCCGATGCCACCGAGCGATTGATCGAGTATTCTGAGACCGTAAAGGCCAAAGACAAAGGCCCGATTAAAGTCGACGCCTGGCGCGAAGGGACGGTTGAAGAGCGACTGCGGCACGCGTTGCTCAAAGGCATCTCGGATCACATCGACGCCGACACCGAAGAAGCTCGCGTGAAGTTCGGTCGACCCTTAAAAGTCATCGAAGGTCCGTTGATGGACGCGATGAACCTGATTGGCGATCTGTTCGGCCAAGGCAAGATGTTCTTACCCCAAGTGGTCAAGTCGGCGGCGGTGATGAAGAAGAGCGTTGCCTTTCTGACTCCGTATATGGAAGCTGAAAAAGCGGCGGCTGGTAACACCGGCGGACATACCAGTCGCGGCAAAGTGTTGCTGGCGACCGTGAAGGGGGACGTGCACGACATCGGCAAGAACATTGTCGGTACGGTACTGCAGTGCAATGACTTCGAAGTCGTTGACCTGGGAGTGCTTGTCCCTTGCGAAAAAATTTTGGCCGAAGCCAAGAAGCATGGGGCGCAAGTTATCGGGCTTTCCGGCTTGATCACGCCTTCGCTCGACGAAATGGTTCACGTCGCCAAAGAAATGCAGCGTGAGGGTTTCACAGTGCCGCTGCTGATCGGTGGCGCAACGACGAGCGCGAAACACACCGCCGTGAAGATCGCTCAGCATTACCATCACGAAGTGGTCCATGTGCTCGATGCTTCCCGCAGTGTGCCTGTCGTTGAGAAACTGGTGAACCCAAACTCGCGAGAGGCTTTCGCGGCGGAAATCAAAACGAAACAAGATGAAGAACGAGCCAGCTTTGCGGTGCGTCGCGAACGCAAGCTGGTCGATTTCTCCGAGGCTCAGAAACGTAAGTTAGCAATTGACTGGGCGAACTATACAGCTCCGAAACCCGCTTTCACAGGTGTACGCGATATCAGTGCAACCGTGGCTGAGTTGCGACCCTATATCGACTGGTCGCCGTTCTTTATGACATGGGAATTGAAAGGTAAGTACCCAAAGATTTTCAAAGACCCAGTTGTCGGCGAGATTGCAACAGAGCTGTACGAAGACGCGCAAGCTGTACTGGATCAATTCGAAAAAGACCCCAACATCATTCTAAAGGGTGTGTACGGCTTCTTCCCAGCCAAGAGCTTAGGCGATTCGATCCTGCTCTATAAGGATGAATCTCGTACCGAAGAGTTGATGCGGTTTGAGATGTTGCGTCAACAATGGGAACGTGTCGATCAGAAGTCATTCCGCAGTTTGGCTGACTATATCGACCCAACCGGCAAACCCGACTACCTGGGCGCGTTCGCTATTACGGCTGGCCATGGTGTCGATGAAATCGCCAAGAAATTGCGCGAAGAAATGGAAGACGGCAAAGCGATCTTGGTCCAAGCCTGCGCTGATCGCTTGGCCGAGGCCTTTGCTGAAATGTTGCACGAGCGTGTCCGTAAGGAATGGGGCGTCGACGAGTCGCTGACAAAGGAAGACTTAATCGATGAAAAATATCTCGGCATCCGACCTGCTGCTGGATACCCATCGTGCCCCGATCACACGGAGAAGCAAACTCTGTGGCAATTGCTAGATGCCGAGCGTCGAGCCGGAATCTCGCTGACGGAGAGTTTTGCGATGTGGCCCGCGGCGTCCGTCAGCGGCCTGTACTTCTCGCACCCCGAAGCTCGATATTTTGCTGTCGACCTCATCACTCGCGATCAAGTCGATGACTACGCCAAACGCAAAAGTTGGCCAAAATTGACGGCTGAGCGTTGGCTAGCACCGAACCTTGGGTACGACGCGTAAGAGTAAGCGAATGGTGTGCGACTTGGGCGCTTACTAGGCAAATGGCACCCACTTTAACGGACGGCCTGGAGGCGGTCATCGTCGCGGCTCGCAAGTGATAAACTTTTCAAAATTCTCTACAAACTGACTAAGAAGCTCGCGTTTTCAGCGTTAACTATGTGGGCAGGCAGGATGCTGCCGCTTTTCTCAACACGGAGCCCGCTTGATGCACTCCACAGACCACGCGAAAGCCTCTGGAAATGGCCAATTCCTGGGGAGCGAACTGAAGTGTACCGATAACCCGTCGACACCGCCCTCCCAATGGGTTGCGGAAGTGTTTGCACGGCTAGAAGTGCCGTTGGTCGCGTATGTTCGCAGGCAACTTTGGGGAAACCTCGAATCGGCTCGTGACATTGTTCAAGATGCGTTTGTGAAGTTGTGCCAAGAGGCGTGGCCGGATATCGAGCCACACGCGACGGCTTGGCTTTACCGAACGTGTCGAAACCGAGCTATCGATCTATCGCGACGTGAGGGACGTATGAGTGCAATTCACACAGCAGCGGATGTAGCCAGTTTGCAGGATCGAGCCAGTCACGGCCCGGATCGTCGCGCCGAAGAGGGCGAGCAACTGGATCAATTGCGAGCTGGCGTCGGCCAGCTCACCGAGCAACAGCAAGAGGTACTGCGATTGCGTCTGCACGATGGCCTGAGCTATCGACAGATCGCTGAAGTTACCGGACTGACGATCACCAACGTCGGCTACCACCTGCATCAAGCCATCTCGCAACTGCGAACGCGGCTGGCAACGAATGGTTGACCCAAGTGGCGTGAGCTTTTCCAGCTTGCGTTTGTCAGCCGTCGGCGTTAGCCGCGGGTCTCCTAGTCGAGCGACCGCATGCATCACCAAATGCTCCAACACTTCATCATTTTTCATGAAACTTCCAAGGCTTAGTCATAACCACGATTTCCGAACGACAACGATTTCGAAACCCGCGGCTAACGCCGTCGGCTCACAGATTTCAAATCTGAAATCTCAAATCTCAAATCTCAAAATTATCTAAATTCAAATCATAGGACCAATTCATGTCCACTGAGAAATACGCTTGGCCGCAATGGCAGCTTACCGCGTTTGTGCTCGATGAACTCAAACCCGAGATCGCTGCACAGATTCAATCCGCAGCCGATAACGATCCGTCACTGGCCGCTGAAATCACTGCGATCCGTGCGACGGTTGCTCAAGTCACGCGGCTGTACCAACACGAGACAGCTGGTATTGAACCGACAACGTTCGCCCCAGTTGCTGTAGGCGACCAGGTTGGTCCATTGACGGTTTCATCAAATGATCCTGTTGTCTACAGCCGAGCCACAGACGTCAAAGTAAATTGGACCGCAGCGGTCGGCCTGCTCGTGATGGCGGCCTCGCTACTGATCGCCGTTGTGTTTGCAGCGCCTGCATTGAGATCCTATTTCGCTCAATTGAACGACGTGCTCGCAAATGCTGATCATGCGCAACAAGTTACCATTGCGGAAGCAAAGTCCCGTGAACTCACAAAGAAACTACAAGAGGCGAAAGCTGAATTAAGCAACACCCCGACGGCGCTAAGGTCATCGGTTGCCGCTGAGCCATCGTCAAATGACTTCCTATCAATTAACGTGCATGTTCCCCCAGCTGACTCGCCCTTAGCGGCGAATACAAGCAACCTAAATACCGACCTTAGTGGGTCTGTTATAGACGCTGAGAGTGAAGCGTCGAAGCCGCTGCCAAATTTTCCGTTGGAATCCTTGCGCCAACACAACGAACAGGCGAAAAGGAGTGACAGTGAAGATGCCTTGAACAAACAGGGAGTAAGCAAATCTCTAGAAGCATCCAAAGGTGTCGTTCCTAACGTCGATGGTGATCAAGACGGTGCGGTAGGGATTGCCGCGAATTCACTCGAAAGCCTCGAGTATGTGCTGGATGCTAGAAGTCAAAAAAGCTTAGTGAAAAAGTCTAGCGGGGATCAAAAAAGTTCAGTGATGCCAAGCGCTGGTGGCATGGGTGGCATGGGTGGCATGGGTGGCGGTGGCATGATGGGTGGCGGAGAGGCTGCTGGTAGGGGTGGCAAAAGTGCCGAGGGTTTAGCTGGCATGGGCGCTGGTGGCATGGGTGGCATGGGCATGGGTGGCATGGGCGCTGGTGGCATGGGTGGCCGCTCCAGAGCTGCGAGAAATCCAAGTTTGGCACGTAATGAAGGCGGTGTAGCTTTGG
>JANLQO010000034.1:0-6845 GCA_031367855.1 Planctomycetia bacterium | reverse complement strand
ATCGCGAGCAAGTGGTCCTTGTTTCCTATCGAGTCACAGATACAAGCGGATCGACCGTCTTTGCGTCAGCAGCTCAGTCCGTCACACTGAACGTGCAATCCTCGCTCATTGATGTCGCCCTACCAGGCTTCGACACAACCTCACTCGCGCGCAATGATTACACAATCACCGTGATGGTCACGGATGTCTTAGGGGCACCTCTTCCAGGTGGCTCCGGACAAGCGTCGTTGCTCGTCGGTACGCCTGTTTCCGCTACGCTCACGGTTTCACCGGACTCGCTACTATCGATCGACAGCACCGTTACCAACACGTTGCGACTCGAATCTCATTCGGTCTTTTCCAATCCTCTCACGCTCCTCGGTCAAGTGCAAACCCTACCGACGGCGACAACTAATCTGGTCCGCGGCGACAACGCGAACGTGGCCGGCACCAACGGCATCGACATCGTCAATGTTGCCAATCCATCTGCTCCCCAAATCGTCGGCACGTTTGGTCAGGGGCTGATCGTGCAGGGTGGCTTCACCGTCGTGAGGGCCCTCTCCGGCGATCGGATCATCGTGGCGGCGCGAGGATTTCTCAATGCGGCTACGTTTACACTACTGACTTACTCCGTTGCGAATCCCACTGCCCCAGTGTTGCTCGGTCAATCGAGCATTGCCGAAGCGTTCATTTCGGACCTCTTCATCGTCGATAATCGAGCACTCGCCACCACAAACAGCATCCTGTTCATTGCAGGGAATGTCATCTCGCAATCCGGCGACGTACTTTCGCTCGATTTGACCAGCCCCTCTGCCAGCACCGTGACCGATGAACTCTTCGGAAATGGAGCCGATAACTTTAATCAGAATGGCGGGGAAGTGGTCGATGCAAGCACACACTATGTAGCCAGCACCACTTCGACCGGCGGGTTTTCCAGCACGCAACAAGGCAATGGCATTGTTCGCGTTATCGACTATTCAGATCCGGCCAACCTTTCTCAAATCCGCCAAGTGACAATCCCCGGTACGGTGCAGGTATTGGAAATCGCGGTGGAGGGCAACCGTGCTCTGGTCGTCGGCAGCACCGGCGGTTGGAAGTCGCCCTTTCTCGGTGTGGCGGATGCGCAATTGACCGGCCGTATGACACTGACCTTGCTCGACATTACCGACCATCGCAACCCAGTTGTATTGGGCACCACCCTGGTCACGGAGAGCCTCAATCGTCCAGTCGATACTGCCGACGGCGGGGCCAAACTTTCCACCCTCGCGCTAGGTAACGGCCGATTCGCTATCAGCCGGGGATATGTGGATGGCAGACCGGTCTTGCTGCTCGCCAACACCACTGGCGATAGCATTGCTGTCGCGTCGATTGACGTGCCATCGCTGGTCAATGAAATGGCTATGGTCAATGACAAACTCTATACGACGAGCCAATCCGGTCTGCTCATTTACAACGTTGGCAACATCGAAGGTACGACCACCACGGTGACCGTTCACGTGCCGAACTCCAATACGTTTCCCAATGTGAACCACGTCCGAGTGAATTCGTTCAACATTCCGCCCGATCAAATCATTCCGAGTGCGGGATTTGACACGCTCGTGTGGAATCGTCCGCTCGCCTTCGGCACGACTTCGACCACGCTTATTTGGCAAACCGACATTTCTGGTCTCGTTCCCGGTGAATCGCGGGATGTTACGACCGGGACCGACGTTTCCTTCGTTCACGCTGGCACGCCGGGGGCGTTCGCACTCCCGGCCACTTCCGTCGTTTGCCGGAATGCCATTGCCATCAGTCCTGCGTCTCAAACCGTCGCTCAAGGCGCACCAGCCACATACACAGTCACTCTGACCAATCCGACGAACCGCTTTCTCAGTTTTAATCTTTCGACATCGGGAGTTCTAAACTCATGGGTCGATTTGCCTCGCAATGTTGTCGTCAATGCTAATAGCACAGACTCTGTGACGCTGCGAATCACAGCCCCGGCGACAACTCCGAACAGCACTGCGGATTTCGTGATCTTTGCATCCGCGAACGGTTCAGTGCAGGGCACGGCTCAGGGGAAACTGGTGCTCGACGGCACGCCGATATTGCCAGACAGCGCCGCTCATGGTGTGGTTGCTTCCATTTCACCCTCGACGGCCCTCGCCGGTCAAGGCACCAACGCAACCTATGTGGTCAGACTGACGAACACGGGTAGTGAAACCGAAACTTTTGCCCTGTCGAGTGTGTTGCCTGTCGACGTCACTGGTTCATTCGAATCGACCGTAGTGACAATCCCTCCCGGAAAGAGCAATTTTCGCGAGATAACGCTAGTCCTCAGGCCGGCCGTCGGAACTGCGACCGGTCAATATCCCTTTACAGTCAAAGCAACTTCGACGAGCTCCGGTACCACGAACTCCGTTTCCGGCGAAGTACAGGCCGTGGCCAAGGGCGTTAGAGTAAAACTGAACTCTACCACCGGAATCCCTGGCGACACGTTTCAGATAACGGTCACTAACACGGGAACCGTGGCGGATACTTTCGACCTCAATACCGCTGGACCGGCCGGAGTCTCTGCCACGCTTGGTTCGAACCAGTTAACGCTGGCGCCCAATCAGTCGCAAGTTGTAGACGTCACGACCGCCGCCGTGGACTTTGTGGTACCGGGGACGTTCAATTTAACGGTGTTCGCCCGATCGCGGAGCATTCCCGCCATTGCCGACAGCGACAGCGTCGAACTGGATATTCGAGCGACGACGGGACTTGCCTCACACTTCGATCCGGCAGTAAAGGTACTCTCCACTCCTGGCACAGCTAACTTCCTGCTTCTCGTTGATAACATCGGCAATACCGAGGATGCCTACACTGCAACCATCAGCGTGATCAACGGCCCGATCGCAGCAAGTCTTATTGGATTGGATGGCACGCCAACACAAACGATCCCCATCTTCCGCTTGCCTGGGCTAGCCTCTGGAGCAATCACTTTGAATGCCGGGTTGGCCAACGCAGGCCAGGGCACTGTCCGCATTCAAGTCCGCTCGCTCACGGACGGTACGCTTCTGTCCGAATCTACCGCAACTCTGTCTGCGTTAGCTGGTGTGGTCACCACAGTTAGTATCGTGGCCGCCAACGCCGCCAAAGCCGAAGGAAATTCGGGCAATACGCCGTTCACGTTCACTATCGCGCGTTTTGGAAATGTAACGGGCACGACGACGGTCGAATATACAGTCGCCGGTAGCGGCAATATTCCGGCCGACGCTGACGATACGGGCGGCATTTTCCCGAGCGGGCTGCTTTCCTTCGCGGCCAACGAGACAAGCAAGACAGTTACTATCAACGTTCGCGGTGATTTGACCAACGAACTCGATGAAAGATTTACCGTAACGATATTCAACGCCAGTGACTCAGCCGCTATTAGCGTGGCAACTGCGGCTGGTACGATTCGCAACGACGATAGCGAACCAGGTTTCAGGCTGACATGTGCGTCCCTGCATGTGGGATTGAACACTTGCACAGTTCTGGGTGGTACGCCGCGGGGAATGGTCAACTTGGCGATTGGCATACTGCCTGGCAATAGATTCCTGCAGAAATTTGGTGTTACGCTGGGGATGCTAGACCCGACAATCGTAGCCCAAGGCATAGTTCAACCCGATGGCCGCGCTGTGGTCCAATTCAACATTGCCACTCAGCAACTTTTAGAACAAGTTTTGTTGCAGGCGTTCGAACAGGTACCGACACCGCGCACGTCCAATATAGTGATCGAGAGTTCGCCGCTGTTAGCCTCCGGCGGGAAATTGGCTGGCACCGCGACCGTTAGTCCGAATGATCTCCCCGTGTTGCTTGCCGCTGCGATAGCCCGCTGGAAAACCACCGGGCTAACGTTTTTGGAAAACCAGTTGCTAAACTCGGTAACGGTTGAAAAAGCTGATCTTCCGGCGGAGATGCTTGGCCGCGCGGTAGATCAACGAATCTACGTGGATAACACCGCCGCGGGACATGGTTGGTTCGTCGACAGGACTCCCACCGACGACTCGGAGTTCAATATGAGATACGTCACTGCCGGGCAGGCTACATCGGCAGCCGTTGCAGCCTACGGCCGCGTGGACCTCTTGACCGTGATGTTGCACGAGTTGGGGCACATCCTGGGCCGAGCCGACTTGTCCGAGTCGTCGACCAACTCGCTGATGTTAGGTAGGCTCCCCGATGGCACTCGAAGAACCCCCGGCGGTAGTTCATTCACCGATTTGCAACCGCTCGACGTCAATCGCGACGGGTTTGTTTCGCCCCTGGATGTTCTGGTGATCATTAACCAGTTGAATCTGCCTGAGGCGCGGACAGCACTAGTTTTCCACAACCAGTATGACGTCAATCAAGACGGCTTCTTGTCACCGATTGATGCCTTGTTGGTAATTAACTATTTGAATCGTTCGATTCAGAATTCGAATGGCGAGGGCGAGGGATGGCAAATTGACGGCGTTTCGGTTCCAGCTGAAACTTCGGAATCGTCCATTCCAACGACCTTGCTCGGCGATGACCTACTATGCGCGCTAGCCGCCGACGTCTGCAGCTGGCTTGACCATCGGCGGGCGAAGACGTAGGTCGAAATCTTTTATTGCCTTCGCGGCTCGTATATTTGCTGATCTGCGATCGTAAGCCGTTCTGCAGCGATCGACAGCAAGAACTAACTCCTTCACTTTTCGTTCGCAGCATGTTGTTGCGGGAACCATTGCGCCCCACCGTATTTGATTTTGAAGCGTTGGCAATTTCCACAGTGGTTACATTCATACATTCAAGGAAGACCATATATTGCGAACCGATACTTCCTTCTGTCCCATAACCTTCATTGTGGGAGTCGTTTCCGGACGTTGCCGCAACTACGTATGTTCCGTGACCGCAAAAGTTGCAGACATAGGTTTCAAAAACCCCTGGGCATGGGAGTCGCTGGGTCACTTTGCGTCGAGCCTGTTCGGTAAGCATTCGAAACGTCTTCGCCTCTCCTCGACTAGGACTTTCCCGCACAAACCTATCAAGGATTCTGGAAATGTGCTCCAAAAAGGGATTTTCGAGGACTTTCGCCAAATCGTACTGGTCATCCCTATGGCGTTCACGGGGGAAAATCTTCCCACCACTCGCTAAATAATAGAGGACCTTTCCCAGACTATAAAGGTCACTCGATGCAGACACTTCACTCGCACGCCCGGCCTCACATTCGGGAGGAATATAGAAGCGAGAACCAACCTGCTCTTCAGTCATCGTCACTCGTTCACCCTCGCCAATATAAACAAGTCCAAAATCACATAGTCGAGCGAAGTGTTGGTCGGTCGATAAAAGGACATTGTCTGGTTTCACATCACGATGAACGAGCCCTTTTGAATGAGCTACCTCCAATGCAGAAGCGATTTGCTCGCACCAAGCGAGTCGACGTTCCAAGGGAATTGACGCGCGCTATCTAACGCGGGATTGAGTCTCTCCAAAGCACTTCGCAGCTTCGGCAGCAGAATGACCTCTTCGGTCGTTTCTCGTCCAAGCGTCGAAGAACTACCGCCCACCTTCTCGTAGAAGCAGTTCGCCGTTTCGTAGCCGAGTTCCGAGAACAGGGCGATAGCCGGTTGTTCGACAAGCGTGTCTTCGGAAAAGTCGGTGCTCATGCGATCTCGTCAAGGAAGTATGTCAAAAGACTCGACTTTTCGAACGTCGTAGAATTTTGAGCGTTCATCGCGGCGCAGTGTGCCCGTAATGCGGACTTGCTTCTGATCGCGGTACGCATCACAGGCCTTGCGATACTGATCTTCATCGAGTCCAAACCGAACTGTAGCAGGTCGATCGTCAATCCGTGCACGAATTTCAACCGTGCGTCCAAGTTCCTTTACCAACATCGGCTGCTCTCGAAGTGAGACAATTCGGCCCTCAACAGTATCGTGGCGAATCGTTTTTTCACGGAGCTTCTTGCCAGCACTTTGAATAAAGCCAAGATCGGGAGCGGCGAATCGTGCGATGTTCGGCATGACTAGCGAACGTTGCGGTCGTACGGGTGACCAAGACATTTCTAGTTGCAAGATCGCATCTTCTTCAGGAGGCGTAATGCTCGACAGTGCATCGCATAAGTCGGCGCTTACGCCCTTATCAACTCCATTTTCGATGATTGATGCGTCCCCGGTTTGGACAGATTCACCAAGTACCGCCAAACTCGTCATCAGTGTCTGCGTTACATTCCGATAAAACGGGACATCGTCTTCGACATCGTCGAACAAGGTTGGGGATGATGGAGCCAATGGTGGGCAGAGTATTGACGCAACCTAGCTGCCGATTGCTGTCTGGCCGACCTGGCACTTCGAAATAAACTCTTCAACGGGCTTGAGCGACTTCCGAGGGTAAAAGGCTTGAGGCATAACCGTTGAGCAAGCGGCGGAAATCAACAGCTTGCGTCCACCTTCAAAGAGTTTCAAACCTTCGAGCAAAGGGAAAGTTCCAGAAGCAGCGAGTCGCGACTTGACACGTAGTCGAAGGGCATCGGCGAACGGATTTCGTAGGTCTTGACTGACTTCGTCCAACTGCCGATCTTCAAGCTCTGCCAGTTTCAGAAGAACTTCCTTCATCATCATGGCCATGTCATCGTCGCTCCCACGTTGTGGGACTTGAATCTGCAGCTCAAGTCAGGTTTAACAAATATGGCAACTGCTGGATTCCGCGATGGCAGCGACTTCCACCCACGGCCAAGTGCATACCAACGCACATCAGTAGGCGTAATACCCGCGTACAGTTGTGAAGTTACTTCAGATGACATACAGCAAATCCTCTTGGCGAGATAAAGTCGTAGCGACGTCTCGCAATGCCTCGACCGTCAGCAACTGCAACCGGCTTCCAGCAGTGCCAACTGTAATTGCTAA
>JANLQO010000012.1:0-2361 GCA_031367855.1 Planctomycetia bacterium | reverse complement strand
GCTACAATCCAGCTCTGTTTGTGGATCATCATTCAATCCGATGGATGCCTCCACGACCCAAGGACGTGCGCCGCTTACCTCACAATATTCTTGCTCTTTACGCAGAAATATCTCGCAGACATCCTCTAGCACATCGCATTGCCGCCGAAAAGCATCTGCATTGGGAATTGGAATGTCGGACTTCAGCCGCTCGATTTTGGCGAACAACATGTCGCGTAGCGATTTCAGATCTCGTTCCAAATTTGGAAGTAGATCGCTTTGAGTGTGTCCGCGCAGAAAATCCTCAAACAATTCGTGAACTAGATTTCCAAATTGAAGCGCATCGAGCCATTTTTCGGGGTCTATCGACCATTCATCGGGCGGATTAACCCCAAGTCCAAACTTGAAGAAATAACGCCGGGGGCAAGCACCCAACGTCTCTAATCGACTCGGAGACGCCCTTCGATCCCCAGCGGCTGGATCCAGTTCAATACCAGCTTCCGGAACCCAGCCATCGTATTCGCTCAATTGCGGTGCGGCACGCAACTCGGATGCAATTCGGCAGCGCTCGATATGTGGGAATTCAGCTGCTATCAACTGCTGGCGTTCTGATGCATTTTGTTCCAATAGCAACTTCGCCAAATCGACGTCACTCTCGTCCAGATGATCGTCAGGATTCTCACTGACAAACGCACCTGCGGGCCCCAGGTGGTTCAGGAGATCGTCCATGTGGGCATCTTCATTGCCCGATGTAATTCGAAAAATCTCCAGCATCGACGCGCTGGGAAAGCTCGGTCGATCTTTTGCCAAATCTCTCGACGAATAAGAAAGATGCACGCGGGCGTTGGATTCCTCCAATACCCGAAACAGTGCTCGGAAAAGTGCTTGTTGCTGATGTTGGGCTGAGTCCAAGGACGAATGCAGGGACGGCGATAGGCGATTTCGTTCAGCGTCTAGCAAGACCGGGTCGATCGCAGCCCGTTTTGGATAGCGACCATCGTCTAGGCCAACAACGAAGAGTCGCGGACGACCGCTATGACCACCTTGATCGAGTGACGCCACGTGCATGCAACTCGGTTGAGGTCCACTGGCTAGTATCCGGCTTTCCAAAGGCAATTCTTCGAGCCACTGCCACACGTCAAGGTCAGCATCAGCCGTCAGTTCCATGGTGCTTAGCATGCTAGCGATATCGTCCAGCAATTTTCCGCAGGCATAGCGATCGAGCTTGTTGTCGACGCGCGTGCATTGGAGCAAGAACTGCCGCGCCTTCTCCAGAACTACCGTTGCACTATCATCGGCTTGAGGTGCCAGGTTAACCAACGGTTTTATCATTGCCTGGATGGCCTCCAGTGCCGGCAGACCAAAATCACGCTGGGGTTCTTCCGCTTGCGAATTGTCGTGGCGTAAGCTTCCAGCTTGCGATTCCGCCGACTCGCGATCACGACGCTCCTGATATTCGGCTTGGCTCCGCTGAGCCAGAGTGATTGCCTCTTCAATCTTGGGCAGGTACCGTTCCCGTTGAAAGCCGATCGGAATGCGTCTTAACGTGTTTGCCAACCGCGCGTAACCGATCTCGGCTGCAAAATCAGGGCGAACCAACAAGCCTTCGCGCAGCAGTTGGACAAGCTTCGATTCGACAAAGTCATTACGTGCCCATCTCAGCCAGCCCCGCAGCGCTCGTCCCGGACGCGAGTAGACGCAGGCGATTCCCTCCGAGAAAGTGATCGGCAGGGTATCCACCGCCGGCAACGCGGCATCATCTGCGGTATGCGGCCTGAGAGCTGGTCGGGACAAGCAGGTCGAAAGCAACTCCAGGAGCAGCGGCACGTATTGATGATAATCCGTATGCAGTATCTCCACGTTATCAAAGCTGACTGGGCCATCATGTTGCATTGACAGGATTCGCTGCATCACACCACGAATTTCGTTGACTTCACCATGGCCAGAAAAGTAATTGAATTTGGCGTGGTGGTTTGTGAGCTGAGACTTAATCCTTCGTCGAGCAGCCTCGTCTGAAAATTTCCCCGTTGGATTTGGGTAGCAGATAATTGTCCGCGCGCACTTTTCGACAGTAGGGTGGGTTGAGTCGCGAAACCCACCAGCGCCTGCCCCACCCGAGCGTACATCGACATACTGCCGCAGGCCGATTACGTCGAGCAAGCTCTGTTCAGCGACCGTGAGTTTAAGTTCCTCGGGCAGCAAAACGACTAAGCCTTCAGGCAGTTCGAGGGAACCATCCAAGAGTCCACTTTTCGCTAAATGAAGGCAGCTTGCATAGTCCGCCAAACTTCGTCCGTCGAGCCGGCTGCAGTAGGCTTCGTAGATTCGCTTGACATCCCGCGCTTTGGTTGACGACTCGAAGGCCTTCACTTTCAGCGAGTC
>JANLQO010000651.1:0-2560 GCA_031367855.1 Planctomycetia bacterium | reverse complement strand
CGCAAAAATGCGGACGCTGCGAGAATTGAGGCGTTTGAGCGACTTGAGAAAATTGCCAGCCGCGTCCCTGGCGTTGTGTACCAGTTCCGCATGCGCCCGGATGGCACATTCAGCTTTCCCTACGCCAGCGAAGGGCTGCGGAACCTCTATCGAATCAGCCCCGCGGAGGTTCGCGAGGACAGTTCCAAACTATGTGTTCACCATCACCCCGACGATAGAAAGGCTCTGCTCGCTTCGATTAAAAAATCAAAGTCGGATCTAAGCCCTTGGAGCCACGAGTTTCGGTTGAAGTTTCCGGATGGCACGCTGCGATGGCTGCTGGGCAATGCCATACCTGAGCGCGAGGAGGACGGATCAACTTTGTGGCACGGTTACATGGCTGACATCACCGACCGCAAAATCGCAGACGCGGCCTTGCTAGAGAGTGAAAGCCGTTGGCAATTTGCTCTAGAGGGTGGTCGCGATGGTGTTTGGGACTGGAAAGTCCCAGACGACACCGTGTTCTATTCCAAACGCTGGAAGGAAATTATTGGGTTTGCTGAAGACGAAGTTGGAACGGGATTTGACGAATGGAAGAGTCGATTGCATCCTGATGACTTGGAGCAGGTTATGGCCGACCTCCGCGCACATCTTGATGGCACTACACAGCTTTACAACAATGAACATCGAATTAAATGCAAAGATGGTTCCTGGAAATGGGTTCATGATCGAGGACTTGTGATCAGTCGCGATGACAACGGTCAGCCATTGCGAATGATCGGTACTTACTCCGATATCAGCGAGCAAAAACGAGCGGAAGCGGCGCTACGTGAAAACCAGGCGATCCAACACAATGCGGCCGGCCTCCACATTGTCACCGCCAGTGCCCGCGTAGGACTGGTCGTCCTTGACAAGGGGTATCGTTACGTTTTCGCGACCGCGGCCTATTCTGCCATTTTCGGCTTGCCGAACGACATCGTCGGGAAGCACATCGCTGACGTGCTCCCCGACGCTTACGAAGAACGAATTCGGCCCAGACTTGAGCGTGCCTTCGGCGGCGAGCGAATGGACTACGAAATTCGCTTGCAGACGGCGACTACCCCTATTCATTGTGCCGTGAACATTGAGCCCGTCGTGGAAGATAATGTCGTCAGCAGTGTTGCGATCGTAGTGATGGACATCACAGCACAACGCGATACCGAAGAACAACTGCGACAGTCACAAAAAATGGAGGCAATCGGGCAGTTAGCTGGGGGAATTGCGCACGATTTTAACAACTTACTAACCGTAATCAGTGGTTATACCAACTTACTGCTTAGGAAACTCACGCCCGCGGATCCGACCTGGAATTTCCTCAATGAGATCGCCGTCGCCGGAAAACGAGCGGCAGACCTTACACGCAGTCTGCTTGCGTTCAGCCATCAACAAATTCGAATGCCAGAAGCCATCGATTTGAATGAAGTGATTGTCGAAACGCTTAAGTTGCTGCAGCGCTCAATCGGCGAAGGAGTGGAGATCACCGTATCGCTGGAACCGAACTTGAAACACGTGTGGATGGATCGCAGCGAACTTTCCCAGATCCTTCTGAACTTGTCCATTAACGCCAGAGATGCCATGAATGACGCAGGGCGGATGACCATTCAGACGCAGGACGTCACCATCCTCGCCAGCGACGTCGTTGGCAGTCCAAGCGTGAAACCTGGGGAATACGTCCGCCTGACCGTTTCGGATTCCGGCGAAGGCATGACCGAAGAGGTACAACGCCGGTTATTTGAACCTTTTTTCACCACGAAACCGGTTGGTAAAGGGACGGGATTGGGGCTGGCTATGGTTCATGGAATCGTCAGTCGATCCGGAGGGAGTATTCGAGTAACCAGTACCCAAGGTCAAGGTACGGTGTTTACTATTTATCTGCCGCAATCAACCGATTCGAAAAGTTTGGAACACGCTTCCTCCAATGGAATTAATTCCAGCACTCGACCCAAAGGCGGAACAGAGACCATTTTGCTAGTGGAGGATGATGACACGGTTCGGCGTGTAACAAGTGCTGTTCTAAAACACCACGGTTACAGTGTAATCGAAGCAGCCAGCGGACTGGCTGCATTACAGACGTTCATGGAACAGCGCGATCGTATGCATTTACTGATCACTGACGTTGTCATGCCCGGAATGAACGGTGCCTCCCTTGTCGAGCAGATCCACAAACTCGCTGCAGCATTGCCAGTCCTGTTCATATCAGGCTATATCGGTGAAATGGCAACGCGAGAGCTACTGATGGATATGAAAGTGAATTTTCTTCAAAAGCCGTTTGAGCCCCAAGCCCTTGCGATCAAAGTACGCGAGGTGCTGGATCAAGCCAAAAGCAGTCCGCGATGAAGTCTAACCTCACATTTCGTGGTAGTTGAACTTTTTTTTAAAATTGGCAAGCATGCAACGATATGCAAAAGAGCTCTTGATGTTGGGCGCGGCGGTTGGATTGCTGCTGCTCAGTTTGTATTGGTTGCGGCCAGCGGGCAGGCCCAAGCATCCTCCGCTGAAGATGACTGCGGGTGATGCCAGCGGATTGAGGCATAAGTTGGCG
>JANLQO010000650.1:0-8273 GCA_031367855.1 Planctomycetia bacterium | reverse complement strand
GCGGATTGCGAAGGTTGCCAAGCCTCCCTACATAAAGCCGATTCCGTCAAGATCGAGACGCATCTAATCCAGCGTTGGGGCCAAATCCGCTGGCTAGCCCCCGAAGTTCTCCATCGACATTCAACCGCTATAAATTTCTGTGCAGGTATTGTGCATCTACGTTGGTGAAATGTGGTGATTTGAGCATCTATCTTTCCAACTCACCGGCCTTGTTTTCCTAAACAAAAAAAGCCTTAACTCATTATAAGTCAAGGCTTTAGGGCCAATGGAGGATAACGGACTTGAACCGATGACCTCTTGCATGCCATGCAAGCGCTCTCCCAACTGAGCTAATCCCCCGGGGCTGGCCCATTCGAGCCAAGAAGCAAAATTATGGGGGTTCAGTGGGCTTTGTCAAGGAGCGCGGGCACGGAAAGCGACTTGAGGATGCGAGCTCTGGCAGAATTGCAAAATCACAGCAACAATCGCAAGCTGGAAGCTTACGCCACTAGCTCTGGCGCTTGAGCATAAACAGTTCAAACATGGGGTCGGCGATCTTGTCGGCGCTGGATTTACTGAGTTCCTCGGAGAGGACTTGATCGAGCTGGCCTTGAAAAATCTCTTCGGCGCGTCCGCCATTGAAATAGGCCGAGGGCTGCTGGCCGCTACGGCAGGCTTTGATCATTTCGGCGAAAAAAGTTTGACCGACAAAGTCCTGGAAAGCTTCGCGGAGTTCGCCGGAAGCCGGGACGCTACTGCTTTGTGTCAACTGCCCGTTGGGGGCCAGTGGATTGGTCTGAGGCGCGATGCTTTGGAGCTCAGTGGATGGGGATTCTGCGGTCTGCGGTGGGCTGGCGGGTTGGTTGAGTGGATCGGCGAACTGGGAAATGAATGAATTTTCAGTCTGAGGAAGGATGCGGGGACCGGCCAGTTGTCGAGCGGGCAAGGCGGATGGGGTGGTCGGCATCGCTTGGATTGATGAGAGTGTCATGTCGGGTTCACGCGGTTGGACAGGATTGGTTCTGCGATGGCAGGCGACTGCACTGCCTAGTTACTGAATTACCAGTTCGCCGTAGAGCACACCTTGTCGCTTGAGAGCTTTGATGATGGAGATCACGTCGTCGGTAGGTACGTCGAGCTTGTTGAGTGCTTCGGTGAGATTCTTTAACTTGGTGCGCGGTTGATTGGGGTTGTCGGTATCGAGCCCGACGAATGCATCTTGACCGGCTCGGGCTTCGATGGCTAGGTTTTTGTGAGTGATCGCGACGGGTGAAATCAAGACATTTTCGCCAATTACGACTACCCCTTCGCGTTCGTTGATGACGACTCGTTTTGTGCTTTGCAGGTAGCGCAGTTGGACATCCATAATTAACGAGATGAACTTAACGGGCGAAGATCGATAGTGTTTGGGAATGGTAACTTCGACGTGCAATGGATCGATCGCTTGAGCAATCATCAGTGGCTCGCCTGATCCGCCCTGGTCCGTAGGACTCATTCCGCTGAGACCGCTACGATTAAGGTTGTTGATTTCATCTTCGATGTTCTGAGCGATTGAAAAGCTGCTAACATCGGAATCGACAATGAGAGTGATTTTATTGTCGGCCACAAAATCATTGCGAATGGTGGCTTCCATCTTGCAGCCTTTGTGAACTGTTCCGCCGGTGGGCATGGCCGGGTTAGGAAGCGTTATTTGTCCCTGAGCTAGTGCGTATACCGTCGGTCGGTCGGCCCGAGGTCCAAGCAGCGGGGTGAGCATGAGCGTACCACCTTCGATGCTCTTGGCGCTCAGTGCGCTGATGGTGCAATCAAGTGCATCGCCTTGCTGCGCTCCAGCGGGCGGAACATCGGCGGTGACAATGACTAAAGCGATGTTATTGGCGTCAGCAATCTCATCGAGCTTTGGAAAGCCCTGCGCATCCGTTGATATATTGCTTCCCATCAATTGCATGGTCCGCGCCAGTGCGCGAGCGGTGGGTTTCATCTTGCCGTCGCCAGTGCCCTTTAGGCCGACCACCAAGCCCAGCCCCTGAAGCGTGTTTTCCTCCAGCCCTTTCAGTCGACAAATGTCGCGTAGCATCAGTTGTTCGTCGGCACGAGCCTCGCCTAGCGAGTTCACGGACAGAGCGAATAGCATAGAAATCGCGAATTTGAACGCGCTTCCCCATTGTGACTTATATTGCGGAGTTGGGAACATGATTGACCGGGCAGTCTGGTTGGGAACAATTGAGGACAATCGTTCTACACTAAGTATGGTTGGGAACGATTGAGGACAATCGTTCTACACTGACTCTTTTTCAAAAACTCTTGGGACAATCGTTCTACACTGGCTCTCTCTTAAAACGGTTGAAAACGGCTGATGAATTCAGTAAACCAACCGCGTCGATAGCCGTCGCGAGCTTGACCGTTTTCGCGTTTGTCGATTTTCAAGTCGAGCAAGTTTCGACTGAGTACAACATTATCCGGGCCGATATCATCGGATTGGCAAATGCCGCTCAGGGAAACTTCCCAACGGTTATCGTTGTTCGTGATGGTTTTGTGGGCTTCGAGAACCACGTTCCCGTTGGGGCGAATGTCAGCGATCTCGGCGGCAATGTTGAACGTCAATGTTTCGCGGGTGATCACATCGGAATTTGCTCGATAGGTTGTGTTGAGTTGGCCTTTGATCGCAGGGTCACCATCTGCTAGCTTGGCTGGTTTGAGAGTATCCCAACCGTCGAACTCCAGCCAGTTTTTGAGAACGCCATCATAAAGTGCATTCTTACGTTGGGACGCGCGGCCCTCGGCACTCATCCGGGCGGTTTCGTCGACTCGTATGCTGACGATATCGTGCAAATGGAAGGCTCGTTGTTGTTGCGGAGGTTGGTACGTCCAACTCGCAGCAGCGAACTGGGGTGAAGCGGGTACAGCGGCCGCTACGACGCTGCCCGTTTCAATCGTCATCGGCTGGCGACGGGCGGCCGTAGCTGCTTGTCCGTTAGTAGGCGACGGAATGAACTCGGGAAGTGGATTTTGGAACAAGCTGTTGTTTTGGCCGAGCGCCGAATTCGATGCCGTGGATTGTACAAGTACAATCGCAAGTACAGCGGAAAGTCCAAGACGTTTTGTAAAGTGCATTGAGCAACACTCCAAGTGATTTGGTTAATTCGGCTACCTTAAAGTTCGCGCGGCAACGGCAGAGACACGAACTTTCATGGGTGCAGTAACTGACGCATTGATGCGTTTACGCGATGGCAAGAGTTCGATGCCAATGAGGTCGCCGACAGCACCGCTTTCGCTGGCTCTGCCAGTGGTGGTAACGACAACGTCACCTGACACGGATTCGACTTCGACCATATCGCCACGCGTGACAACGACTGCATCACCGACGAATTGAGATTCGAAGGGCTGGCCGGTCGGGAGGCTGCGGCGCATTTGCTTGCCGACAAGTTTTTCGATGTCCATAAAATAGTCGGCAGGATCGGCAGAGCTGCGTTGAGGGATAGGGCTATAGGTGAGGTCTTTCGCGGTGATAACTTCCTCCCGCCTCATGGCCCGTTTGGAAATGACGATCATCTCTGGCAATTGCAGTGTTGCGTGAATTGGTACCGAGACCAAAGCGCCGCGATCTTTCACTTCAAAGACAAAATCTTGCGAGCCTTCCCAAGGTTCTTGGCCACCGCCGATCGACACGATATTGGTTTTGACTTGCATTAGCGAAACGAACTGCGGCGGTACCGCTAGGGTAATTCGCCAAGCGGTACGGTCACCAGATTTGAGTGTTACGTACTCGGTGATTGCTTGACCGAGTAGCATTTCAGCTTGTTTTACTGCGCGATCTTGAATGAATGCAGGGGATTGAGGCCGGCCCGGAATCGTTTGACTGACTCTGCTCAATTGAGGCACACTGCTGTTGGTCGTGCTGTTTTCGATCGGCTTTCCGCGTCGCAATTGCGTGCGTTCGGAACCTACCCAACGAACCGCAGTCGCATGCAGCCCCCGCAATTCTAGATGCTTTACCACATCGGCTCGCGTCCAAGTTTGCGGCGAGCCTTCGCGAGGCGCGGGTGCTAGGGGCAACTGCAGCAGATCGTTAGTTTGTTGACAGCGACCACTCACAACTTCGATCAGGTCGCCCACATGAATCACCTGACCTTCGACCACTGGTTGTTCGCGCAGGCGCAGGCTAATCGGTTCCGCGGCTAAAGCTGGTCCGAGAATCATTAAACATATTATGGAGGCGATTGAAAATGAATAGAACACGATTACCGCCGTAGGTTTGCGATTTGCTGTAGCAGTTGATCGCCTGCTTGGACGGCTTGCGAATTGAGCTCGAAACCGCGTTGCGTGGTGATCAAGTCGATCAGTTCTTGGACGGGTTCAACGTTCGATGACTCCAGTGAATTCTGACGGACGATGCCCAGGCCATTCGTTCCGGGATCACCTTGCAGCGGTGCACTGCTGGCATCTGTTTGAGCGTACATGTTCTCGCCCACTTTAAGCAAACCGTCGGGGTTGACAAACTGTGCCATCTGTAATTGCCCGACTTGTTGCAGTTGTGTGTTGCCAACTTGCCGTACCATCACTTGACCATTGGGGCTGATCGAGACACTCGACGCGTCTTGTGGTATCTGAATCGGAGGGTCAATGAGGCGGCCCGTTTGCGCGGAGCCGATTACCAAGTTGCCGTCGGAATTGATGTCAAGGTTACCGGCGCGAGTGTACAGAGTGCTCTGGGATAACGGGTCTTGAACTTGCAGAAAGCCGCTGCCTTCAATGGCTAAGTCCAGCTGTCGACCGGTTTCCTGAATCGTGCCTTGGGTGTAATTCTTCTGAGTGCTTTGAATTCTTGTACCGAGACCGATTTGTGTGCCTGTCGGTGTCGGCAGCTGGTTGGAATCGAGCATCCCCGGAAACTGATCGTTACGATAAAGCAAGTCCTCGAAATTCGCGCGGTCTTTCTTGAAGGCAGTCGTATTGATGTTCGCCAAATTGTTAGCGATCACATCGAGTTTGGTCTGCATGGCATCCATGCCCGTCGCGGCCGTATAAAGCGTTTGTACGCTCATCTTGATTTACCTTTGTTGAATAATCTTGCAAAAGGTTTAGACGCTGTTTGAAAAGGGGTCAGCCCCTCTCGACTTAGCCTTGCTGCAGCACGCGGCTTATGAGTTGTCCCATGGCTTGGTCTTGAGTTTGGATTAGCCGCACGTTGGCTTCGTAGACCCTTGATGTTTCGATCAATTCCATCATGGCGGTGGTCGGTTGAACTCCCGACGACTCGAGGGCGCCACCGACGATGTTGCGTTTACTGTCTGCGACCGGCGTGGGTGGGGTGAGTGGTTGATAGAGGTTATCGCCGACTCTCGCTAGATCACCGGGTTCTTTTGGCTGCATGAGCATCAACGAACGTCTTTGCCCCGATTGAACAATTGCGCCGTCATCCATCACTTCGAAGGGGATATTCGCTTCAATTTTCAGCGGCTCGCCGGAACTTGCGAGAACGGGATCACCGTTGGGAGTGACCAGAGCGCCGTTGGAGTCGAAAAGGAAGTTGCCAGCGCGAGTCAATAATTGCTTATCGCCACGCTGAACCGCAAAAAAACTCTCCTTGTCGTTGATCGCAAAGTCGGTCTTCTTGCCGGTCTTTTGAATTGGTCCTTGATTGAACTGCGTCACGTTCGGTTGGATTGAGACTCCACCGCTCAGATCGTCAATGGTACCGCTGCCGGCAACGGATTCGCCTCGTTCAACGGCTTCCGTTGGCCTGCTTTGCAGCATCGATAGGTGCGGTTTGAATCCTGGCGTGTTAATGTTCGCCAAGTTGTGGCTGAGCACTTCCAATCGATGGCTCTGCGCGTTCGCGCCTGCTGCGGATAGGTAGAGTCCGTAAGGCATCCCAGATTTACTCGAATCGAAAATCGCGCCCCTGCATTCACACATCGGTTCGTTTCGCAGGTTCGCCGCGCAGCGTCAAGGTAGGATGCCGCCTTGGACTTGTACCGCCAATGATAGCTTTCGGCGATTCAGGCGGGTTTCGCAACCGTCGAGGGTTGAGGGGGAATACGATTGCAGATGAATCTCAAATTTTGATTGATGAACGTATTGAGTGCTGCCATTCGGAGCAGACGACTCAACCTACTCGCTGATTGTCAAATGCCAAACAATTCGCGGCCAGCGAACAAGCATTGGACGAAACACCAGCAACCAACGACCACAACTTCGAGACCCGTGGCTAACGCCAGCGGCTCACACTTTGCGTGTGGGCGAGTCTCTCCGATACCCGCAATAACCGCGATAAAATCGCGGTATCCGTCTCGGAGAGACGGACCTACGTGCCTAAAGTGAGTGCCGTTTGGCTAACGCCAGCGTTAGCCGCGGGCTTCGAAGTAGTCGTCGTACTACATGGCTTACGCGCAAGCGACTGCTTGCAGCGAATCGCCTCTTAGGATTGTAGCGAGTACTTCGGATATGCCGGACGAATGGTAGTTACAAGGACTAAAAACAAGGACTTGTAAGGGTGCGAAATTGCGATGATGCACGTATGGTAAGCTACGTTTCGATGGTTCGTAGAGTGTTCGTGGGGCCCGCAGAGCTTTTTCGTGTCTGGATAGCTATGTCTTTTGTAAAGCGATACTGGATTGCCGGATTGGTAATGGTTTTGGTGGTCATTCACGCCATCATCATCGGTTACGTCCGTGCGGAAGCTTCGCGAGTGCGAATTGCCGCGACGAACGAGATACCGATTGGCGTTTACTATGTGCAATCGCTCGACAATCGATGGTTGACACAACTTAGGGTGCATCTACTTGTAAGGCCGGAGCGACGCTTGGAAGCAAAGTCAACGATCGAGCAGAATCGCTGGTTGATCCATGAAGTGATAGAAGAGAAACTTCGCCAGCTGGATCCGGCGTTGCTGCATGACGCAGTTCTGCTGAAAGTCAAAGAAGAAATCAAGACGGCTCTGGATGAACGGATGCATGAAGAAGTGATCGAGCAAGTGCTTGTCAATGATCGGATTGTGATTCCCGCGAACCGATTTGAATACCCGATGCCGCACAATGCAGTTGAACCCGAGGCGCTTTACACCTCGGTTTCCAAGGAAGAAGTCAATGTTAACGATGCCAACCATAATTTGATGGCTGCTCAGGGCGAACATGCAGATCATGCAGAAGATTCCAGCGGCGGACACGGGGCACCTGCAGGTGACGGACACGGAGCATCGGCCCATGCGGAGGGTCACGGCGAACCGGTTGATGATTCAGCCAAGGTGGATTTTAGTATCGCGCCAAGCGGTGCTGAGTATTCGGGCGTTCAAGAGACGCCTGCTCCTACCGCTGATGCGCACGGTGGTGGGCATGGCGGCAGCAAGGCCAGTAGTGGTCATGGTGGCGGGCACTAGGCTTTGTCTCAAAAGGGGTCTGACCCTCTCCGGGCAGGTTCTATTGTTGGGGATTTTGCATGCCCTCCAAAGGGTCAGACCCCTTTTGAGACAAAGCCTAACCGGGCGAATGAGCCGCAATCGAGTGTAGGCTGGCTAGCTTTCCGAACCGATTGCCGAACTTAATAAACAGGTCGCATCCGGCAGATGCGACCCACCTAAAACACATCAATCATGCCACGTACTACTCTAACTAGATGGCAAATCGTCGTTGTGTTTCGAATTGCTCGATATCTGCTTTGACGGAGGATCGCACAGCGCATTCTTCAAGCGTAACGATGGATCCAAACTAGTGTTGTTCTTTCCGTATCCCGGTTACTGGTCACCGGTTGCAAAACGCGAATCAAGGCAACCAGTAGCTATTCAAGGCAAAACTCTCGTTGAGATTGCTCCAGACTCACCTCTGCAAACACGGATTCTCGAACTTTTGGCTAACGATATTGCAGACTGTAAGCGTGATCGTGACGACATTCTGACACTGATTCGAATTCGCGATTGCCTCTTGCATCGCAAACCTCTTGCTGAGATCATTGAACGTTACGATCCAGATACTTGGGAAGCGCGGCCAGAAAAGTTTGGGTTTGAAACTAACAAATAGCAATCGCGGCGAAATCGGGTAAGGACGTTCATTGCTGACCGTCCTACCCACACCACCTGGACATGCGGGTCCGCATCCGGCGGTTCAACGAAGATGAGCAAGTGCGGCCCAACATGGAGTCATCGCCGGATAATTCTGGGTGACCTTCGGCAATCTGGAGTCCGACCTCGGATTTACCGGTCCACTATCGGCGCCTCACAGCAAGACCGCTAACTTTCCCAAGAATGCCCTTAAAAGACCCTTAGGCAGTCTAAGGGCGTAGTTTTACACAAATGTCGC
>JANLQO010000645.1:0-4968 GCA_031367855.1 Planctomycetia bacterium | reverse complement strand
ACCTTCATGGCCGGAACTTCTCAAATGTCTTGCCGTTGAATTTGTAGGCGCCTCCGTTGTGCGTCCCAAGCCATAAATCGCCTCGATTGTCTGTATAAACAGCGAACACCTCAATTGCGGTAGAACCTTCCTTGATTGGGTAATGGACTTTCTGCTTTCCGTCGTATTGGAACGCGCCCGCGCGCAACGCCGCCGTCCACAGTTTGCCGCTTTTGTCTTCAATGATCGACATGCCGTCAACGATGTTGCCTTCCGTCCGATCTTGTAACTTGTCGAAACCGTTCACCGCCCGGAATCCATCGAAGGAGGCGTGGCCAGTGTAAGTGAACCAGAAGTTTCCCTTCTTGTCCTCGAGGATGGACCGAACCGGGGCCTCTAAAAAGGTCTTATCGGTGAGCCAGTCAAATGACTTGCCGTCGTACCGACACACGCCGACGCAGGTGCTGCCGAACCAGAGGTTGCCCTTGCTGTCCTTCAGAATGCAATACACGTCATACGGGCTGTAAATCGCATTCGGAAATTTGGAGCGCGGCATCTTCAAAAAGTGCTCGTCGCCGATATTAGTCTTCGGGAATTCCAAGCGGTGGAGCGAATTTCCATCATAGCGAAACACGACACCGGCATCTGGAGGCCCGACGAACCACAGATCATCGGCTTGTTTTTTCCAATCTGTCGGAGTGGAACTCGTCGAAACGCTTAGCGTCGTGAAAGAATTCCCATCGAATTTGCTGATACCCTCATATGTCGTAAAGTAAATTTTCCCCGTCTTGTCTTCTTGGATCCCCCGAATCCGATCGCTACACAACCGGTCCTTTGTCGTAAAGTTGACAATGGTTCTCCCGTCATAACGGTACACGCCTCGGTCATTGCTCCCGAACCAATAGTCATCGTTCTTGGCTTGAAAAACGTACATCACGCTCTTGCCCAGTTCGGAAACGATCTCACCTTTGGCAACAGATATGTTCGAATCGACGCCGTTGCCACTCTGCGGCGGCATGCTGGATGAGCTCTGGGACTGTCCGGAGGCAGCGGCCGTGATGACGGCAAGCAGGACGGTCAGTAAATATCCAGCGCGGACTAGAGGCATCCGATTGTTCCTGATTGTTGAACCGGCAACGCAGCATAGAGCGACAGGCAGCCTTGGTCGCTCGCAATTGAGTAGGCCCAAGCCGCCGCCCGGGTCGAACTCCAGATATGGGGGGAGTTCGCGTGCTTGAAGTCCGTAGACACTTGACACGCCCAACGAATGCGTTAGAATTGGCGAGTGTTGAGACTGAGTCTCAGTATTAAGACTTGATCCAATCATGGAGTTTCCCAATGACTGTGCAGATATCCCGGGTCATCGCAGCCCCAGTTCGTGAATCAAACTTATTTCGGCGGTATCGGGCTAGCGGATTCACTTTGGTCGAACTGCTCGTCGTTATCGCCATCATCGGCGTCTTGGTGGGCCTGCTGTTACCGGCAGTGCAAGCGGCTCGCGAAGCGGCTCGACGAATGTCTTGCCAAAATAATCTTAAGCAAATCGGCTTGGCGATTTTCAATTACGAGAGTGCCCAAAAAACCCTGCCGCCAACAATGTGCATCAACTTCGATGGTAGCGAATATGGCGAATGGGGACCGCAAGCGCGCCTGCTGCCATTCATTGAGCAGGGTAACCTGCAGAATATCATCGACTTCAAGCGAACTTACAAGGTCCAGCCCGGCGTTGTGAAAATGCGCATACCGGTGTACATGTGCCCAAGCGAAATCAACGATCGCCCTAGCGGCGCCGACGGTCTTGCTCAATATCCACTTAATTATGGCGCCAATATGGGGGCTTGGATGATATTCGACCCCAAGACCCGCCGAGATGGGAACGGAGCATTCGCTCCCAACCGTAAAGTTCGGTTCCAAGATTTCACTGATGGGTTGAGCAATACAATCGCTTTCGGCGAAGTCAAAGCTTTTCAGCCGATACTTAAAACGGGTGGCACGCCACCATCCTCGATCCCAAGCAACTCAGCCCAAGTCGCTGTATTCGGAGGAAGTAATTTCGAAGAAGAGGACGGGCACACAGAATGGGTCGAAGGCCGCGTACACCAAGACGGAGTCACCACCACTTTTACTCCCAATACGCTGGTGCCGTATACCACCGGCGGAAAAACATATGACGTCGATTACACATCCGCTGAGGAGGGCGACTCACTGACCGACATCACCTTTGCGGCGGTGACCGCGCGCAGTTACCACACCGCGATAGTAAACTGCCTGCTGATGGACGGTTCGGTTCATGCAACCAGCAGCACTATCGACTTGAATACGTGGCGAAACCTGGGTACTCGCAACGACGGTAACGTAATTGGTGCATGGTGAGCCGGCTCCGTTTTGTCGGTGCATCAAACGTGCCTCGATTCTTCGGCCTTACTTCGTCTGGGAACACGGGTTTCGGTTGAGTTCCTAGCTTCTCAGCACTACAACAAGTTCACCGATCACATCGGACCGCACCTCGAAAAGGAGTGTGTGGCGCTAGCCTCGCAAAACATTTCGGGGCTAGCGGCAAAACTATTTCAAAATCCGCGCAGCTAGGCTACAAATTTTGGCATCCTTTCCACTTTTGGCGAGCGTTTCAATGCGAGCCAAATGTTGCTGCTTGAGTTCTGGAAACGACTCGATAAATCTTAGACCACTCATTTGGAGCTTTGCGTCCTCAGAGTGCAAACCCTTCAAGGCCTTATCAACCATGTCGGGAGAAACATTCTCTGCGTTTCGAGACTCCATCGGTGGCATCTCGCGCTCTGGAGCCCTACAGCCATTCATACAGAAGCCATTCATACAAAATAGCGAGGCAATACCCCAAGATCTTAATTTACTCATTTTTCGTAGACCGTTCCCCTTCCTGAGAACCATTTATCCGTTTCGATGGGATCTGACTTAATGTACTCGCCGATATCACCCAAGTTTGCCTTTTGGCGCTCGGCCTCGATGGCCGCAGATGTCCACGCCCCCATCGGATTTCTTTGCATTGCGAAACTGCTGACGTGCCCATCAAGGAATACTGAGTTCGCGATTTGTCCGTGATGTCTAAAGTGAACGGATGGAAACTGTCCTGAAGGAGCTTCCAAATAAAACGTCTCGGTTACTTTGCCCATGGCAGCACCAAAGTCATAAATGGCTGCGGCATCACCGAATGCAAGCGCGTAAGTTGTGCTCGGAAAGTCACGCAGTTTGAAGCTAATGGGTGTGAGCAGGTCGAGCGGGTTCGAACCAGCCCAATTTGGATTCACACCAGGTCCGCAGTACTTGTAGTTGTAAGCATATCCGGATGTCGCTCCGGCATATTTGGCGATGAAATTCTCGAAGTCAGGACATGTCATTATGGCGGTGTTGTGTTCCATGAAAGGCATCAAGAAACCATTTGATGGCACTACTTGTGACTCGCCTGCGGCCAACGTTGCTGGATTCTTCAAATCACCGAACCAAAAGCGTTGCGGATAGCCCCCGATCATCCAATTGTAAGTACTTACGGGCATCAACGCCTTGTGCGTGTCGTGATACATCTGAAGTGCTAAGCCTAGTTGTTTCAGGTTGTTCGCGCACTGGATACGCCGCGCCGCGCCGCGAGCCGCCTGTACCGCTGGCAATAGCAAGCCAACCAAAATTCCAATGATTGCAATCACGACTAATAGCTCGACCAGGGTAAACGCTCGACGATAAGATTTGTTCATTGAATGGCTTCCGCCTAGCTCTGATGCCAGCAGGTTGCCCCTGCCCAGCACTTGAACTTAGTTTAAAGTGATCTGCTAGCGGTCAGCGCTTGCACATTCATAAGAATGCGCAACGCTCAACGATTGCCCCAAACCAGGAGGGCACGTAATCGTCTTGTTCGAGGTAGGTCTTCTGACTTACTGCCGACTTGAATCTCTGCGCCTTCTCACTCGTTTCCAAGCAATGGCCCTTCATTAGAAGGAGATTCAGTTGCAACTCTCAGGAGTTGATGGCAGTTCACAGCGGCCGGACCGTCCCGGATTTACACCGGAGTTCCCTGTTCACGAGTGATTTCCAAAATCGACTCGTCACCACGAACGCTCAAAATTGTACCCTTATTCGAACCGCCTCACAAGCCGTTGGTTCGCGCTCGATGATCGCGGCAAATGTACGTCAAAAATGTGATCATTTCTTTGCGAACAAATCGCTCAGAACTACTTGATTTGTAACCAGCCCTTCTGCGTAGCGATTGGGAACGATTCCATCGGGTGTGATCATGGTGAGGAACAAGGCTTGATGGCGGTCGGATCGCGTGCGGAAGACTCGAAGTTTGCGCTCCAGCGTCAACGCATAGCTCTTTGAAATGACATAGGGCTGGTGGGAGAATGTGATTTCGCAAATGTTAATGCATCGATCGGCCCGGTCAAGCAATAAATCGATCTGGGCTCCTTCTTCGTCCGTGCCAGTTTTGGGAACGTACTTCCAAGCTGCGGCTTGGGTTTCTACGTCGGAGATTCCGATCGCGGACCGGATCGCGCCCTGGTGCTTGAAGCACAACGATTCGAAGGCATAGCCACACCAAGCCTCATAGCGACGACTTGAGGACTGTCGCAACCAAGATTGGGATGCAGATGTCGAATGCATCCAGTTATTGGTCCCAGCCGGATTCGCGATTTGGCGGATTATAATAACCACACATCGCCATATCCATGCTTGGAATGCGATATTTGGCGATGTACTATGGAAATACTTGGCCAAAACTAGGACTATAGCGGACGAGACGTCAGCGCTCCCAAGCAAGGGGTGACGTTGTCCACATGTCGCCATTTGGGTCGCCAAAGTTTTTATTTGCCACCCAACGACGCTTTTGCGGACTGTGCTTATGTTCTAGGGCGGTTTGTGCGGCCTAAGGGCTGGCGATTACCGGAAAGCCACTTTAGGTGGCAGATATGGCCATTGCAGCAATCGCTATAACTCTCATAACATTAGACATTCACTTTCGAG
>JANLQO010000599.1:0-35516 GCA_031367855.1 Planctomycetia bacterium | reverse complement strand
CAGCAAAATGCGGCGATTCCCGCAACGGGCTTCTCGGGCACGCCAAATGACAGTCCAGTTTAGATCGATTCAAACGGTATTCTTTGCGGTTGCCTGCGTGGCGAGCGACATTGCGTATGCGCAATCAACCGTTTCCTCAGTTCCCGTTTCCTCAGTTCCATTGCCCGGTGAATCAAAACTAACCGCAGAACAGCTCAGCTTTTTCGAAACCAAGATCCGCCCCGTGCTGGTCGAGCACTGCTATGCCTGCCATGGTCCCAGCGTCGACAAGGTTCAAGGTGGTTTGCGATTGGATCAACGCATGGGCTGGCAAGCTGGCGGAGATTCGGGCGAACCGAGTGTTATTCCGGGCGACCCGACCAACAGCCCTCTCATGCGAGCCATCAGACACGATGCTGAGGTTGCGGCCATGCCGCCCGATCTTCCACCTCTACCCGAGTCGGTCGTCGCCGATATCGCGAAGTGGATCGACATGGGCGCGCCCGACCCGCGCGATCAACCCATCAACTTACAACGCAACCTGAGTTGGGCTGAGATCTTTGAGCAGCGATCGGATTGGTGGAGTCTCAAGCCAGTTCTCAAGCAGACCGTTCCAACTCCGCCTCGTCTTGACTGGGCACTGACCGAAGTAGATGCATTCATTCTCGCCAAGCTTGAGGCCAATGGTTTACAACCGCAGCCCGAAGCGGATCGAGCAACCCTTGCGCGACGACTCAGCTTTGCCCTCACGGGGCTGCCACCAGCAAGCGAATCCGTGCGTTCCTTCGTTCAAAACAACTCGATCGACGCCTATTCAAATCTGGTCGATGAATTACTGGCTAGTCCACAGTTCGGTGAGCGCTGGGCGCGGCACTGGTTGGATGTGGTGCACTACTCCGACACGCACGGATACGAATGGGATGCTCCTGCCAAAAACGCTTACTTGTACCGAGACTACGTCGTACGCGCCTTCAACAGCGATCTTCCCATTCGAGATTTCTTCGTGGAGCAAATTGCTGGCGATTTGATCGAGCCACGCATTGATCAAGAACTGGGTATCTTCGAGTCGCTGATCGGCCCCATGGCGCTGCGCTTGGGTGAACGTCGCCACGGCGACAATGTTGATGCCGAAGGCATCTCTCAAGAAGCGATGGCTAACGTCATCGACACTCTCGGAAAAGGATTTTTGGGAATCACCGTGGCTTGCGCGCAGTGTCACGACCATAAACTCGACGCGGTTCCGCAGCGAGACTACTATGCGCTCGCGGGTGTCTTTATGAGTACCCGCTGGCCCGCGAGATCGATCGATAGCTTTGACAGGAACGCGGCCGTTATTTCGGAACTGCGAAGCATTAAACAACAAATCCAAAGAGAGCTATTGACCGTATGGAAGAACAGTAGCAGCGAAATCGTGGAGCGACTGAAGGCAAGTCCCATGGATGAGAAACCCTCGTCAGCCTTCCCGGACAGCCTTGCGGGCATGTGGCAACGATCGCTCAAGACGGCGATATCGACTGAGGAGTTTCAAGCAGAACGACTTCGCCGCAAAACCGAGAACCAAAACAATTTGACGCTCGTCGCGGACTTCACTGGCCATGGCGATACCAGCCGCGGCGACTCAGGTGGTTGGCAATGGGAGGGTTCAGGGTTGCAACATGGTTTGGTGCTGGACGGTGAATTGATTGTTGCCGAAGAAGGTGACGCCGCCGTTGCCAGCCTCTTGCCGGCAGGACGCTGGTCGCACGTGTGGTCCAGTCGCTTGGCAGGAGCCTTACGTAGTCCGCTGTTTACACCATCCCCTCAAACCACTTTTTCGATTCAATGCGCCGGCGACCGGCATACCGGATACTCATTCATCGTGGATGGAGCTCTGCATAGCGAGCGGATGAAGTTCCTCAGCCAACCTCAATTGAGTTGGCTTACACAAACGGCCGGCAATTTTACATCGCTCGAAGGGAGTGTGGACCAGCGCCCGCGGCGACTGTACTTCGAGATGGCTACCAAGTCGCTGAACAATTACTTCCCACCGCGTACTGCCTACGGCGGCTTAACGGAAGCCCAAGTCGCCGATCCACGTTCCTGGTTTGGTGTAACTCGCATCTACCAGCATGCGGCAAGCAAACCTCCGCTCGAAGAACTGGACCGATTCTTGCCACTGTTCGAATCGATGGCGCCTTGGGAAACTCGTATCCAAGACTTGATAGTGGCTTCGGTCGATCGCTTGGAACAGGGACGTGCAGATGCCGATTCCGTACGAGTCATCAATGAAGCTTTGCAACTCAAGCTATTGCCCAACTCGCTGGCAACCAACGAGAATCTCCGCAAGTGGGTGAACGATTATCGCGCAACGGAACCGCGACTTGAAGCTGATACCATTGTGGGCTCCATGGCGGATTGGCAGGAAGCTCAGGATGAGCGGATCGGCATTCGCGGCTCCTATACTGAATTGGCTGACGAAGTTCCGCGTGGCTGCCTAACGTTGCTCAGCCAATTGCAGGACAGCCCTGCCGGCGTTAATAGTGGTCGCGAGGAACTGGCGAGGGTGATTGTCAACCGCGAGAATCCGCTAACCGCCAGGGTTTTTGTCAACCGCGTTTGGCAGCATCTCTTTGGCGAAGGAATGGTGAGAACCCCGGACGACTTTGGTCACCTAGGGGAACTCCCTTCGCACCCCGAATTACTCGATTCTCTGGCGCAACGATTTGTAAGCGAAGGTTGGTCGCTCAAGAAACTGGTAAAAGAGTTGGTTTGCAGCGCGGTTTGGAGGCAGCGGAGCACGGCGGACCCTCATGCGCTCACGGTCGATCCGGAGAACCGCTTGTTACATCACTTCCCGATTCGTCGCCTGGAGGCGGAAGCCATTCGTGACGCGCTCCTGCTAGTCTCAGGTCAAGTGGATCAATGCATCGGCGGTCCTCCTATCGATCCCTATAGAACAGCGGAAGACGCTGCTAAACGCCTGTTTTCGGGTCCTCTCGATGGTCGCGGCCGCCGCAGCCTCTATATCAAACTAACGATGATGGAGCCGTCGCGTTTCATGGCACTCTTCAATCAACCGATCCCCAAGCTGACGACCGGGCGGCGGGATGTAACCAGCGTACCTGACCAGGCGCTGGCGCTCCTGAACGATCCGCTCGTATTGGTGGTCGCCAAGCAATGGGGCGAGCGGTTGGCTGCAGATAAAGGCCCATCCATCGAACAGCGAATTTCATGCATGGTGCTAGCGGCTCTGTCGCGCGAGGCTCGCGAAGATGAATTGGCGAGATTGGCTCAGTTAGCAGGTCGTAGCGGTGCGATCCGCGGCGTGGATGTCATGACTTCGCCGCTTGTTTGGCAGGACGTGGCGCATGCGATCTTTAACATGAAGGAATTCATTCATGTGCGATGAAGTATTACGTTGCCCAGGTCGCCAACCCTCAGCTCGCTCGAGACGGGAATTCCTAAAAAATTCGAGCATGGGATTTGGGTGGTTAGCCTTCTCCCAAATCGCCGGGCAAGCATTGGCGGTACCTTCGCAAAAGGTGATTGTGCCACAGGCTAAACGCGTGATCTTCTTATTCATGGATGGTGGCGTATCGCATGTGGATACTTTCGATCCCAAGCCTGAGTTGGACAAGCGGCATGGCCAGCCTGCTAAATGGCGCATCGATACCCGCTCGCAAGCGGTGAGCGCCAATCGCAAGTGGCTTAAGAGTCCTTGGGCTTTTCAGCAGCGCGGCGAAAGTGGACTCTGGGTCAGCAATTTGTTTCCCGAAGTGGCTGAAGTAGCGGATGATTTGTGCGTCATTCGCTCTATGGTCGGTGAAAATCCTCTCCACGGCGCGCAATCGTTGCTCCTGCATACAGGGCGATCGATTGGAGCTGCACCGAGTATCGGTTCGTGGATCTCCTACGGACTGGGGACGGAGAACCAGCAGTTACCCGGATACGTGCTGCTGAACAATGATTGGATTCCTAACGGCGGTATTCAGAATTTTGCGAATGCCTATCTGCCAGCCTCACATCAAGCCACCATGGTCCGCGCGAAGGGGACGCCTGTCGACAACATTGTGCCAGCGGACGCAGCCAACATTCAGCAAGCAAAGTTGGCCTTCCTGCGCGCGCAAGAGTCCGCATCGGTAGATGAACTGGGCGGTGTCGAAGCGGTCGAATCGGCCATTCGCAACTATGAGACCGCGGCTCACATGCAAACGCTTGTTCCTGAGCTTTGCGATATCAGCGGTGAAACTTTGGCAACCATAAAAATGTATGGCGCCGACCGCAGCAATGACTACGAGCGCTTCTATGCGCTGCAGTGCTTGCGAGCGCGACGCCTGATCGAATCCGGTGTGCGATTCGTCGAGATCACTTGCCCTAACACGCACGCCAACAACTCGCCCTGGGACCAACATGGTGAACTGAAATTGCGTCACGGTGAAAACGCTCGAATTACCGATCAACCTGTTGCTGCCTTGATTAAAGATCTCAAACAGCGAGGCCTGTTAGATGAAACGCTGGTTATCTGGGCAGGCGAAATGGGGCGCACACCGCATAGTTCAGGCGATGATGGCCGCGACCATCATGTCAGTGGATACACCATCTGGATGGCGGGCGGAGGAATCCGAGGTGGTATGACTTATGGTGAGACGGATGAGATGGGCATGAGCGCCGTCGTCCATCCGCTGGACATTCATGACGTGCATGCGACCATTTTGCACCAACTGGGTGTCAATCATGAACGCTTGACCTATCGTTTTGGAGGTCGCGACACCCGCTTGACGGATGTTCATGGTCGAGTGCTTCACGACATCATCGCCTAATTGGACGCAGCAGTGAGAGATCAACATGGAAGACGTTACAATGTTGAAATGCAGACCACTTTGTCTTCGGGACTGCCACGGCGGCTGCTATACTACAACTGTCTGAGCTATTTGCGACCAATTGGATAAGTCGATCGCCCTAAAACAGACTGAAAACCTCGGAGCTCGCGGTGGCGGGCAATTCCCGCCAAGTCATCCTGCAGCTCGTTAATGTCAATCAGCAACCGACTCTTAACTCCCCACGACCGCGACGCAGTTGCTCGTCTCCAATTGCTCGCGCGCAGCGTTGTGGAAGGCATTACTGTTGGCCGCCATCGATCACCGCACAAGGGAGCCAGCGTTGAGTTTAAAGAACACCGCCAGTATGTCAAAGGCGATGAGATTCGTTCGATTGATTGGAAACTTTTTGGGAAAACCGATCGCCTCTATATTCGACAATATGAGGACGAGACGAATCTGCGAGCAATGATTCTGCTCGATCAAAGTGGTTCAATGAGCTACTGCGGAACGCAGGCCGGGGGTATCAGCAAGCACATCTTTGCAACCCGACTTGCCGCGTGCTTGGCCACACTGCTGATCAGCCAACAAGACGCAGTGGGGTTATGTACGTTTGATACTGCCATCCGCGAGATGATTCCCGCACGCGGCAAAGTCAATCATCTGATGGCTATCAGCGCATGTCTCGTGCGTTCTCAACCAGGTGGCGAAACGCAGCTCGGTACTACTCTTCAGCAAGTCGCTGCAAAGCTGAAGCGACGCGGTATGCTCATCTTGATCTCGGATTGCTTTGATGATGTCGATTCACTACTGAAGTCGCTGGCCTACTTTCGACATTCAGGAAATGAAGTGCTGCTGTTCCAAGTCTGGGATCGTGATGAGCTTGACTTTCCCTTTGGCCAGCGGACTCAGTTCCGTTCGTTGGAAATGGCCAGTCACCAGCGTCTGGTGGATCCAAATTCCGTTCGCAACGAGTACTTGAAACGTGTTGCTGAATTTCGTCAGACATTGGCGGAACGCACGGCCAAAGAGCGTATTGACTTGATTCACTGCACCACCGATCAGGCGTATTCGGAGCTGCTGTCGACGTACATTGCAAAACGGGAAGGCTCGCGGCAGGGAGGCTCACGATGAGCTTCCTGAATTGGATTTTGCTGGGAGGCATCGCCGCGTTCACCGCACCGCTGATCATTCACTTGCTCAACCGAACCCGTTTCAAAGTGGTCGAATGGGGCGCGATGCACTTGCTCGAAGCAGCCCTGCAAGTCAATTCGCAGCGCATTCAATGGCAATCGATGCTGCTGTTACTCATGCGGTGCCTGATCCCAATTCTGTTGGCATTGGGACTCGCCCGTCCGGTTTTCACTAGCTGGCGTTCTGCGGGTGGTGCAGGTGCTAAGTCGCTGGCGATCTTGATCGATAACAGCATCTCAATGCAGGCGATTGATTCTTCTAATGCTACTCGATTCCAACATGCCATTCAGCAAGCCCAAGCAGTGATCAAACGGCAAGCACCCTCAACGGAACTGAGTATTTGGACCATGGGTGGACAGCCAGTCGATGTCCTAAATGGAAGGACCTTCGACCATGCCCGCGTCTCTTACCAACTTGCAAGCCTCCCAAGCGGCGCTGGCAGTGTTCCTGTCCAATCCGCCTTGGCTGCCGCCCTGAAGCAGGCCAGTAGTATGCAGAACTCCAGTCGCGAAATTATCGTGATCTCCGACTTTCAAGATCATGAATGGAAAGAGATCACTGAGGTCCAGCGGGCTGCAATCAAACAACAACTGACCGCAGAAAAGATACCCGTACAGTTGACGTTGCTGCCGATACGCGAGCCTATCGCGAAATCAAATTTATCCGTCGCGATCGACTCCATGGAACAACCGCTGGTTGTCGTTAAACAGGTGTTTCGCGTCTCCGCTCAAGTCCAAAATCATGGCGATAAATCGGCAGACGACGTGTCCATCCATTTGCAAGTTGCCGGGAATGAAGTTGCCAGTCGCCGACTCGCGATCCCAGCCAGCGGTGTTACACAGGCCGTTTTTGATTGTCAGATTGCATCACCGGGAACGCATGTAGTAAGGGTGCAAATAGACGATACAACTGGCTTAACGGCTGACAACACGAGTTATCAAATCGTCAACGTACGCGATCCATTGCGAGTCTTGATTATTGACAAACAAGCTGATGCACTCGAGTTAGAGCGCGCATCCGGCTATCTCTCGCTGGCGCTGTCTCCGTTTCAGTCGAGCGCTGCTGGTAAAAACTACATGTTGACCCGAACCATCAATCCTGACCAGATTGTGAAAAGCGAAATTGCAGATCACGACGTAGTTGTAATCGTCGACGCTCCGCGCCTGAACGATCCGCTCGCTAACGAAATCGTGGAGTTCGTTCGACAAGGCGGTGGCTTGATGTTGTTCTCGACAAAGGCAATCGACACTACCTGGTACAATGCGAACTGGGGCGCTGTTGCCAAATCCCCGTTATTGCCGTGTGATTACCTGCCTCAGCCCAAACCACCAGCCTCCATCGCGCGCATTTCTGCTGAGCCAACGGCACTCGACGCCCTCGGCATGCGTCAACTTGGAAGCGAAGACTTTGCAGCGGTCGAAGTGAGCGCTTGGCACAGTGTGAAACTGAATTCCAGCAGCGATGCATCCCAATCTGCGGCTCACGTTTTACTGAAACTCGATAATAGTGAACCGCTTTTAGTCGCCAAAGCATTCGGCACCGGCCACGTCGTACAGTTCGCCATCTCTGCAGACACTACCGGATCGAATCTCCCCCTGCGGCCAATCTACGTGCCGCTGATGCAAAACTTGGTCCAGTGGCTGGCAACCGGTGTTGAACCAGTTCGCAACACAACCACGGGCCAGTCCCTGGCAATCAAGTCTCCAACCACAAAAGCTGGCGGGACACCCGTAGACCATCTGCTGGCGGTCGTGACGTTACCTGATCAGTCAAAAGTTGAACTGCAGCTGGATAACAATGTAAATGTGAATTTCAATGAAACCGCGTTCCCAGGCGTCTATTCAGTCGCTTTCGGCAGTTTCCCGAACACGGATCGAAGCAAGCTGAATCTAGATAGTACGACACGCTACGCCGTGAATGCTCCTGCTAATGAATCGCATTTGGAATTCTTAGCACCCCAGAAACAGGACGAGCTAGCAACCGCGATGGGGGCCAGTGTAGCTGCCGATGCACAGGAATTATTGACGATGCAGAGCTTGCGTGCCAATGGCCGTGAGGCTTGGCGTTGGTTTTTGTTAGCCATGATCGCTCTATTGTTTGTGGAACTTTGGTGGCAGCAACGCATCTCGCGAGGCCCGCTTTGAATAGTTTACGCCTACTGAGCGGCTGGCCGTGGCCCGTTGGACTTGCGATAGCAATGACATTTGCGACTATAGCCTGGTGGCTCTATCGCCGTGAGACTCGATCGCTTTCGTCGCGTAACAGTTGGCTGTTACCCTTGTTACGATCTCTGGCGATTTTTCTGCTGATGCTGACTTTTCTCGAACCAGTCATTCATCATCGTGTTCGCCAGGGAAATCCAGGTCGCATTACCTTCTTGATCGACGGATCGAAGAGCATGTCGATTCTCGACGATCCGCAAGCCGCGGTCGGGCAACCCAGAGCGCGCTTCGATCGCGCTTTAAACCTGTTGCTTCGCAACGAACAGTTGTCGATCATGAAGCTCAGCGAAGAATTCGCAGTGACCATTGGGCGCATAGACGACGGCCGAACTACCACACTCTGGGAGTCCAGCGATTCACAAGTTCCCGAATTGCCTGAGTCGCCGAGTATTTGGTCACCAGCCTCGTGGTCGAATACCTCGGCGTTAGGCGATGCAATCGCAGAAAGTCTGCAATCGCTCACAACCTCCGATGCAACCCCAGATTCGGTGGTCAGCCAATCGGTCGTGGTGCTGCTCAGCGATGGACAAAACAATTCGGGTGCATCGCCATTGGGAATAGCTTCGCAGATTGCGGCCGGCCAGGCTCTGTTCACCGTCGGTTTTGGGGCAACAGCCGAAGCCACCGACCTAGCCCTTCAATCGATTGATTGCCCGCCGCGAGTGTTTCGCACGGACATCTTGCGTGGCACACTTCACTTGAGCGATCGCATCGGCAAAGGCAAGATATTCAATGCGTCCATGACTGTTGCCGATGAAGTCGTATGGAAGCAAAAGCTCACCGCCGAAAATCTAACGTCTCGGCAGGTTGAATTCGCCATGCCCACGGCACCCCTTTACGAATTGCTGCAAAAGCGATTACCGCCACACGTGAAATACGCGGTGTTACCGCTTCAGATTTCAGTTCAGGTGACGTCGGACGTACCCGAGTCAAATTTGCAAAATAATTCGCTCGCGATCTGGACATCGGTGGTGGCGCAGCGATCCCGACTGCTGCTCCTCGACGGTCGTAGTCGGTGGGAGAATCGCTATCTGCGAAACATGTTTGACCGCGACCCCGCGTGGCAAGTCGACAGTCAAATTGCGGCGGAGCCTTCGGAATTTGAATTCCCGAAATCGCGCGACGAACTATTTCAGTTCGACCTCGTGCTTCTTGGAGATTTGCCCGCCCAGGTGCTTGCTCGCGAGCACATCACATGGCTCCGCGAATTCGTAGAGCTAAACGGAGGGGGCCTGATATTAATTCCTGGAGCGAGGCGCTGGCTTGCAGAACCCGAGTATGCCGAACTACAGAAACTGTTCCCTATAAGTTGGACGGGCAGCGATTCCGTTCAAAGCGTCGCGCAGCAGGACTCACCCAAACGTGTTGAGCTAACGAGTGCAGGTCAAGCACTAGCGGCGCTTCGCATTGACGCACGTGGCGAGGCCGAAAGTCAATCGCTGTGGGCGCAGTTACCAAGCTTGCAGTTTGTCGATAGAGTCGACCTTCGACCTGGTGCGGAAGTGCTGGCCATGGCCACTTCTGAGAGCGAATCGCGACCTTTGCTCGTCACGCGGCGTTTTGGGGCTGGCCGTGTGTTCTTTTCAGCAACCGATGAAACGTGGCGTTGGCGTTACAAAGTTGCTGACGAAGTGCATCAACGATTGTGGAATCAATTGGCTCGATGGGTCATGCGAACTCCCATGGCCGTGCAAGGCGAGTTTGTTTCATTGGACTCCGGCGCAGCCACCTACGCATTCGGAAAAAACGTTGAAGTTCGCGCTCAATTGCGAGATCAAAATGGTTTTCCGGCTGTCGCAAGGTCGCCGATTGGATTGGTGTCGGTAGGCGGGGAGGTGGTTGCCCGCGTGCCGCTGATCGAAGACCCCAATGTTCCCGCAACCTACTTTGCAAACATCGCATCACTGCCGGCAGGCGACTACGACGTGTCGCTTACGGCGGCTGGGTTCAGCCAGGAGGCGCTCAATGTACATACAAATTTTTCTATCATTGCCCCTCCCAGCATCGAAATGCAGCAGACTGCTTGCAACGATCAAGTGCTGCGCGAATCGGCGGAAAAAACGGGCGGAAGGTACCTTCCGGAGACGCAAGCCGACGACCTTTTTGCGCTGCTGCGACCACTAAGCAGCGGACGATTTGTTGAATCGGATACAATGCTGTGGCAGACCTACTGGTGGTTTACTGCCGCGATGATTCTTCTAGTAACTGAATGGTGGCTGCGAAAACGGGCGGGATTGATATGAGCTCAACCTTGAATGAAATCACCTACCAGCGATTGCAAGAGTTCCGGCGTCGCCGCATTGCGCTGGCTGCCTCACGCGGCTGGTCGGCTGTCATCACGGTGTTTGTCTTAGCGGTGTTCCTGGCAGTGATTATCGATGCGATCTCGACCAACGATTTTATGCGGTGGACAGCCAGTGGCTTGGTTTACTCGCTTACTCTGGCAACTTGGTTTTGGAGTTGTTGGCGTCCGCTGCATGCGCGCGAGCCTCTCCAGTCCGAGGCCCAACGCTTTGAAGCAGCTGATCCGCGCCTACGCGAACACCTCCTGACCGCTGTTGAATTGGCGGACACTGGCCGCGAACCTCTACACGACTCCCATGCCTTCAAAGAGCTTTTGCAAAGGCGGGTTAGTCAACTGATCGCGCCTGTTGACGTTCGCCGATTATTGCCCTGGTACCTAGTGCGCAAATGGTTGCTCGCCGCCATGGCAGCCTTGATGGTTTTTCTTTTGCTCGGTTTTGTTCCACAATTGCATTGGATGAACCGTGTCGCGCGCGCACTTATGCCCGCTGCAAATCTGGATCGCGTCGCCCGCGTCGCGATAACGATCGAGGAACCGCAACCCAATTCGCAAATCATTGCTGCCGGAGATATCCTAGCCATTGTCGCGCGCGTCGAAGGACCAGCGCCTAGCTTGGTTCTGATCGAAAGTCGATCGATCGACGGCGACGCAGCGAATATTTCTATGCAAGTTCAACCCAGAATTGATCCCCTGGAAAGGGATCGCGGCCAGACGGCGATGCGCTATCATGCGACGCTCAGTACCGACCAACCTTGGATCGAGTACCGCGTCACCGCTGACAGATCTTCAACGGCCTGGCATCGATTGACAACGCAACCGAGACCAAGTGTACTTCAATTCACAAAAACGCTGACGCCACCCGCCTACTCAAAGCTGGCTCAGGTTGTTCAAGACAACTCCGATGGCAACATTCGAGCGATTGTCGGCACTCATGTGAAACTCGCGGTGGAGTTGAGTCAACCCGTCAGCGTCGCGGAGCTGCACTGGCAGTCCACCAGCGGAACTGAGGGTGTAGAGAGGTACGAAAAGTCGCACAAGCTGGAAAGTGACGTTGCCTCAGGGCTCTATATTACCGAGTTCACGTTGGAACAAAGCGGAACCTATCGAGTTCATTTGAAATCAGCGGTAACCGGTTTCGTAAACGAGTTCAGCCCATCGTACTCTGTGGACGCGATTATGGATCTGAAACCCGACGTCGCTTGGACGCAGCCTGTTTTGCCGCGACAAACGGTTGCACCCGACCAGATCCTTAGGCTTGCCGCCCAGATTCAAGATGAAATGCCCGTTGAATCGCTAAAACAACTGACTCGCATCAACCGCGATGGCCCATGGCGAGAATCCGTAGTGGCGGGCGAATCGTTGAAGCCTGCAGCCAGCGACGTTCAGCAATCCTTGACTGGCATTCGTAGCAGCACACAAGCGACTTGGCAGATGGACCTCTTGAAGCTTTCAGTGCTGGTGGGAGACGTAGTCGAAATGAAGCTGGTCGCCGAGGACCGCCTGAGCCAAACAGTCGAATCAAGTATTATCGAGTTTCTCGTTTCAGAATCGACGATCACTGTTTTTCCAACCCCAGCGGAACGACTGCGACAGACGGTCGCAACAGAACTTGAGTCGTTTGCCCAACGCATCGGGCAACAGGAACAGGCGGTTCAGGAATTAGCCAAGCCAAAGTCACTACCACAAAGCGACGACCAGATTACAGATCAAAGTGCGAAGCTTGTGGACGCGGCCGATGCGCTCGCTGCTTTAACGAGAGTCGAGATTCCAAAGTTGTTGAAATTGATCGAGCAAGCGGCTTCACAAACTGAAGATAGCGCGAGCTTGCTGGAACTGGAGCAGGCGGGTCAGACGTTGTCGATGCTCAAACTAAGGAATACCAGCGAGTTGGCGGCGATTGCAAAAGAACTTGTCAAGCCTGCCGATCAACTGCCTGCCACGCGACGCGTGGATCGAGAGAAAGAGCTCGCACAGCATTCAAATCGCCTCGAACAAACAAGTCAGACGACCGCCACCCTCTTCCGCTCGATGGTCAGCCAGGACGTTGGACGACGCCTGTCGGAGCAAGTGGCGAAATTAGAACAGCTGTTTGCAAATTTTGGCGAAAGCAATTCAAACCCCGAAGCTTCTTCGAACCTTGAGCAAAACCACCGAGCAGCGATGGTGCTTTCGCGTCAGTTGATGGAACTTCAGCAGTCGATGTTGGATGCGTTGCCAAGCGTACGGCAAGATACCAAGCAACGGCTTCGACAATCGGCGGATGCGATCAGCAATCTGGTCAATCAACTGGACGCATTGAATCCCAAGGCTGACCTGGCTGAGATGAAAAAACTGGCTGAGCAGATTGAAAAGAGCCTGTCGCAAATGAAAAACGCTGCTTGGTTCGATGGTGGATTGCACGATGCAATTATCAACGGCCACCGCCGCTTCTCTGAATTTGCTGGGCAACCGGTCGATCAACTGCATAGAGCGATCGCGAATTTGTTGCCGCAAGCCAATATCGGTGTTGACATTAGTGCAGCCACTACCGACGCGGTTCTGGAGAACTTGAGCGACAGGCGAACGTTGATCCGTGCGCGGAACGAAGGTGATAGAGAGTTCGCCAGCGACCTAGGCAATGCAGCCCGCGCGATTCGCGAAATTACGTTAAACGACAGCCTGACTAAATCCGATCAGCAGCGGGCGGTGACTGAAACTGCCAGCGCATTGGAAACGCTTCAAGCCGCGCACGGTGTTAAAGAATCCATGGCGTTACTTGAGGATCTTCTACGCGGCGAACGCTGGGCGCTCAGCACAACGGACGCGATGGTCAATCACCCCATTCTTTATGATAGCTTCGGGGAGCGACTTGAGAACGCAGTGAAGCTGCTGCGTCAAGCCAAAGTATCCAACGAGTTGGTCGACAGCATCGAACGACTGCGATGGCATGATGCAAATGCCAAAGCCGGTCAAAAAATCAACAGTCGTCGCTGGGAAAATCGTCCCCCAGTCTCTGCCGCCGCCGAACTGAATCAACTCAGTGAACAACTCGCTTTAGCCAATAGCCAACTGGATCCCGTGATTCAGCTAGCCCGTGCGAAACTGGCCGAGCAAGCTCCCTCTCTCAGCGAGCTGGCGCAGAAAGCGGCCAGCGCGACTCGGGAACTGCAACAACAGACCGAGTCTTTGGCCAAAGCCGTAGAGCGCAAGGAGATTGCCGACGAATCAACTCAGTTAGCGCAATTGCACTCGGAACAGCAACAAACCGAGCAATCCATTGCCGAGCTACGAGACGCGCTGGTCGATCACGCGGATGCACAGAATTTGCTTCAGCAGCAGCAGTTGTTGAACGCCCGCGAAGCCGATGCAGCCTTGGCAGTTGTGGATTCGGCAAAAGAACAAATCGATGCATCAGTGCAATCGGTAACTGGACCGGTGGAGCCTTCCGAGAGAACCAAGCTGCTCGATTCGGCTGCAGATCAACAGGCCGGTGCCGCCGACAGACTCGACCAACTAGCTCAGCATTTCGACGCCCGCAGCCAATTAAATGCTGAGGAGCACAATGAGCAGAGCGTCTCGCAATCGCTGATGCAACTCGCCGAAGAATTAGGCGGTAGCGCTGAGGCTCAGCAGCGTTATAACGAAGCCGCCCGGTTGGCAGAGTTGGCGGCTGCGAAACCGGACGAGGTCTTGCGGCAACTAGAACAGAAGCTCACCAAGAGTCCACCTATGCAGCAAGAAATGTCTCGTATATCGCAAGAGTTGGCCGAACAAGCGCTGAACCGCCTAGACCGTGCCGCTAACCAACAACAGAAAATACCGCCCGCGCTTGAGTCCTCGGATCCACGCCTGCAAGCACAAAAGAAAATCCTCTTGCAAGATCTACAATCAGCGCGTGAGAACATCAATCAAGTTTTGGGTCTGCTCGTCTCGGAGGCCAAATGGACGTCAGGAGCTGGCAAAGAGGAAGCTTCGCAAAAGCAAATAGAATCGGTGGAAAATCAACTTCGATCTTCGCTCGCTGCAGCTGAAAAGGCTAATTCCGATCGGACGTTTACTGAGATTCGAGCAACGGCCGCAGCGTTTGCAGAGTCGCTAAAGACCGCCAGTGATTCGCTCAATTCGACCTCCCAATTGCTGCAAGACGCAAGTGGGCGGGAGATTCATCAAAACGACGCAGACCTCGCTAATCGCCGACGTGAAATGCAGGACCGACAGCGGCGCATTTCACAACATGATGTACTTAATTTGCAACAGACCGAACGCCAACAGCAACAACTGCTGCGCCAAGCCGAGAATGAGCTCAAACAGGTCGAGCAGCGAGAGAAATCATTGCAGCAACATCTGACCAACCTGCAAAAAGAAGTCGACAAACATCCCGATAACCCAAGCCTAAAGCAACAACTCAACGACGCTCAACGCAACCTGGGCTACGGTCAGGCTCAAATGCACGCCGCCACGCAGGCCAAGCAGCAAATGATGCAGCGCGTTGACGCAGCGATCCAAAGCCGTGACGCAGTCTCGAACAAGAAACAGGCCGATCTAGATTCCATCAACCCAAGTGTACAGCTTGCATCCGCATTGTCTCGTACTGCCGCTGAACGCAGCGATCAATTAGCCAAGCAGCTGGGTGCCTGGCAAGAAGCATCTTTAAGTGCACTTAAGCCCGAGGCGAATGTGGCTCAGTTACAGAATAGTTCGCAAGAAGAACGTGCGGTTCACCTGTCCGTACAGGATTCTGCTGAGGACCTGTCGCGAGCCTCGCGCCACGAACTGCGACTCAAAAGCCAGCCAGCCAGCCAGCAACTCGCCACGCAGTCCGCAGCAATTGCTGAATTGAACACGCACGAAATCCGTAGCGCGGAACAGGCACTGACGGGCGCTATCGAGAACTCCAAACGTCCTGATGCCACCACCGGTCAAGCCAGCGGTGACATCACGCAGGACGCGCTGGGCAACTTGCAAGCCGCAGATACCGCCATCCGCAGCCGCGCCGATCAACTCCGTGCGATGCTCGCTACATCGAAGAATCCAGCCAGCAAATCGGGTAAAAGCCAAACTGCAGCCGAGCCCGAGTCCGAGTCCGATTTGTTAAATTCAAAACAGCTCGCGCAGTTGCTCGACGAGCTTGATCGTCAAATGAATCTCGGACAGAAAGACAACGATGCGGCCAGCCAAACCGCCTCTACGTCCCCTAATAAACAAACGCCGAGCACTTTGGCGGCAGCAGCGCAGCAGATCTCCTCACAACTTAGTCGCAATCGCCAACCCGCTCCGCAACCCAATGCCGACCGAGCCATGGCTACCGAATCCACATCTGCCAATGTCGATCCTCAAGGCCCCGTCGCCGTCAAAGTCCTCGATGTCAATCGCGTCGGTGCCGACTGGGGCAAACTCCGCGAGCAAGCCTCCGAAAACATGCTTGAGAGTCAGCGCGAGACTGTTTCCCCCGCCTACCGCCTACAAATCGAAGCCTATTTCCGATCGCTAGCGGAGCGGGGACAGGCCATAAAACGAAAGTAGCGCTGCCGCAGGGCCCATTCGACTTGGTTACTTTCGCGTTCTCGATGTCTTTCGCGACAACCCACCCCATTCCTAGAAATTAAACCTATCCAACCAAGGAATTAAGCTGATAATGGCGACTGTAAAACAATAGTGCTCTGCCAAATTGGTAAACAGGGATCAGCCGGTGTGCGTTAGCACCCGGTTTACATTACAAAAACCGGACGCTCACGAGAGCGTCCCGGCTGATTAAACAAAACCCCGTTTTCGACTTTGACAGTGCACTAGCCGCCCGGAACTGTCCAAGCACTGCGATAATCGATGACTCAAACCGCTCTACGACAAATGGAACTGCTCGCACCTGCCGGAAATTGGGAGTGCGCACGAGCAGCGGTGGAGAACGGTGCCGACGCGATCTATTTCGGGCTCGACGTCGGTTTCAACGCACGGGCCCGAGCCGCCAACTTTCACGTTCAACAACTTCGTCAACTGATGGCTATGCTGCATCGCCAGGCGGTGAAGGGCTACGTGACGCTCAATACTCTTGTGTTCACCGACGAATTGCCTTCGTTGGAAGTAAATTTGCGATTGCTGGCTACGGCGGGTGTTGATGCGGTGCTCGTACAAGATCTAGGTGTCGTGCGATTGATTCGCGAGTTGTGCCCTGAGTTAGTTGTCCATGCCAGCACGCAAATGACGCTGACCAACGCAGTGACGATCGAGCAAGCTCGCGAACTGGGAGTCGAGCGCGTAGTGCTGGCGCGGGAACTCTCGATCGACGAGATCCGCAAGATCGCCAGTCAAACCAGCATGCCGATCGAAGTTTTTGTCCACGGCGCACTGTGTGTCGCGTACAGCGGCCAGTGCTTGACCAGCGAATCGCTGGGAGGGCGCAGCGCCAATCGCGGCCAGTGCGCGCAGGCTTGCCGTTTGCCTTATGATTTGCTTTGCGATGGCGAGCTCAAAGAACTCGGCGATGTGAAATACTTGCTCAGCCCTCAGGACCTAGCGGCTCATGATTTGATCCCAGCTCTATTGGATGCAGGTGTTTGTTCTGTCAAAATTGAAGGGCGACTGAAGACCCCCGAGTACGTTGCTAATGTTTGTCAACATTACCGCGCCGCCATCGACGCGGCTCTGGCGGCGCATCCGCTTCGGCTGACCGCCGAAGCGCAGCAAGAATTAGAACTCAGTTTTTCGCGAGGTTTTTCGCCCGGCTGGTTGGAGGGCTGCGATCACAAGCGTTTGGTACCCGGCACCGGCAGCGCGAAGCGCGGTGTGTTGATTGGAACCATCGAGCAAACTACTGAAGAATCCATTCATGCGAACTTGACTAGCGCTCTCGCCACAGGTGATGGCATCGTCATAGAAGGCGATCGTTTCGCAGGAAAAGAATTTGGTGGCCGAGTCTACGAACTGTTTCAGAATCAAACGCGAGTCGACCGAGTTGAATCTGGCTTGACCGAAATCCGCATGCAACACGGCGCGATTGCGGCTCAATCACTGGCGGCCGGGCTGAAGATCTGGAAGACCGATGATCCGCAGCTAACCAAACGCTTGCGTCGCAGTTTTGAAACCGCCGATCCAGTCAAACGCGTCGACGTTGATTTGCAGGTCAACGTTTGCGTCGGCGCGCCGATCCGCATAGCAGCGGTTTGCTTCGATGGTATCCAAGTGGAATACGAATCGGAACACATCCCCGAGTTGGCTCGTAAACACGCGACTACGGAAGAGACGCTGACTGCGCAGTTCTCGCGACTCGGCGGCAGCGTCTATCGTCTGCGCGAACTGACCGCACGCATCGACGGCGCACCTATGGTCCCGCTTAGCGTACTTGGACAGCTGCGTCACGAGCTTGTCGAACGACTCGAAGTCGCGCGGATGCCGCCACAGTTAACGTGTGCGGAAGAACCCGTCGTCCCACGCATGTTGGCACGCGTCAACGATAACGCCGTGCAGCCCGACTCGATAGCTTTGGATCCACTCCTCCATGTGCTCTGTCGCAGCCTCCAGCAACTTCAGCAGGTCATCGCTACTGGCAGCAAGCACTTGATCGCCGACTTTCATGACTTGCGAGAATACCATCAAGCGGTCGCGCTCGCTCGCGCCGCCGGTTGCAGCATTCTCCTCGCCACACTGCGTATTCATAAGCCTGGCGAAGACGGATTATTCAAAGCAATTGAAAAACGTGGAGCGGATGGCTGGTTAGTTCGGAACCTAGCCGCTCTGGCTTACTGTCGATCCGCCAACATCCCTTTCGTTTGCGATTTCTCGATGAATGTCACCAATCCACTGACTGCCGAGCAATTGATTGCCTGGGGTGCACGGAGAATCACCGCTTCCTACGACTTGAATCGCGATCAACTCATCGAACTGACCAAGCACACGCCATCGCACTGGCTGGAAGTGGTCATTCACCAGCATATGCCGATGTTCCATATGGAGCACTGTGTATTTTGCAGCGTCTTGAGCCCAGGCAAGAACAAGAGCGACTGCGGTCGACCCTGCGATCGGCACGATGTCAAGCTGCGCGATCGCGTGGGAGTGGAACACGTGTTGCATGCCGACATCGGCTGCCGCAATACGCTTTATAACGGCGTGGCGCAGAGCGGAGCGGAAGCGGTCGAGTCGTTGCTGAACTGCGGGGTGCGCAACTTCCGTATCGAGTTGCTTCGAGATTCCGAAGCCAGCACGACGACTGAGTTAGTTAAGCTCTATCAAGCGCTCCTAGCGGGCCGCTTGCACGGCACTCAGGTTTGGCAACAGCTCAAAGCCCACAACCGAGTTGGTGTCACCCGCGGTACTCTAGAGCAAGCTCGCAACCCGCTGGCGATCCTTTAAGGCTTCTCGCTGGTAACCGCTGCGACCAAGGTGGCACTGACGAGAATTGGTTGATTCGGTGTGCCACTATTCTTGTCGGCCGTGTATCAAGGCACACGCCTCAGGCAGCGCGATGCTGCGGCGGGTGAACAGTTAACCCGCGCGGAGATCCGGTTGAGTATTGTACATATCAATTCGAAGGTCCCAGTATCGCTGACGCAATTGTTGGAACGTTATAGAATCGAAAACGCCAGGTAAAACCTCCGGACTATAATCGGCCATGCAAATGTTCTATTGATTCGGCTTGACTTTTCGCGATCGTAGTTTTTGGACAGCCACAAGGGGACTCACTTCAGCTGATTCGGACCAATTCCGTGTGCCACTGGCATGGCCCAGTGCGAACGAAGAAATTGTCGCGATCGCAATATGAGTTCATCAAATGGATTGGGTCGCGAATTCGAAGCTGCCAAAGTAACACTGTCACTAGTAAGACCATCGTACTTGAGCCATGAAAACTTCGGCAACTACTGGGCATCGTCTGTTCTCATTGGTACGTGTGTTGGTTGTTAAAGTCACTTCCGCTGATCGCACTGGCCATGCCGGCCATGCCAGTGGCACACGGGCGGATGCATCAATAGTCAGCCACACAGATCCAAATCCCAGGGAATGAATACAAACTTGTTTGACCTGGGATTCAAGTAGAGGTCAACGAAAACAGGTAAAGGTGCATTGTCAATCGCTAAATAATCGGTTCTATCCGTGGAGCCGCGGTGGATTGCAGAGTCACTGGCGGTGGGCAGACAACTCCGCAACTGACGATGTATTGAACGGCTTGATCGATCGTCATGTCGAGATCGATCAGGTCGCGTTTGCGGCAATTGACACTGAATCCAGCCATGGGCATCGGCGAAGTCGGTAGGAATAGTGCTGAGATTTCTTCTCCGGTGGCTCGTTCCAGAGTTGGCATCGATTCGCTGGTGACAAACGCTAGCACCCAAATACCTGGCCGAGGATACTCGACAGCAACCACACGCGTGAAGCCAATATCGCGTTCAGTAAGTACAAAGTCGGTCATTTGCTTTACCGACGAATAGAGATTTCGAACCACTGGTAGCGACGTGATCGCGCGTTCGAAAAGATTTACGAAAATCCTACCCACGCCCGCAGCGAGGAAGCGTCCAACAAAAAACAGCGTGCTGAACAAGACGAGCAGCAGTAGTGGAAAAGTGATCCAGCGCGGCATGTATTGCATGCGGACGTAAGCGTGATAATACGCGATGGAGGTCTTGGGGTCCTGCATATCGCTGGGAAGGTAGTCAACATTGTTATTGACGTACACAAGTACGAATTCAGGGATGAACCTGCGATGTGAGGGTGGTTGCACATAATTCTTGCCCGCGAATTTAAAACCCAGGGCTGGATTGTCTACCGCGACCAGTTCGGCACCTTCGGGTGGCGCTTCCAAGATGTCCTGCGCGGCCCAAACCAGCATCGTTCGGCCGGCTTTCTCAAGCGGTCGCAAAACGTAATCTTCCACCGCCGTTGCGATCCAAATCAACAGCAGCAGCGTGATCAAGGGTGGCGCGATGATCGCACAGCCTCGTAAAATGGCTCGGCGCAGTGGTGAGGGTGTCGGACGCACAAGGGTTGGGGTTTCCACGTTGGGTTTCATGATTTTTCAAATCAGCTAAATTAGAAATGGTCTGGCAGCAGCATACGCGAAAGCATCGCCACTACGCCAGCGGGCTCATATTCGACTTGACAGCGCATGCACTAGCAGACTGCGGAATAAGCCCAACTGCACCATTGCGTAGAAGATATCGTAACCCGACGCGTCAGCGAGGAAGCATGACCAGACAAAAAATCGGAGCGCAAAGTTGCCTGGGTTCTTCAAGCCATGGTGTTTCTAGCGGCTCAATCGTCCTCGCTGACGACGTTTTCCCGAGCTTGGTTATTGCATGAAACTTCGTCCGCTGACTGTACTGCTGAGCTGTGAACACGGCGGCAACAGAGTGCCGCAGGAGTATCGTCAGTTGTTCGCACCCCATCGCGAACTACTTCAGACGCATCGCGGTTGGGATCCGGGCACGAAGCAGTTGGCGGAACTTTGGCAGCGGGAGCTCGCATGTGAATTGCATTTGGCCACGGTGACGCGTTTGCTGGTTGACCTCAATCGCAGCCCCCATCATCGCAGCGTGTTTTCTGAGATCACGCGCACTCTGCCGTTGGCTGAGAAGCACAGGATGCTGGACGTTTTTCATACCCCGCATCGCCAGCAGATCATCGATTCGGTCAAGCAGGCGGTCGCCTCAGGCGAACGCGTTCTCCACGTGGGTGTACATAGTTTTACGCCACAGTTACACGGCACAGTTCGCAATGCCGATGTCAGCTTGCTTTACGATCCAGCCAGTAGATGGGAATCGGAGTTAAGCAGTCACTGGCGCACATCGCTGCGTGAGTCGAAGCTGGAACCACGAGTGCGATTGAATTACCCATATCGCGGCAACACAGATGGGCTCACAACGACAATGCGTAAACTCGTTCCTGCGGATTGTTATGCTGGGATCGAAATCGAAGTCAATCAGGCCATTCCGCTTGCAGGCGGTAGACTGTGGCGAGACTACCAGGCGGCATGTATCGATTCTCTCAATGCAGTTTTGGCTGGACTCACAGTCGCTCGACCAGCTTTACTTTCAGGTCGGTCTGGGTTCGACCGCGCAGGACCGTCAAAGTAACAAACTCTCCGATTTTATACTTCTCGAGAAGCGTCAGAAAGTCGTCGGGAGTGCGAACCTTCTGCTTGTTCACTGCGGAGATAATGTCGCCCAGGATGATGCGTCCATAGCGGTCCTGCATGGTAGGACGCAAACCCGCTGCTTCGGCAGAGCTTTGTGGTTCAACGCTCACTACCAAGACGCCACCCAAATCGAACCGGTCACCGCGGGCGATGGTGATGCCAAGCGTGGGTTGAATCAATCGACCGTATTGGATCAATTCTGGAACGTAGCGGCGCACAATGTCGACGGGAATGGCAAAACCGATTCCCGCATAAGCTCCAGATGGACTGTAGATGGCGGTGGTGATGCCGATTAGGCGCCCGGCACTATCGAGTAGCGGCCCACCGCTGTTGCCTGGATTGATAGCGGCATCTGTTTGAATGACATCGGAAATTTTGCGGCCAGTTACCGAATCGATTTCGCGGCCGAGCGCACTGATAACGCCGGTCGTCAGAGTCTGATCTAAACCGAAGGGATTGCCGATTGCAAACGACTTTTGGCCAACTTGAATGTCGGCGGAAGTGCCGATGGTGACGGGTTTCAGTTGTTCGAGTGGAGCGTCGATTTTAAGTACGGCGATGTCCTTATCGGGGGCGACACCCACTACCTTCGCAGTCCAGGATGAACGATCTGCCAGCGAAACCGTGGTGGTGTCCGCATCTTTGATCACATGGTAGTTTGTGACGATATGCCCTTGATCATCCCAAAAAAAACCAGAACCAGTTCCACTGGGAACCTCTTGTACGTTGCGTGAAAAACCGCTTCTTTCAAGCGTATTGGTCGTGATATGCACAACCATGGGAGAGACTCTGGAGAACAGCTCGATCGTCGACTTTTCATCTTCCGCCAAATCGCCGCGCGGTTGCACGATCGGAGTCGACTCGCGCACGGCGCGGCTGCGAAAGAGAAACAATTGCGCTGCTTGGGCCAGGACCAGACCCAGTAAGCAAAGCGACATCACGCGTGGCGAAAGCCACGGACGTTCGTGGGGTTCATTGGAATCATACATGGAGTTTTGTGCGTTTCTAGAATCAGCCGAACACTGTCAAGCTGCGCTGTGCGCCCGTTCCCTGATTGTCGTGAGCGTGCAGTGGTTTGCAAATGGGGCACTTTGCAATCAGCATCCCTTACGTGGGTCACTCCTGCCGGCATTACTGTGAAGCATTTTTTTGGCATTACCACAAGTCGCAAGATTGCACTCAGCAAGCTCGGCAGGAGTGACCCCGCGGTGGGTCGCATCTGCCGGATGCGACCATGAAGTACCAGTAGTCTAAAAACGAACGAATTCGCTGACGAAAATGCTTCATAGCGTTGTCCTGCCGGGTGCGGCCAGAGGTTGTTCGATGCAAGCTATCCCGGTAGTACGCGCCTCGGTGATGGTCGCACCCGGCAGGAGCGACCCACTAGCAAATTGCCTCTACCGTTTTGGGGCCAGTGTGGGCGTGTTGCTCAGTTTGGGCGCCTCTTCAGGCTTGTCTGCATCGGCCTTGGGAGTCGGCGCGGGATAGAGTTCGAAAGTGCTGCAGATTTGTTCATCCGCACCGGCGAAGACTTCGGCGACATTGGCACCCATAGTGAAAACCAGGGACAAACGTTGACCGCTGTCGTCGGACAGGTGAGCGTAAACCCACTGAACGGGAACCTCTTCAGACTGGCCAGAGACCAGAACTCGCATCAGTTTCAGTTTGTTCGACGTCACTCGCTCCGATGCTTCAACGATCATCGGAGCGTTGTTCTTCAGCGATTGGCGAATTTCTTGCTGAAGGGCGGCGAGCGTCAACTGCTTGCCGGCATCCAGTTTTGGCAGTCGTGTCACATTGCATTGGGCCACAATGGAGTTGTTCTGGATCAGCCGGAAGATGGCTTCTTCGCCGGTGTCGATGTAGGTTTTCCATTGGCGATCGGCAAGAAAGGCGTAGCGTCCCATGGCCGAACCTAGTTTAATTGTCAATTGTGAGTCATGATTGGCGGCGCTCAGCTCGAGCAACTTCTCACGATCCACGCTCCACTCGTGGGGCTGCTCTTCGCGAATCAGTCGAATGCGGGCAACGATGTCGAAACCCGGTTCGGATTGACTGATCGCCCGCTTTTCTTGAATCGCCAATCCGATCCAGGACACGATCGCACATTGGCTAGCAAGTTTGGCTTGAAAATTACCTTTGATCTGCAGTTCGGTCCCTACGCTGTTGGCGGTACCTTGGATGGTGCCGTTCAAATCGATGGAGGCGACTCCCTCCTCCACTTTGCTGATACTGGCGACCAACGAGCATTCGTGAACCGCATCCAAGTTGAAGAGTTCGCGAGCCGCTTCTTTGGAGATCGACCAAGGTTGACTGACTTTGGCCGGCGACTCGGGCAGCAATAATTCGATGACGTTAGTGTTGATTGGCGCTAGCAGCAATTCGACCTCGGTGACCAACAATGGTTCAGATTGGCAAAATTGCTGCCATTGGTTTGCGTGTTGGATCACCACCGTTTGTTTGCATGCGTCCCGAAGTTTGCTGGACGATGTGTTGCCTGCGACCCAGTGTTCCGCTTCGGCTTCGAGAAAGTCCCTGGCGGCTGACACGACTTTATTGTGGTTGTCGTAGGCTGCGAATTCGTAGTAGTCGACCGTGGACTTGGCTTTGACGGCTGCGTCGCGATGCTTTTGTTTGCTTTTCGTGTCTGGTTCGTTGACAAGCAACTTGCCTTCCAATTCCAAAACCAGTTTGTTCCGTGTCTTCAGCTCTGTAATCTCAGATGGGCGGACCAACATGCGGTTGCGAGCCGTAACGGGCTTGGCTGGAGTTTGTCCGAATGAAGTCGTTGCGGCCTGGGATGTGGCGGCTATTCCGAGAGCTGCGCTGGACCAAGCTAAGATTTGTCGACGGGTTAACATGGCGGTTGTGTTGACGTTGAACGCAGATTCGTTTTGCATTCGATAGCTCCAGGACAACAAGCGAGTTTTCGGGATACTCTCTCTTTGTCGGCAATTGCGAAGCTTTCTAAGTAGAAAAGATGGCGGGTTAAACCTACTTTACGATGCTCATGCTAGCATTCTCACTTTGAGAATTCTGTGTCAAAATTGCAGTCGAGTTGGACATTCTTACAAAAGCAAGGGATGCGGGAAGGAGGCTGATTTGGCAATGGGAAAAAGTTATCGCCCATATTTTCCGATGTTTGTGCCATTTTCTTCGGTAAGGCCACCTTCTGCCGAACTAATGGCCCCAGTTTTGCATCTACTTTCCAATGCCGATCGCGAACTCGGGCAACAAATGAAACTCTTAGGCAACTTCGAACGTATTGCCTATGTGTAAACAAGTTTGTTAGTTGTCTGCTTTCCACCCACTAGCCGTGGCTGCTAAGCTATAGAGACGCGTTAGGCAAGGGGATTGATACAAGTCACGAGCTCTAGGATGGAGTTCAACCCAGCCGCGTGGTTAGGTGTCGGCGGTCGGAAGCCGCAAGGAATGGATTGACACTTACTCGCAAGCAGGGAATAAGGCAGTTAGATGCACCAAGATTATCGCATCGCAGTACTTAGAGAATTGCGCGACCAACAAGTTCGATTTGCTCCTCGCACAAAACGCATGGAACAAGCCGCACGAGCTGAAAGATTGCTCGGCGAATTGGATCTGGCTCGAGATTATCCGTACGAATTCATCTACTTTCGGGTGACGGACTTCCGCCCCGAAGAGAGTGGTCGCAAGATGGTCAGCGGCGATGATGCCGCGCACGACTTGCGATTGTTCGTCGAAGATGTGTCCGATTCGCTGGATCTAAAGGTTGAAGAAACTGGCGAGCCAGTCCACACGGTCGAAGATCTGAGTCGCATGTTCAATGTTTCGACCAAGACCATTTCGCGTTGGCGAGATCAAGGTTTGGTCAGCCGACGCTTTGTCTGCGACGGACGCAAGCGAGTTGGTTTTTTGCATAGCAGTGTGGAGCGCTTTGTGACTCGAAATCGCGAACGAGTGCGTCGCGGCGAGCGTTTTAGCCAGCTAACTCACGATGAGCGCGCCGAAGTGATCGAACGCGCCCGTCGAGTTGCTATCACCGGAGCCAACCTGTCCGAAGTGTCGCGGCGCGTGGCCGAAGCGACTGGACGCAGTGCCGAAACGATTCGTTACACTCTCAAGAATCATGACCGTCGCCATCCCGACCAAGCCGTGTTTCCTGACCATCGTGAAGTATTGACGGACGCTGACAAGCTTAGCATTTATCAACAATTTGGTAGAGGCGTAGGCATCAACCAGTTAACGCGTCAGTTTGGTCGCACACGCAGTTCGATCGTTCGCGTTCTCAATGAGCAACGTGCGGCCAGCATTATGCAACTGCCGCTCGACTTTATTGTAAACGAGTCGTTCACCAAAGTTTCGCCGAAACTTGAAGCTGAGATTTTGGGTGACCTGCCCGAAGCGATGATTCCTCCACGCAAGTTGCGAGCACCGAGTGGGTTGCCAACTTACTTGGCCGCTTTGTACGATATGCAACTGCTGACACGCGAACAGGAATATCATCTGTTCCGCAAGATGAACTATTTGAAGTTCCGCGCAAACGGCTTGCGAGCCAAACTGGATGTTTCTGAGCCATCAGCTAGCTTGATGGACGAAATCGAACAACTTTACCGCCAGTCAGTAGAGGTGAAGAACCATATTGTTCAAGCCAACTTGCGTTTGGTGGTATCGATTTCCAAGCGTCACATGAAGAGTTCTGATGATTTCTTCTCGCTGGTCAGCGATGGCAACATGTCGCTGTTCCGCGCTGTTGAAAAATTTGACTACGCACGTGGCAACAAATTCAGCACCTATGCAAGCTGGGCAATCATGAAGAACTTTGCCCGCTCAATTCCGGACGAGTTCAAGCATAATGATCGCTTTCGCACGGCTACTGATGAAGTCTTCATGGCTCACCAGGATACTCGTGGCGATCACTATGCTCAAGAATTGGCACAGCAGCAACGGCAGAAGCAGATCAACCGCATTCTGAATAAACTGGACCAACGCGAGCAGCAGATTATCATTCGTCGCTTTGGCTTGGATCACGGCCATGAACCGCTAACGCTCAAAGAAGTAGGCGAAGAAATGGGCGTAACCAAAGAACGTATCCGGCAAATCGAAGCCCGTGCTTTAAGCAAGCTACGGGAAGCGGCTACCGATGAACACATCGAAGTGCCCGAGTGAAATAGAACCCGAGTGAAATAGAACCCCAGTGAAATAGAACCCCAGTGAAATAGAAGCAGCCCAGGATTTCCTGGGCTGTTTGCATTGTAATGGTAGGGTGGGTTGAGGTACGAAACCCACTCGTCGATAAGTCAAAAATGTGGGCCTCGTGCCTCAACCCAGCCTACACTGCTGAGCACGAGTCAATACTAAAGCACTTCGACTTGCTGCGTCTCTAGCATTCGCTGCGCAGAGCGCTGACCGAACAGCCAAAACAGAGCTGGGTGAATAAAGAAGTCGAGCAGCGTTGAGCTAAACACTCCCCCGAGAATCACGGTGGCGACTGGATAGAGAATCTCTTTGCCAGGTTGACCAGCGGCAAGCACCAGCGGTACTAAGCCAATGCCCGCAGTAAGCGCCGTCATTAACACAGGTGCCAACCGCTCTTGCCCAGCTCGAACGATCATCTCATGACTGAATGTCTCACCCTCATGTTTGACTAGATGCAGATAGTGTTGCAGCAACAAGATGCCGTTTCGGGATGCGATGCCACCGAGCGAGATGAAGCCGACCATGCTGGCGATGGAGAGAGTTTGTCCCGTCATGGCGAGGGCCGCCACCGAACCGATGAAGGCCATTGGAATGGCCGCCATGACTTGCAACGCAAGGTTGGTACTGCGGAACATGGCAAACAAGGTTAGGAATACACCCACCAAAACGATCGCGAACAACCAAGTGATTACGCGCGATGCTTGTTGCTGGCTCTCAAATTGCCCGCTGAATTCAAGGCGGTATCCCGGTGTCAGTGATGCACTCAGGGGTTTCAATTTCGCTTGGATGTCTTCAACGACTTCGACTAGCCCGCGATCGGCGGTGTTGCATTGAATGACAATTCTTCGCCGGATTTTCTCGCGCTGGATCATGTTTGGGCCGAGCGACTGATAGATTTTGGCGACCGATTCCAAGGGGATTTTTCCACCGCTCGGCAACTCGACCGGCAGTCGCCGCAAGACGTCGAAGTTCTCTCTTGCGTCTTCTTTCAGTCGGACCACTACGTCGAAGGTACGTTGCCCTTGCATTACTTCCGACACGACAATTCCATTCATGGCGGTTTCAATCAGTCGATTCAGTTCTCCGACGGTCAGCCCAGCAGCTAGCAGCTGGCTGCGATCGTATTCAATTTTCAGCTGCGGAATCAACGATTGCTGTTCAACCAATAGGTCGCGCACTCCGCGAACCTGTTTTATGATTGATTCGACCTCCGCCGCTTTGTGCCGCAGTTTATCGAGATCATCGCCGTAGAGTTTGATACCGACTTGAGCTTTCACTCCGGATAGCATGTGCGAGATCAAATGCGAGATGGGTTGTTCGACTGAATAGACGATGCCAGGAATCGCTTCCAAGTCATCGCGAATGCGGCTTAGTTGCTGATCTCGGGTGTGCCGCGCGCGGGGGTCGAGGTCAATGATGTACTCGCTAGCCGTAACTGGCTCGGCATGTTCATCCAATTCCGCCCTGCCGGTGCGACGCACGAAGTTCAGCACATCCGAGTTGTTCACCAGCGCAGCCTCGACGACTTGATTGGTCTCAATACTCGTGGCTAAAGAGTTGCCAGGCGGCAGCAGCACATTTAACTGTATGGCGCCTTCATTGAATGCGGGGAGGAAGTCTCGGTCGAGACCGCTTACATACCAGCCTGCGGCCACACCCATCGCGATTACTGCAACGATGTTTAACCAGGGAAACCTCAGGCTAAAGCGAATCACATAAGCCACCGCCCACTTCAGGGTTCGTAGCAACCAGCTGTCCGTCTGATGTTTTACAGCTTGCGACGTCGGCAACAACCAGTAGGCGAGAATCGGTGTTACCGTCAGGGACACAACCAGTGATGACAGAATCGACACTACATAGGCGACGCCCAGGGGGGTAAACAACCGACCTTCCATGCCTGAAAGTGCAAAAAGCGGCAGAAAGACCAAACAAACAATGATCGTGCTGTACACAATCGAGCTGCGGACTTCCTGGCTAGCTTCATAAACGACTCTCAGCGGCAAGCGCGGTTTTTCGAGCGCTGTGTTCTCCTTCAGTCGACGAAAGATGTTTTCGACATCCACGACGGCATCATCGACCAATTCGCCAATCGCCACCGCTAACCCGCCCAAGGTCATCGTATTGATCGATAAGCCGAACCCATAAAATACCAGTACCGTCATCAACAACGACAAAGGAATCGCCGTCAATGAGATAAAGGTTGTGCGAAAGTTCATCAAAAACAAGAACAAAATGACCACCACCAAGATGCCGCCCTCGCGCAGCGCTGCGAGCACGTTCTCGATGGCGCGGTCGATGAAATGCTTTTGCGCATACAGTGGTTCGATACGAATGCCGGCTGAAAGCGAGGATTGGATTTCGGTGACGGCTTTTTCAATTTCGCGAGTAATGGCACGCGTATCGGCTCCAGGTTGCTTGCTAATGGTGAGCACCACTGCAGCCCCACCGCTGAAGTTGCCATTGTCTTCGCGCACGTAGGCCGCAGCGTCACCCCGTTTCGTTTGGGCGGCTTCGACGACCTCTGCGATCATGGATAACGCGACGGGCCGAGCGCTTCGCTGTGTGACCGCAATGTTCTTGAGATCATCTACCGTTTGTATGCGCCCGATGGCGCGAACCAGCAGTTCGTTGGGGCGTTGATTGAGATAACCGCCTGTGGCATTTTGATTGCTGCTTTCCACCGCCTGTCGAACTTCATCGATCGTGATGCCGTATTTGACCAAGGCATCCTGGTCGATCTGCACCTGAAATTGCTTTCGACCTCCACCCATCGTGAACACTTGCGCGACCCCTGGAATCGACAGCAGGCGCTGCCGCACGATCCAGTCGGCTTCGGTCCGCAGTTCGATGGAACTCAGCTTTTCATCTGTGCTCCACATGCCCAGCACAAGAATCTGGCCCATGATGGACGAAATGGGAGCCAATTGCGGATTCACGGATTTGGGCAAACGATCTGTCACGGTTTGCAAGCGTTCATTGACGATCTGCCGGGCCGTAAACACGTTCGTTCCGAATTCAAACTCGACGTACACTACCGACAAGCCTATTGAGGAAGTACTGCGGACCGCTTGAACTCCATTGGCACCGTTTACGGCGGTTTCAATTGGGAAAGTAACTTGCGATTCCACTTCTTCGGGCGCCATGCCTGCCGCTTCGGTCATGATCACAACTCGGGGTCGATCAAGATCTGGAAAGACGTCGATGGGTAGTCTCGTCGCGGTCCACAGGCCGTAACCCGATAGAATCAAAGCGACTGCGATGACGAGCAGGCGCTGTTGTAAGGAAAATCGAATGATTGCGTTGAGCATGCTAGGAGCCTGTCCGAAAAGGGGTCTGACCCTCTCGAGCAAAGACAATCGTGTAAACGTGTTGCCTCCAAAGGGTCAGAACCCTTTTCGGACGCTAGTGGCTGTGGCCAGCGTGGGGGTCAATCCCGCCGCCTGATTGGTTCTTAAGAGCCATCTGCATTTGATGGGCACCGCGCAGGGCGACCACCTCTCCTGGATACACCGTCCCGTCATTCGCGATGACGACGTTGGTTTGATCGCGATACACTTCGTGCACGGAAACGCGCTCGAAGTGGTCGCCATTCTGCTGAAACAAATAGCTCTCAATTCCTTCTCGGACCACCGCATCGATCGGCAAAACGATCTGCTCGGTCCATTGCTCGACGGGCAGCAGCAGTTGCAAGCGCTGGCCGGTTCGGTACTTCCATGTCACATGCCGCAGACCATCTGGCGTTGGTTTCTCTTCTATCAATTCATTTTGTAGGCTCACATAGAATTTCAGCGTACGGGTCGCGGGATCGATCTCGTTGTCGACGCGACTCAATTCCAGATTCTCCAGCCGAATCGCCTGCGAATTCTCACCGATCAGGGCGGCAACCGGCCAATTCGCGAGCTTGGTTTTGGCAATAACATGCGCCTCGGTCTCAAAAGCTTGCCCTTCAATCAGCAACTCCTTGTAGTCAGCCAGTACGCACAGAGAATCGCCAGCGTTGACAATCTGACCTTTTTGCGCGTGCAGATCTTGCAGCACCAGCAAGTGCGAATCGTCGTTCCCAGTATGCGGTTGCACTGCGTTGTTGGCTTCGCTGGCACTGACCACGCGGAACGGATTGGGCTCGGAAGATGGTTGAACATTGCTCAGTAATGGATTTTCCTTAAGGCTCAGATGCAACTCTTCCTCAGAGTGATCGTCTGGATGGGGCGCAACGATTCGAATCTCGGTGAGCAAACGACGATCCTTGTCGATGGCTGCTATTTGATTGTCCGATAGCCCATGCAGCCGCAAGGCCTCACGCTGAGAACTGAGGTGGGATTCGAGCTTGTCGCGAGTGAATTGGCGATCGAGCAGCGTTTTGTTGGAAAGCGCACCCGCGTTTGCCAGTCCCTCGATACGAGCGATCTGCTTGAGCTCGATGTCGCGATCACCCAGCGTCTGTAGGTACTCTTTCTGAGCAGTCACTAAGTCTTCGTGTGTCAATCGCATTTCCAAAATTAAATCGCCCGGTTGGATCGCTTCACCCGTAAGGGCATGAACGTGCGTAATGATGCCAGTCATCGGTGCGCTGACTAGCAAACGTGTGCGTCCTGGACTATCGACAATGATCGACGGAACCGACAGCGTGCGCGTAAACGACCGCAATTCAATAGGCTGCAAGTATTCGTCGGTGAGGCCCACGTTCTTTCGAGCCATTTCCGAAACCGCCAGCGAGTTTGCACTACTGCTTCCGTGCGCGTGTTCATCCCCCGCATGCGCATGTTCATCCGCGTGTGCATCCAGCCCATGTGAAGCGTGGTCGTGCGAACTATGGTCATGCAATTCAGGATCACGGTCCGAGTGATCCTCTTCGGCGGTGGCAAGCCACGGATCCAACGGCCCCCATCCCTTGGTAAAGCGACCATGCAGGAAACCGCCTGCGTAGACAATAAGCGACGTGGCCAGCATTGCTAGCAACCATCGCGTAATTCGACTGTAAGCAGACTTCATGGTTCGACCTGACACAGAACTAAAAACCAGCGGACTCTGGCGTAAGTGGCAATGTGATTAACGCTTGACAGGCGTTGTTGTCGTGCGATTGCGACCGGTATGGTCGTGGTGATGATCGTGGGCGAGCTTTGCGACGTAGGACTTTTTACCAATTCGAAGCGATAACTTCGCGTCCGATGTCGCATCGTGCAACGCAGCGAATAGTTCGGGGCTGATGAGGCTGAATCGCGAGGACAGGCTCTTAGCATCGGCATCTTGTGGCACGGGCAGCAACTTGACTTGTACTGGTTTATTGCCAACTTTGAAGTTGACCGTCAAAAAGGCTGCGTCGATCGAAATGTAAGATTTGAGCGTCGAGTCCAAAAGGTAGACGATGATTTGTTGTGATTCTTCATCGACAACCAACTCTGCATGGAACTCACCTCGACCGATTTCCAGCAAATCGCCCTTGTTCGGTCCGTGAGAATCATGTCCATGTGCGTGCACGGCGGCTGGCGACTTCCCAGCCACCGCTACGGGAAGTTTAGTTTGTTGAGCAAAAACCGATGCCGTGAGCTGTAGGGCGATTGCGAAAGCCATTAACGAGCGCATCATTGCGAATTACTCCATTTGATTCCAAACTGCGAAGCCGACCCAATTCAAATCGGCTGGGAATCAAATGCGCAACTGCCCAAATTGGCAAAGAATAGAAACGTCTTTATGCAAGCAATTTAGTCGATCAAACCTAGGCCGCAAATTGCAGTCTGAACTTGCAACTGCAATTATTGGAAACGCCTGCTGCGCGACGAGCGACTCAATATTCTCTTTCGGGCTGGACACGCTTCTCAATTGAGCGGCAAGCAAATGTCGAGCGGCAAACAAATGCGTTAGATGGGAGTGGTCCTGAGTGCAGTATTGACAGTCGCACGCAGTACTCGCTTCAATGCGTTCGACGGCGTTGGGCCTGGCAGAGTCCGTTGACGAGGAAGCTTGTTGTTCCGCTTCGAGGTCGCAGCAGTGACAGACGCTCTTCACTTTGGCTGGCTCAGCTGAGGAATGGGAAGTACACCGGTGCGTTTCCCAATGCTCGACCGATCCACAGCAGACAAACTGCAGTCGGATGAAGGATACGAGGACTAGAATACACAGCCAATTTTTCATTGAGTCAATCTCCGCTATTTCCTCAGTATCGGCTTCTACTGCTCGATTACAATACCTAGCTGTCGGCGAAGGCGTCATTTAGCATTGAACACCGCATCGGGCACTAGGCTAGCTAACTCAATCTCGCTCCTGTTGTACTGTCGAACGAGCCATGTCGGAATTTTCTGAAGTTGATCAGCGTTGGATGAAAGAGGCGTTGCGATTGGCGGCACTCGGCCAGGGTTGCGTCGAGCCGAATCCGATGGTGGGCTGTGTGCTGGTACAAGAGGGTGTCCCAATCGGCTCGGGCTATCACAGGAGATTTGGCGGACCTCACGCTGAGGTGGAAGCGCTGGCGGACGCGAGCGGGAAAAGCGTCGCAGGGGCGACCGCGTATGTGACGCTTGAGCCGTGCTGCCATTTCGGAAAAACGCCGCCCTGCACCGATTCCCTGATCGCGGCGAAGGTTGCCCGCGTGGTGGCGGCTTCTCGCGACCCAAACGCGGTTGTTGATGGCGGTGGGCTCGCTAAACTTCGCGAAGCAGGTATCAAGGTCAATGTTGGATTGCTGGAAACCGAAGCCCTGGAAATGAATGCTCCGTACTTCAAACGGCTTGAAACCGGCAAGCCGTGGGTGATCGCTAAGTGGGCCATGAGCCTCGATGGAAAGATCGCGTCGCGTACCGGGCACAGCCAGTGGATTTCCGGCGAGTCGAGCCGCCGGTGGGTTCATGAATTGCGTGGACGTGTCGACGCAATTGTCGTGGGTATCGGTACAGCCCTAGCCGACGATCCGCTGTTGACGGCACGACCGGCCGGCGTGCGACAAGCGCTGCGTGTGGTGGTTGATTCTCGTTTGCGATTGCCAGTTCACAGCCAGTTGGCTCAAACGGCTCGGATAGAACCGCTGTTGATTTGCGCAGGCCCAAACGCAAACTCCGCCAATGCTGCGGTGTTGGAAGCACTTGGGTGTGACGTCTGGATAAGTCCAAGCGAAAATCGGCAACAGCGACTTAGCGAAATGTTAGACATGCTTGCCCAACAAATGAGCGTCACGAACATGCTTGTCGAAGGGGGCAGCGAACTGCTTGGTAGTTTTTTTGATCGTCAGCAGATTGATCAGTGTGAGGTTTTCGTTGCTCCCAAGTTGATTGGCGGAAAGTCCTCGCCCTCGCCGCTTGCCGGTCTGGGCCTTGAAAAAGTAAGCGAAAGCCCCAACGTCGATTTGGTGCAGTACCAACTGCGAGATCAGGATATGCATTTAAGTTATCGTTTGCGTTGGCAGTAAAGTGGGTGGACTTCTCGCAAGAGACCTCGCCGCGACCAGCCTCGCATCATGCCCAAGGCATTCTGTCAGAAATTTTACTATTTTGCTGAATGCGACCCAAAAGCCAAGCAGCAGGGAAGTAATAAATCGGGTCGACTCAGCCATTCCTATCATGTATACTCATTGTAGAAACATTCCTGGAGAAAAGGCTATGTCGACAGTTCAAAAATGGGGAAACAGTCTTGCTGTGAGAATCCCGGCAGTACTGGCAGGGCAGTTGGAGGTTGGAGACGGCGCGGAAGTTGAACTTAGTGTCCGAAACGGTGAATTGGTAGTCCGTCCCGTAAAAACGCAGAAACTAAGTCTTCGCGATCTACTGAAGAACTGCAAGCCATCCCAATTGCACGGCGAAACCGATTTTGGTGAAGATGTCGGTCGCGAGGTGTTGGAATGAAACGCGCCCAGTATGTACCCGACCGTGGCGACTTGGTCTGGATCACTCTGAACCCAGTTGCTGGCCACGAACAGGCTGGACGTCGTCCGGCACTTGTATTAAGTCCCAAAAGCTACAACCGGAAATCGGGGCTTTGTGTGATTTGTCCGGCGACGCGTCAAAGAAAAGGCTATGCCTTTGAAGTCGCATCCATCGGACCGGATGGCGTAGAATCTATTGTGCTCGCAGATCATCTACGAAACGTCGATTGGAAAGCTCGGCGAGCAGAGAAAATGTATCGCGTCGCCGACAATGTGCTCGCTACCGTTGTTGCTCAATTGGAGGCTTTGATCATCTCGCCGGATGTTTAGTAAAGTGCGATCAGGTCTCCTACATGGACTAACACCGCCGACGCATCCACTCACCGAACTTTATTTACGTGCAGTCGATTGATGTGTCAGCCCATCGGGCTTTGGGTTGTGTTTTAGTTTTTTTAACCGGTGGTTAACACCACCGGCAAAAGATGTATCAGCCTTGCAGGCCTGAAACGGGCGGCAGCCTGCGGGCCTATGTGACCTTGCGAAGCGGCAGTTGAGAGTGAACTTCCGGTGACGGACTGATGCCATTTGAGCTTGGCAATTCGCCATCCAGCAGGGCCAAGGTTGCTAGTGCTTCATCGGCAGTCGCTTCGTTTGCAATCAACACTATCGAATTGGTCCGTTCATCAACGGTAATGCTGCGCACATAACCGCCAAGGAGTTTCTGCCAGATCTTCAGTACCTCGGCGGCTTTGGCATGCTTGAGTTGGTAGGTCACAAGCTTTTCTTCGGATCCGCCTGAAGCCTCGGTTGACTTGGATGGAGCTGCCGGTGTTGGAGCTGCCGGTGTTTGCACTCCTGTTTGGGCTTCAACGTCTGCGCCCGAACAAAGCAAGCA
>JANLQO010000533.1:0-3606 GCA_031367855.1 Planctomycetia bacterium | reverse complement strand
ACCACAAGCTTGCCGAAGTTTTTCCCTTCGAGCAGGCCGATAAATGCTTCAGCCGCGTTTTCGAGTCCGTCGACAACGTCCTCGATGTATTTGATCTGTCCTTCCTCCACCCAAGGCCCCATGGTCGCGAGAAACTCTGGATAGCGAGATCCATAGTCATCAAAAATGATAAAGCCTTGTGCTTTGATGCGTCGTACCAACAATGTTTGCATCAACAGCGGCAACCGATCCGGCCCGTCGGGCAACTGCGTGCTGTTGTATCCTGCGATCAATCCGCACACCGGAATGCGTGCCTTGACGTTTAGCAGCGGCAGTACCGCGTCAAACACTTTTCCACCCACGTTTTCGAAATAGACGTCAATTCCTTGAGGGCAAGCATTTGCCAATTGTTGAGCGAAATCAGACGCGTAATGGTCGACGCACACATCGAAGCCAAACGTTGCGACACCGGCTTGGCATTTCTTAGGCCCACCGGCGACTCCGACGACGCGACAGCCTTTGAGCCTTGCGATCTGACCTACCACTGATCCGACCGCACCGGTTGCCGCCGCCACGACAATGGTCTCGCCCGATTTCGGCTGGCCAATGTCCAGCAATCCCATATAGGCTGTGAAACCCGGCATACCCAATACACCCAGCGACCGCGATGGATGTTCCAATTCCTTTCCCAACTGCATCAGTCCCCTTCCATCTGAGATTGCGTAGTCTTGCCATCCGGAATTGTTCAACACCCAGTCGCCGATGGTAAAATTGGGATGTTGAGACTTTACAACACGGCAAATCGTGCCACCTACCATTACCTCGTTCAGTTCAATCGGCGGCGCGTACGATGGAGCGTCGCTCATGCGACCTCGCATGTAAGGATCAAGCGAAAGGTAAACCGTTCGTAGCAGCACTTCCCCTTGGCCTGTTTCTGGTATGTCCGCGCGCTCCAGTCGGAAGTTGTCGGAATTGGGAGCACCCTGTGGCCGAGAGTTCAAGACAACGCGGCGATTGGTACTGAAGGACTGTGACATGTTGCTTGCTTCCGATTTGAACGATGCAGAGTTGAAATTGTGAGCCTGACAATCAAGGGTGATTGTCAGGCTAAAGAACCCAGTCAGCAACATCAAAACAATGGGTATTCAATGTGGCCCCGACACCCCGTGACGGGGATCACCTGTAAATTGTCAGCCACGGAGCCTCAGCCACGGAGCGTTTGCACCACATCGCTTTCCGATCTCCTTTTGGGCTTACCATGCATTTTGTGGAATCTCCACAGTTTCCAGCAAAATACACTTGACTCGAAGATTAAAAAACCGCAAGCTTTCGACTGGCAGACACTTCTTTCGAACTCTTTTCATCTGTTCTGTCAAACCGTTCATCTCATCTGAACCGTTACGGGAGGCAAACATGTCGGGTATTTTCGTATCATCGCGGCGTAAGCCACTTTCGCTTCGTAATTCGCGTTCAACTGCAATTCGCGGAAAACACCGACTGCTGGTTGAATTGCTTGAAGGTCGACTGATGATGGATGGGTCATCTCACGGGGGAGCAGGTACGCTGTTCGACGAGCACGAAGCCGTGATGGAACTCGTCGATTTCGAACATATCCATGACGTTTCCAGCAATCTAGCCTACTACGTCGCCAAAGACGGAGATGGAGATCCCGATACTCACAACGTCTGGAGTGATTTGAAGAACTGGGTTATTGAAACTTATGACGGAGCGAAATTCAATGAATCTCCCGCAACTCATCTGCCCACCACGGGGGATGATGTTGAAATTCGCAAGGACTTGAAATTCATTTACGATCTCAGTCCGGAAGCTTTCAATGATCCCAAGCTGGGCGGGATGGACCCGGCAGCCAAGGCTTCGGTCAAGAATAATCTTCGTTTGCATTCGGTCGCAGTCGAAGGGTCGCTTTCGTTCGCGGAGAACATGGACTTGTTGATGGTCTTCGAGACCATGGTGGTCACTTCAACTGGTTCGCTGTCCATCCATGAGGACGCGGGCCGCACAGTAAGGCTGGTCATAGCCGATCCGGATTGGCAGCAATTTTCGTTGGCCCAACCGTTTGACACGAGCCTTGACCCGTTCCAGTTCTCCCGTGGGCTAATTTCACACGGGACCGTTGATATCCAGGGCGAGGACGTCACTCCGTACATCACGCTTTCTCAACTGACACGCAAGATCAATAACGTTGCTCCGGCAAAATCAACGACTAGCGGTGGAGCATCCGCCACGGATCCCGGTTCATTCAAGTTTACCGTCCCGGTCGGCGTCGCGATTAAAGGCTGGACACTCGGTGATCGGATCGTGGTTTCGGGAACGGACCCAAACAAAGTGAACAGCGCAACGGGCGCTAGCTCGGACGAAGAAGCGGTCATCACGGGAATCGTCGCCAATTCCGATGGCTCGACAACCATTTTCGGCCAGGTGCAAGTTGCCGTGCGGCAAAGTACCGATCTTTTATTGCCGCCCACCGCCATAAAAACTGTTGGAGGCTTGCAATACGATCACGTCCCTCCCAAGGACCCTAGTGGCCAAGCCTATACGAACGCCGACGGCACCGCCGCCTTTGGAGTTCAGATTGCTAATTTGACGCGCAACATCAATATTCAATCAGAAGATCCGTACCACACGATGGCTCGCGGCCATACGATGTTCATGCATAATGCCAACGTCAGTATTGCGGGCGCTGGTTTCTTGGGACTCGGTCGCTCCGATAAACGGACGGTTGTTGACGACGTACAGTTCTATACTAAGGAGATCATCGACGCGTTGAACCAAGCGGCGAAACTTCAATCGCCACCTGCCTCCGAGATTCCGCAGAGCATGATCGGAGAGTTCATTCCCGGCACCGGTATCAATCCGCGCGGCCGCTATTCGGTTCATTTTCATCGCGCGGGCATCAACGAGGTTGATGGCACCGATCCGAATAATCCAATCTTGAAGGCTACTAAAGCCGCCATGGTACAGGATAGCGTTGTCGTCGATAGTCCCGGCTGGGGCTATGTGAGCCATACCAGCTACGTGAATTTCGACAACAATATTGCGTTCAATGTGATTGGCTCGTCGTTCGTCACTGAGGCTGGGAATGAAATGGGACGCTTCAACGGAAATCTGGCGATCAAGGGAGTTGGCGCCAACACCAGCGAAGGCATTGAAAGCCGAAAAGTAAAGCAAGATTTTGGATTTCAGGGCGATGGCTTTTGGTTTCAAGGGCCAGCCATTGCAGTCGACAACAATATCGCAGTCAGCCAACGTCATGACGGGTTCGTATTTTTCACAGTACCTGTGATTCAAAATTACAAGTGGGCCGATCCTAAGAGCACCGATCCAGCCCATCCTACAATCCTAAGTGCTCGGCAAGGCACAAAGCTAACGACGACTATGCTGGCGAAGGCGTATGACGCAGCCTTGATTTCGCTGCTTGGAGGAGCAGGCAAATCGGTCGATCCAGGCAATATTCCCATCTTGAGCTTTAAGAATAATAGTGCTTTAGCCAATGGGGTTGGGATGGAAACTTGGTTCCATTTGCTCGGCGCGAATCTGCCTCGCGATCTTGGAAGCCAAATCGACGGACTAAAGGTTGCCAATACTCGTGGTACAGGCATGTTCGAT
>JANLQO010000527.1:0-5340 GCA_031367855.1 Planctomycetia bacterium | reverse complement strand
TTGCCTGACGGTGGTCGAGCTAACCGATAGCAGCCTCAGTTTTCAAGCGGGGCGCGAGACGCTTTCGCGAACATCTCTTGGGCGGCTGAAAGCAGGTGATCAGGTCAACTGCGAACGCTCGCTGAAACTGGGCGATCGACTGGGTGGACACTTAGTGACGGGCCACATCGATGGCCGGGGCAAGTTGGTGTCGCGCGAGGATGAAGCCGCCTGGTCGAATATGGTGTTCAACGCCCCGGCCTCATTGCTGCGGCAGATGGCGGCGAAGGGCTCAGTTGCGATCGAGGGAGTTAGCCTGACGCTGGTCGACGTAACCAACGAGACATTTTCTGTCGCTTTGATCCCTCATACGTTGTCGCACACAACTTTGGGCGCATTGAAGGTGGGCGATGCTGTGAATTTGGAAACGGATTTACTGGCGAAGTATGTTCAGCGACAGTTGGAGACAGGGGCGGTTGGGATAGTGGAAGAGGGAGCGGCGAGGCAGAGCCTGGGCTGATAAAAATCGTAACCCGAAGCGTCAATTTTGATGTTGCGCTATTTGACTTAGGGGCAAAGCCTCGTTCGTTTACCTAGCCCAGCCCAACGGGCCCGATGGGCTGGGCTAGGCAAATTGTTGGGCCTTTGGCCCGAAAAGACAATAAGTGCGCAACATCAAAAAGCGTCAGCGAGGACGATAGCAGTGATGGCAACTAATAAGAAATCAACATGAGTGAACGACAAACGATCAGCTATTTACAACGCCGCCTTCGAGAGGCTGGCATGACTCCGCAAGCGCGGTTTGGACAGAATTTTCTGATCGACTTAAACTTGATCGATCTGATTGCCAAGACCGCAGACCTAGGACCCCGTGACGTAGTACTGGAGGTTGGCACGGGGATGGGGTCGCTCACGCAGTTGCTGGCTGCTCACGCCGGGCATGTGGTGACGATTGAGATCGATCGACACTTGGCCCCGCTGGCGCGCGATGAGTTTGCGGCTTTGAGCAATGTGACTCTGCTGGAACAGGATGCGCTGAAGAGCAAGAATCAAATGCATCCGCTGGTGATCGAAACTTTGCGAGAAAAAGTGAAGCAGATCAAAGGGGGGCGTGTGAAGTTGGTCGCAAACCTTCCCTATAACGTGGCGACGCCGATCCTGTCAAACATGTTGGACATCGAACCCTGGCCGGTGCGTATGGTGGCGACAATTCAGTTGGAATTGGCCGAACGGATCGTTGCAGAACCGCGCACGCGGGACTATAGCGCGCTGAGTATTTGGATTCAGTCGCAAGCGCGGGTCGACATCGTTCGCAAAATGCCGGCCAGTGTATTTTGGCCACGTCCGAACGTTGCCTCTGCGATATTGGATATTCGCCCTCAAACGGTTTTGCGTGATCGATTGAGCGACCGCCATGGCTTCCATCAGCTGGTGCGAGGCATTTTTGTGCATCGCCGCAAATTCCTGAGATCCGCTCTGACGAGTGCACTTAAGGATCAACTGAATAAGTCGGATGTTGATGGTATATTGGAAGAGATGGAGTTGGGTCCAGACGCACGCGCCGAGCAGTTATCGATCGAGCAGATGATTGAACTGTTCGAGTGCGTGCGAAAGCGACTTCTCGTTGCAGTCGAATTAGAGCAACGCGGCCACGCTTGAGAAAATTCGAATTCTGTACCAAGACAACGTCGGTACAATCATCAATAATTGCATTCTGAGTTAAAAATTCATTCATGAGCGACCGTCCTACAAACTTACCGCCACCCGTCGCCTTGAAGCCAGGTGACAAACTTGGCGCGTATCGCATCGAGCGGGCTATTGGTAGCGGTGGAATGGCGGACGTTTACTACGCAGTTCACGAAGGACTGAGAAGGCCTGCGGCAATCAAAGTACTGCGAGCCTCGCTGGCGACGGACGATGTTCATCTGCAGCGATTTATGCAAGAAGCCCGAGCGGCAGCGTCACTGATTCATCCAAACATCGTCCAAGTTTACGATGTCGGTCAAGAGGGCGACCATCGTTACATTGCGCAGGAGTATGTTCCCGGAACGAACTTGCGTCAGTATCTAACGGATAATGGACAAATGTCGATCAGCGTCGCGCTAAGCATCTTGTTGCAAGTGCTCGCTGCGTTGAGTAAGTCTGCTGCGGTCGGAATTGTGCATCGCGATATCAAACCTGAGAACATCATGCTGACCAAGGACGGCGACGTAAAGGTCGCGGACTATGGGCTGGCGCGTGTGTTGCTGAGCGATGATCCGCAATTGACCCGCGCTGGTACAACGCTTGGTACTCCGATGTACATGAGCCCAGAGCAGATCCAAGAAGGCAACGTGGACATTCGTAGTGATCTGTATTCGCTCGGCGTGACCTTGTATCATATGATCGCTGGACGACCTCCATTCACAGGTGAAACGCCTTTGGCTTTGGCGATGCAACATGTGCAAACGGAACCGCCGAACATTTCAGAGCTGCGCGTCGACCTGCCACCGTCGCTAGTTCAATTAGTCAACAAGTTACTGGCCAAAGACCCCGCCAATCGTTTCTCCAATCCGAACGAAGTGCTCGAAGCGCTAAGAGCCGGCCGAGCGACGGATCTGGAGGCACACTGGCCGGATCAGACGGTACCTCTGCCTGGAGCGATGAATTCGTCGCTTCACGGACCTTCGGCCGCGACGTTGATGTTGCAATCGAAACTGAACGAACAACGGGCGGCCGCGAAGAGGCGAATCGGCTACATGATTGCGGCACCGGTACTGGCATTCTTTACATTTTGCCTGGGTTCATTGCTGGGCGAATTCGGTCGCGAGGACCTGCTTGCAAGTAACGGACCTGCGTTTCAAGGAACTAGGAAACTGGACACCGTGAAGGAACAATTTGCCGACGCCTTGTTCAGTAGCGACAACAGCGCCGAACGGTGGGAAGCGGTCATTAAGTTCCATCCGCCCAAGAGCGACTCCCTAACTAATCGTACCTACGCCGGCAAAGCGTGGTTGCAATTGGCAGTCGTCTATTCTCAGAAACGGGAGTTTGCTCGTGCGCGCAATGCGGTCGACTCCATTTTGAAAGATGATCAGATGCCCGCTTTGCTAAAAACGCTTGCCGAGTTTCAACTCGCCGAAATCGAAGACCTGGAAGGTCACCCGCGAGATAAAGATGAGGTGGTCGATCGGGCAAAGCGGCTTTTTAACTCGGAAAGGATGTCGGCACCAGATCGCGAATTGGTTCGACAGTGGGCTGAAAGCCCGACGCGACCGGAATGGATGCGCGATTTAATCGACGAACTCTAACCAGCCAACAGTTTAGAAGTGGGGTAAGCTTCCTGCTTGCCTGCGAAATTATGCCGTATTTCTCTGGCAAGTCCCATCCCGCCTCAATTCAAAAACTAGGTAATCTACCATGCGCATGTTCCCAAACTTCCTCGCGATGGTCTTAGTTTCTTTTTGGCTAGCCCCAAGCAGCCACGCGGAACTGCGTGTGGGCACATTTGAAGTGGATGCATCACCGAAGATCGGCGCACCCCTGGCTTATGACCCAACCAAAGAAATCACGGTGCCTCTCAGTTGTCGGGGCATCGTCCTATTGGGCGATCAAAAGCCTGTTGTGCTGTGTACGGTCGATTGGCTGGGCATCGCCAATGGCGCACACGAAAAATTTCGTGCGAGCCTAGCGGAAGCGGTGGGGACGACTGCGGATCGCGTTGCCGTTCACACTTTACACCAACATGATGCGCCGCGCTGCGATTTGACTGCCGCGGAGATTCTCGAGCCGTTCGGCCAAGCAGCGGCGCATTTCGACGTGCCCTTCATTGAGCAGGTGATCAAGAATGCCAGCGCTGCGGCAGCCACGGCTGCCAAGCAATCAAAGCCGGTCGTTTCGATTGGCGTGGGTCGCGCGGAAGTTAAAGATGTTGCCTCCAATCGGCGGATGCTGGGTCCAGACGGCAAGGTCTTTGCAACTCGCTACACCGCTTGTAACGATGAAAAGATACGATCTCTGCCGACTGGAGTCATCGATCCTGTGCTGCGTTCGTTGACTTTCTTTGGTTCGACCGACCCGATCGCAGTGTTGACGTTCTATGCTACGCATCCACAAAGTTATTACCGCACCGGCGGCGCGAATCCCGATTTCCCCGGCATGGCCAGAAACGCTCGTCAAGTTGAAACGGGAGTGTTTCATGTGCATTTCAATGGAGCCGGGGGCAATATTGGCGCCGGTAAATTCAATGACGGCTCAACCGAGAATCGGCAAGTGCTCGCCGACAAAGTCGCTAATGGCATGCGCGAAGCGTTCGCCCATCAACAGAAACAAGACGCTACAAAATTGACGCTCGATTGGCAAGCCTTACCTATTGCGATTCCATTGGCTTCACACCTCAATCACCAAGAGCTCGAAGCCGCTGTGGCCAGCGACGAAACGCCCTTCGCGCTGCGTGTTCATTCGGCGGAGAAGTTAGCTTTCTTGCGGCGAGTGGAAGCTGGTATAAAGATTCCCATCGGCCGTTTGAAGCTTGGAGAAAACCAACTGCTGTTCATGCCGGGTGAATTGTTCGTCGAATATCAGTTGGCCGCTCAGCACATGTTGCCCGACTCGAACATCTTTATGGCCGCTTATGGCGAATACGGTACGTTCTACATTGGCACGCGTGTCGCATATCCACAAGGTGGTTATGAAACAAGCATTGGCGCATCGAATGTCGCACCTGAAACGGAAGCTGTTTTGCTCGGCGCGATGCGCGAACTGCTGGGCGTTCCGGATAGCCGCGTGCTGGCGAGCGACTTTACCGAGACCACTGGCCCGGGCCTGGAGCCCCAGACAGGAGCCGTCTCGCTCGAGTCATTTGACGCATCGGCGTGTCAAAGCGGTGCTAGTTCCGAGAATCCCTAGGATTAGCCAAGATTTGTCCACCACCGCATCGAGTGTACCTCGCAAAAATCGATTCCCTTTCGCGCATCCGAATCATCAAAACGGAAACTCAGGCGAGCAACTTACAGGTTGGTCCCATTGCCATTACAACGGACGTCCGCGAGTAAGCATCGCGGTTGGATCCTCGCCTAACCAAAAAGCAAGAAATGAAGCCCCATATCGCGAGGTAAACAACGCTTGACGGTTCGGGCACCGCAGACGCGTTCACGGTGACGGTACCGCCGATACCCCCAACTGGCACGAGGATGTCGACGACATTCGCATCCTTATCGTAGAAAGTTGTGGTGTCAACATTCAAGATTAGCGCATGGGCTCCAGGGGTTGCTCCAACAAGTGCGGTGAAATAAAAGCGAGTGAGCAACTTGTTGTCTGTCGATAGCAGTACATCGCTCGACGAACTGGTAAAGTCCGCGCTATAATATGTATCATTGAGAA
>JANLQO010000455.1:0-17625 GCA_031367855.1 Planctomycetia bacterium | reverse complement strand
CCTATCGCAACCGGCTACAACCGTTTTGCAAACACTGTGTTAATCAAATTGGATGGCGAAAACGGAGATCTCGAGAGTTCTCAGTCGAGATCGGGGGTGCCGTGGGCTACCGGGACGGTTTCAGAGGTAGGCCGAGATCTCTCTTTCCTAACCGAGATATTTGGGGCGGGCGTCGCCGACGCGGAAAAGGCCCAAAACGTTGGGTAGAAACGAAAAACGCCGGGCGTCGATCTCTCGTCGTCCGGCGTTAACTTTTTGGCGTTTCTTCCGTTGAAAAAACTAAGGCTCAAATTTTAGCTGGCTCACGCTGACAGAGCGGCAAACAGAACCCGCCTAAAACCCACCCATACAGGTGGTTTTCCGGATGTTTTTGCGGTGCCCGAATGCAGCCGTATTCAATCTTTGCGGTCGCAAACTGCTACCGAAACCGCAGTATTGTGATGATTCCAGGGCCGGATTTGTCGATCGCAGGTACCTTCAGAACGCGGAAAAGCGGTCCTTCGTTTGTTTCGTTTATTGCTTTTGCTGCGAATGGACGATAGAGTTGGTGTGGAGGTAAAAACCAAATGAGCACTATTCTGAACGATTTCCCAGACGCAGTATCCCCAAGTCGCGACGACGAAGAACTTGCGATAGCTTCAAGCAGAAGCATTGCCAGAATCGTTTCCAGCAAGCCAGACTCGCCACTGAGTTTGCGTGTCAGCACTCAAGGCGGAGACGAGACGGTGGTATGCGTGCCGGCAGCCGCATTTAAGCTGCTTGGGGACATCCTAAACGAGATGGCGAAAGGGAACGCGGTCACGCTGATCCCTGTGCATGCTGAATTAACGACTCAGCAAGCCGCAGAATTGCTGGGTGTATCGCGGCCTTTCATTGTGGAGCAGCTTGAAAAGGGAAATATCCCTTTCCGGAAAGTTGGAACACATCGCCGAGTGTTGTTCAGAGACTTGATGGAATACAAACGTTCGATGGATCGTAAGCGACTTGAGTCGCTCGATGAACTGGCCGCGGAGGCGCAAAAGCTGGGCTTGGGATACTAATCGTGACGCAGTTCACCGTCGTCTACGATTCCTGCGTGCTCTACCCGGCAGCGCTTCGCGACTTTCTCATGCATCTAGCGATCACGAATCTGTTTCGAGCTCGTTGGACCGACATGTTCACGACGAGTGGATTCGCAACGTGTTGAAGGATCGCCCTGACCTCTAGGCACGCCAACTCGACCGAACTAGGCAACTCATGGATGCCAACGTGCTCGACTGTTTGGTGACAGGGTATGAATCGCTGATACCCTCTCTGTCGTTGCGTGACGAGGACGATCGGCATGCGTTGGCAGCGGCAATTCGTTGCGGCGCAGATTCCATAGTCACGTTCAACATAAAGGATTTTCCCAAGAGCGCCCTTGAACCGTATGGGATAGAAGCACTTCATCCTGACGAGTTCGTATTGTCACAAATGGGCCTTGCTCCGAATCTTGTTTGCGCAGCTGCTAAACGCCAAAGGGCTAATCTTCGCAATCCACCTAAGAGCGTTTATGAATATCTTGATTGCTTAACGCAACAGGGATTGGTGCTGACTTCGAATGAGCTTCGCAAGTACGGAGACTTGATTTAGGCATCTGGTATGACTTTAGTCAAGAAATTCTAACGCATCTGACTTAAGCTTGACGGTGATCGTTTCACTCACGTCATCGATTGAAACAGACTCTACGATTCGCGGAACAAGCAGACGCTGTTCTCGAAGGTCCAACTTGTTCCAGTGCTTCGCCAACTCAGCATTGGACTCGCTAAGTAGCTTGATTGCTTTCACCACGTCATCTTCAAGCAAAGTCGCCGTGAATCGAACTCCCAGGCAAGGTGGACGTCCGCTCGAAGTGGAGCGACAGCAGTAGTCCGAAAACAGGATGGTCGCGCCGCTTTTGCGTTGGCGAGACTTGCTACTAACCGATAGTCTTCGGCCACAATCGGGACAGAGGAACTCGCATGTGTCTTGAAGTCGTCGCGATATTCGATCGAGGCGAGTTACTATAACGCGGTCGATGCGTTGATGAGCAATTTCGTCTAAGAACCTCTGCATTGCAGGTCGATTCAGAGTCTCTGAGGACTCAGCGATATCGTCAAAATTTGCATCAACGACTTCCCAACCTTGGCTTCGCATGGAGTTCACCAGCGTCAGGCACATTTTGAATTGCGCGTCACACGATGAGTACTCGCCTCGCGAGCGTCTAGATTGGCGGGTGTAGATTGCGCATCGGTGGTGCATGCATTCGCCGTTCGTCTATCTACTTGTTACGGCGTTCTCGATTTAACCGAAGCTGCACGAGCTCTTCTTTCAGTGGCCTCCAGTATTCCTCGTCCGCTTGCCTTTCTGCATCCTCTTCCAGCCTGAGAAATGCTTCGATTTGTTTTACATCGTTCGCATCAATAGAAACCAACCAGGGGCGTGTCGCTGCAAAGGAGGTAAGTTTGTCTGGGAATCGGTCAATGAGCTCACTCAACATGGATGGCGTGCGCGATTCCCTGATCCAGAATTGGACCATCGCCTCGTTGGAGTCATCTTGATTTTCGTCGTAATGAGCTTCGACCAGTCGGCGGATCATGGGCCAGTCTTTATCTCGCTGAGTCTTCTTGGCACGAACGAGATCTTCAATAGCCAGAACCTCGTAGACTGCGTTGGCATTTTCATCCTGGATTGTGGTCCGTCGCTCCCAAAGTTTTTCGAACGGATCACAGCCACGCAATTTGCTCATCACGTCAATCCGCAGTCCATCAACATCAGGATTTCGACAACGAAAATGAACGGCATGACCACGCTGGAGGTACTCCGCCTTGAATTCTGGGATGGCAATGCATTCAGCTTGAAGCTCAGCCAAGGCCGCGTTCAGGTTTTCGAAGTTTGCTTCCTCGGCCAGAATGACTATGTCGCAGTCGCGGCTAAACTCCGCTGCGCCGTATAACACGCAAGCCTGACCGCCGATAAGCAGGTGCCGTACCGTGTGGCATGACATCGTCGAAAGGACTTTGAGAATCGGGTTCGGGATCAAGTGAGCCTCCAGCCTCAAGATAGAATCGCCACAGTTTCATCGATTCACGCATTCTCTCAAGTGGCGTGAGGCGATACCACTCCTTCCACGTGTCCGAATCGGACTGCGCTTCTTCTAATCTTTGAAGTTGTTGTTGGTTTCTCATGAGCCTCAGATGGTCCCGTGCTTTTTGCACCCGAGACTGCCCATATTTGGAGAAAAACATTACGGTTTGAGAATCGAAACCGCTGTGTTAATCAAACCCAGATCTCAAAACAGAGATACTGAGAACAATCTCGCGGAATTCGGGGTACCGGAAGAAACCGGCATGGTTTCGATCGGACTCCATAGGTGGCCGAATCAAAACCGAGATCGTCCGTCTAGAAACGAATCGTAAGAAAGCCGCGAAAATACGGGGTTTCAAACGAAAAACGCCAAAGTCAGAGAGCCGACTTTGGCGTTAACTTTTCGGCGTTTCTTCGGCAGAAAAAACGCGAGCTCCTCCGGCAGGACTCGAACCTGCGACCCGGCGATTAACAGTCGCCTGCTCTACCAACTGAGCTACAGAGGATCAAAAAAAGTGGAACCGGGCAGAATGACTGGCGAAACCAGAGCAGGCCCGCCGGAATATAAAGCATCTGTCGGTTCCAATAATGCGATCAAATTACCGTTTTGTGCCCGGGTACGCAATACCGCTGCCGTGGCAAGTAATAGTTAGGTTAAACCATAGCCCCGGGAACAAAGAAATCTGAGGCCAGGGTCATTTTCATCAGTTTTGTTCGCATATCGGTTGGCGAACGAGGGTTAGTTGGGCTGCAGTAGTACAATCGTGAAAATCCACTAAAAAAGACTGCGATTTGCACCTTGCTGCTGACGCAAGTCCTAAGTTTGCAAGAACCGGAACGGCCGACGTTTGGGCGCTGGTGCAATCGTGTGTTCGTGCGGATGCGCTTCACGGCGGTTTGCAGAGCGGGCCGATGCTAGCGAAGTTGCTCCGAACACCCTACGACCCTGTTCATGGAAAGCTCGCATGATGGAATCGCTGCAATTACCCATTTTAGCTGTCGCCTTGGTGGTCATGAGTTGGGCACTTCTGCGTCTAAATTCTTTGCCTGCGGCTACAGCGATTCCGCTCGAAGTTCCTCCCGATGTACTGCAATGGCAAGCTAATTTGAAGCTCCTCTCGCAAGAATTGCAGTCTGAACTGGACGAAAAGATGGCGGCAGTTAGCGCTTTGTCTCAGGCTTACGAACAGGCTTCCCAGCGGCTGAGCAACTTGATTTTGCGCGCGGAGCGATTGGAAGAGGAGCTTGGACAGAACGAGCAGATCCGTTTGAGTGCTTAGTGCAAGTGGCAGCGGCTGCCACGCGCGAACCGGTCCGTCTACAATATTGTCCGGGTCGGATGGCATTGGAAATTGGTAACGCGAGCGCTTCATGATTTTGGTTTTGGACAACTACGATTCATTTACTTATAACCTCGTGCAGCGACTCGGTGAAATCGATCACGGAGTTGATATTCGTGTTATTCGCAATGACAAAATCACCATCGACGAAATTCGCAGCCTCAATCCGGCTCGAATCTTAATTTCGCCTGGGCCATGTTCGCCATCGGAAGCCGGCATTAGTGTGCCGATCGTTGAGCGACTGGCGGGTGAGTTTCCGATTCTCGGTGTCTGCTTGGGACACCAGTCGATTGGCCAAGCTTTGGGTGGTAGGATTGTGCGAGCACCTGAGCTGATGCACGGCAAAACCGATCGCATTTCGCACGACAATTGCGGTTTTTTTGAAGGTTTGCCGAACCCCTTCGTGGCGACTCGCTACCATTCGCTGGTGATCGATCCGCCGAGCTTACCTGCCGATTTGGAAGTTACCGCTTGGGTCGACGGATCTCATGGACGCCAAATTATGGGCGTTCGCCATCGCAAGCTCCCCCTCGAAGGCTGGCAATTTCACCCAGAGAGCTTTTTGACCGAGCCCGGGATTGAATTGTTGACGCGGTTCTTGCGTTGGGATGTCCCGCGCGCACGCAGCAAGAGCCATTAGCCTTTTCCCAGAAGTTAGCGATTAGCTGAACAATTGCTTGATCACGAGGAGCCGTCACCAGCTGATGCGGGGGCTTTTGATCATGTCGAAGGCTTTTTTCGTTGCAGCTATCCAACGTTCGCTATTGTTTTTTAGGGCGACCAGATGGTTTAAATGCGCGATTTTCCCAAGTCTTAGCCGCTTTGGAGAGCGCCAGGGCGCGGTCTTCGGTGCGGTCGGCAAGTTGCGATTGGACAACAGTCAAACGCTGCGCAAGGCGATTTTGCTCGAGCTTCAGCCGAGCGGTGTCGAGATCAAGCTCTTTTTCGACCAACGCTTGCAATTGTTTCTTTAGCCTCTCTCGCGAGTCTTTCTGTGAGACCAACATCTCGGCGACGAGCATGCGCAGGTTCGATCGTACCTGCCACAGTTCCAACTCGATGGCGTGGCTCTCTGAATCACGTTTCTCGAGTGCGGACAAGCGTTGCTTGACGCGCGAGAGTTCTTTGAGTGCTTGTTCGTATTGTTGCGGTTGCTTCTTTTTCATGAACTTCAGCAACTTGAGCAACGGCGGTTGGTTTTTCTCGACGAATTCCAAGAGGGGCGTTTCCTGGATCGCAACCTCCGGCTCGCTTGTGCTCACCTTTTCCGCGCCGACGCTGGCTTGTGCTAAAGGTCCGAACCGTTCTCGCGAATCCTCAATCGGCTCCGTGGCTGGTAAAAGTGTTGTAAGTTGCACTGCGAATAGGCTGGCAGTCAATAATAAAGTGATTTGACGCATCATCCAGCAGCTCCAGCATTATTCGCAAGGTAGAATTCACGAGCCGCTTCGACTAGCCAGTCCGATTGATCGGCGGATTCTGCATCGGTCTGGTATTCACCGGATTGATTTTCACCCGGTAGATTTTCACCCGGTAGATTTTCACTGAGTTGATGTTCAGTTGCGATCAATTCAAGCGACGCAGCGTCTGTGAAGTTTTCGAAGGTTACCCAATTGTCAGCGATCAATGAAAGTTGGGCATCGCTTGAAACGCTACGGACCTGCCAAGTGGATACCGCAATCAATAGTGAGGCAGCGGATGCAAGCAGCGCCCAACGATAGGTGGTCTGGCTAAATCGGCTTGAGGAAGTTCGCGGGGCAGCTATCGCTATGGAAGCGGCGCTGCAGGCAACTGAAGAAATCGCTTGCAGATCCGCGACCGAGACCGCAACCTGTTCGGCCAACGAGAGATCGTCAAGCATCCGCTGCTCAAATGCGTCGCGATCCAACGTGGGATCGGACAGCAAGTAGCGATCAATATCCCATTGCTCTTGGCTTGAATTCGCGTGTGTTTTATTCGCTCGGTTAGAGTTCATTGGGGAGGCAGTTTTCTGCGGAGTTTTTCGAGTGCCAATCGCATGCGCGAGAGGACCGTTCCTAAAGGTACTTTCAGTTGTTGGGCGATCTCGGCAAAACCCTGTTCATCGACCAGCCGCAATTGGACTACTTGCCGCTGTTCGGCTGGGAGGTCATCGATTGCGCTGCGTAGTCGCTCACTTTGTTCGCTTTGCTCGGAAGTACCCGCCGGAGAGTGTGTTCTGTAAGCCGTCGGTTCTTCTCGCAATCGGTCAATCAGCTGTGTCGATCGCAATTTGCTCCGGCGCTGATTGAGCGCCTGGAACTGCACGGTCTTAACTAACCAACCACGCTGGCGCGGCTTTTCGATCGAGTCATATTTTTGGGCAAACAGAGCGAAAGTCTCTTGTACGGCGTCGGCGGCCAACCCCCAGTCTCGAACAATGGCCCAAGCCAACCGAAGCAATTGTGCCGAGCATTCGGCGTGCAACCGCTCAATCTCCTCGGAAAAAATGCTTGAGTCGGAGCCGTCCGTGGGATTAGGAGAATTCACCCGCCAAGCCTTCGCTTTCTTTGTCGCTAGAGACTTATGTCCGCTCAAAACCAGCTTATTCACTGGGCAATCGATTTTCTCAGTAATTGCCTCCGCAGTGACCCACCTTTGGGGTGCTCAGATCCGGTTCACAGGCTCGAAGCCTATGCGACGATTTCCAGTGTGACAAAGCACAACTCCTTCGGAGTAGCTGCCAGTTGTTCCAAGTCGTGATTCCAGAGGGTGTTACGCGCAGCAAGTCGGCAAACTTGGAGCTTGCACCTCCAAAATAAAACGCGAATTTTGGTGACGGACGGGTGTAAGACCACTCGCTGGCGAAGTTTTGTTGAAAAACATGCCCGCAAGGGTTTTCGCAAATGCTACGACTGTATCACAATAAGCGTCGCTGAAATCACAATAAGAGATGTTGAAATTTTGACCCCAAACGCATGATCGACAGCTAGGAGCGATGCCAGTGGCCAACGAGGAAAATCACTATTGGATTGGGTTCGACTTAGGGGGCACTAAGATGCAGTGCACTCTTTTTGACCAAACCATGAAACCGCTCGCAAGTCGACGCAAGCGCACACGCGGGGAACTCGGGGTCGAAAACGGGCTCGATCGTATCGAATCGATGATCCGCAAGCTGATTGAAGAAGCCGGCATTGATGCGACGAAACTGCGCGGCATTGGAATCGGTTGTCCAGGACCAGTCGAGTGGGACAAGGGCATTGTTCGAGTGGCCGTAAATCTCGGTTGGTCGAACGTTCCGGTCGGCAAGATTTTGCAAGACAAATTCAAATGCCACGTGGCTGTTTTGAATGATGTCGATGCAGGAGTTTACGGTGAGTATGTTGCCGGTGCGGGCCGGGGTGCGCGATCGGCCTTTGGTATTTTTCCGGGAACCGGCATTGGTGGAGGCTGCGTTTACGACGGTCAAATTCTGCGAGGCAAAGTTCTGAGCGCGATGGAGATCGGACACATCAAGATTTGCGGTTCGCCGCGGGTCGGTGCTAACGGCATGCTCGGGACACTTGAGACGGAAGCCAGTCGTTTGGCAATCTCGGGCGAATTAGCAAAGTTAGCCTTTCGCGGTGAAGCACCTAATTTGCAAAAAGCGATCGGCACTGAATTGGGCGCTATCCGCAGCAAAGTGATTGCCGAAGCCATAGAAAAAGGTGACAAACAAGCGTTGCGTGTCGTTGAAGAAGCTTGCGAAATGATCGGCTATGCGATCGCAAATGTCGTTCTACTGATCTGCCCAGATGTGGTCATTCTGGGCGGAGGATTGGTTGAAGCGATGCCCGATCTATTCCTAAAAGAAGTCACACGCGTGGCCCGCAAGAGTGTTTTTGAATGTTATCGCGATGAATTTGAAATCAAGTGCGCGAAACTGGGCGACGATGCAGGCGCAGTCGGCTGTGCGGCTTGGGTTGCGCGCAGGGTGGCTGAGAGAGCGTCATCGCAGACGATGTTGGCGTTTGACTGAGTCGCTGCAGCTTGCTAAGGCGTGATCCAAACACGATGTTTGCGAGAGCGAACGTCTGGCAGGTACAGATCCGGTGAGTAAGTACTGAAATCGAAGGCTAAGTGTGGGTTCGATTCACCTTCGCCCTGCCCGGTGCGGCGATTTAAAGAGTTTATAACTAACAAGACGTCGATGGGTGACACTAGTCCGTCACCGCTAACGTCAACCATCCCAGCAAGAATCACTGGGGGTGCAGGCGGCAGTCCAGAGTGGAGAGTATTTAGATAATTGATCACAATGAGTGCGTCTCGTGGGGAAACTAAACCGTCGCCACTTGTATCTGCTGGCAATGCGATGTTGGTCCGTGGGAATTGATTGTTCCAAAACCAAGCATTGCTGGGTGGGGTAACTGGAAAGGGAACGCTGGTCGGTAAGACAATGGTTGGAGCGGGTACGAATATGAACGGGTTGGGCGTGGGAGGAGTGTTGGGGTAGCAGAACTGCACCGTGGTATCAGGACACGTGAAAATGGGTTGGCTGCCAACTAAGGGCGGTGGCCCAAGCGGATCGCTGTCCACGTTTCCGCTTAGTTCGATATCAAGAATATCACTAACCAGCCCGTTGGAAATTCTTGATCCAAACTGTAGATAGTAGGTGCCTGGCAATAGGAGTATGGCTGGGCTAGTTCTCAATTGCCCCACGTCAGTTGCGATGGTTGTGACCGGTCGTTTGTGATCATCGTAGATATTGGCCCAAGCTGATCCGAAAATCGCTGAAGAACTCGTTGCCTGGAGAGCAAATGTGAACAATTGTGGCCGGGCGATAAACAAAGCGGACTGTGATTCAGGTGCTGCTTTGGTCAGCTTTCCCGTGCTCAATACATTCCGTTGAGGTTCATTTTCTTGAAACGCGACTGCCACTTCGTAATTGCCAATCTGTTGACTTGCTGCGGCACCCGCAATTCGCACTATGTAATCTTCGTTTTCTTGGACATTGGGTACCCATAGCACAACATTTCCATTGCCATTTACAATCTGCTTGACGGTCATCGTCGTTAGTTGCCTATCCAAGACCTGAACGACGGGGACGAGCTGATCAAGTTCGAGGGCATCAATATCCACCAACATTCCAAAGGTCGTGCCCACAGGTGGCTTGGGAGATCGAAAGCGGAAATAGTCAGCGTCTTTGGTCGTGCTGATCGAGCCTAGCGTTAAAGACGCGCGCCGCAATGCGCTGTCCGCATAGGGGGCAATGCGAGGCGCATCCAAGGGATTGTCATCGACGCCCCCATCGTCGACTAAAACTGGATCTCCGCTCGACCCAATGAGCGTACTGACGTTGAGGTTCGTGAGTGACAGCGCTGAAGAAGCAAACCATCGGTGAGCCGTTTGAACAACTTTCAACGTTTCACTGTAATTAGTTTTCACGAGTTCATCGAGCTGCGCGATGATCGCGTAACTGCCAATTTTCGAAAGCGGATCGCCAATCGGCTCAACGCGCAAATAGAGTCTCGAGTCTCCCACTGGACTCGCAACTTGCAGCGCCACATCAGATCCCAACTGCGACGTCGATTCGCCGTGAGCTAATTCGACACCGTTACGATCAGTTATCGTGAACCGCAATTGCAGCTGGCTTAGGCCGCTCGACACGGCATGAATTGTGGATGTGCCGTTGTAGTTAGAAGGCAGTTCAAAATAGAATATGTCGCGATCCGAGGGACTACTAATTTCTCCATAATGTACTAGGGGCTTTGATCCGTCGAAGCTGGAGCTGTCGGAGAACCGAATTCGCGTGGCATCAGCAATCGAATCGTTTGGCTTGTTAATCTCATTCGCATCCGGTTGCCTTAATCCGTAGAGTTGTTGTAGCAAGGCGATATCAGAGGCTGCTGGAATAAGCGTGTTTGGTATTCCATGAGCGTGCATGGGAGAGGTTAGATCGGGATTATGTGGTAAGCCAAGTACATGTCCTGCCTCGTGCAACGCCACTTTCAATAGATCATCTGGATGCTGACTCCAGTCGGCATCGGTATTGATAAGCAAATCTCCGGCCCATGTACCGGCGGAAAGTTTGTCGTGGTTAACCGCAGCTGCCAGCGTATCGCTCGACATCGCAATGCCTGCGACTCGAACTTCGCCAAAACGCGAGTCGCCTCGAACTGGACCGCGCACGCCCATCGCATCACCACTATCAGGAACGATACCGACGTTGATGGCGGCATACTGCGCCCAGATTTCAAAAGCCTTGGCCACACTCGATCGCCAATCGACACCTGCAGCTGACGTAGAAAGCACTTGGTCAGCATGGCTGACTTGGTCGGCAACATGAGTTCCATCAGGAACAAAACTAAGCCGCAGACTGGACGCTCCATCCCAAGGAAGTGACTCGACCGTCATCAGCTCGCGACGCTGAAGGGTTTCGAATTGTAGGCTTCGTTTGCGAGTTTTCATTATTCGTCTGACTTCGATTCAGAAGGACCTTGTGTCTCTTGCGCTATTTGGGGAAGCTGCAGCAGAGCGGCTGTGGACGCGAGCATGAGATTGAATCGCCTATCGTGGCCCAATGTCATTAAATCAGGATCTCGACTTATTTCAGCAACGAGCTTCCAATCCTGTTGAAGTGCTGTTGCCAGCAGCTTGAAGGCTTGATCGCGAAATTGTCTGGCCTCTTGCGAGTCACTGGACGCGCGCGCAACCAGCGCATAAACACTGGCGATCTGCGCGATTTCACGGGCCGAAGGTGTCAGATTCGCGGCAACGAGAGCGTCTTCAACCGCTAGCGTTGACTGAGACTGTCGCGCACGAAACACCGCACGGCTCGCGACAGCTACTGCACTTTGTGGAGCTGCGGCAACCCAATCGTTGATGATCGTTTCAGCCAACTCGGGATCTGGCACAACCTCCATCGTTAAGTAAGCTAAATTCTGCAAAACGAGGATTGTTGCTGGGCGGAGTCGGTTGGCTGCGACTAGGTCGAGAACAGCTTGCTTGGGTTGTGAAGCCATTCGACTCATGCCGAGTTCTATAAAATCGTTGGCAGTTAGCGGTGTTGCCTCAAAAGCTCTTTGCATTGCGGCATTTGCTGGTTCTGTTTGTCCGAGCTTCAAATACTGACGAGCACAAAAAAGGTTTGCTGGAATCGCGACACGATCTTCATCCACAATTTTTTCCCCATCCTCCAACGCCCCCTGTGTGTCACCGAGGTGCTCCCGGCAGATGGCGCGGTTGTAACGAGCCTCAACTAAGGTCGGCTTCAATTCGAGCGTCCGCGTGAAGTAATCTGCAGCTTCCGAAAACTCCTGGCTGCGGTTTGAGATTTTGGCAGCCTCTAACTTAACGAGCCCACGACAAAACCAGACTCGCCATTGATTGGGGACCAATGCCAGACTACTCGCGTAGGCTTGATCAGCCAATGTGAGATTTCCGTCCTTGACAAAACAATAACCCAACAGTAGCCAAGCTGCGGGCTGTTGCGGGTCATCGGCAAGCGAATTCCGCAGTGCGTTGATCGCGTCCCCGGAGTGTCCCGAATTGAAATTCAGAATCGCCGCAGCCAATTGATCCAGCGGCGATTCTGGGATTTGACGCGTATCGACGGAAGCATCAATGCGATAAGCGAGTTTCGTCAGGCTATGGGCGGCTTCGGTCGAGCGAGAATTGACAATAAGTTCGTGCGATTGAAGTGATTTTGTGGCTTCTTGCTCGACGACATCTTTCAACCTCATAAGATCGGCTGCGAGCCGCGACCGTTCCCAGGAACTCACGTATTGCCAGTAGCCGTCTGATTGGGCTTGTTTGTCGACACCCAACAAAGCAACCAATCCATCGACTTGTTCGCCGAGCGGTTCTGCAAGTTCCGGAAAGGCCCAACGACTGGCGGCGTTCACAAAAACCTGTGGCAACGCCGCGCGAAATTCGGCTACTTGTTTGCTGGCAAGTTGCCGACGCAAGCTGGATTGGACTGCCCAGGAGGCGATGGCGATGGCCAAAACGCAGATTCCAGCCAGACTGCCTACCGAAGTGGCAGAGCTCAGCCTCGGATGGCGCTGCGTCCACTTGTGGAGCCGTTGTAGCAGTGATCGGTTCGAAGCAAACTTTAATGGCCGGTGATCGAGATGGCGTCTCAAATCTTCACACAGCTCGCTCGTTGATTGATATCGACGAGAGAGTTCCGGTTCCAGCATCTTTTCGATCATCGTGCGAAAGTCGGCTGACGCTTGTGTAGCGGTGAGAGTTGGCCGAACGTGTTGGCGTTGTTTTACAGATTGCTCGATTACAAAACTCAGTGGGCCAGTCACAGGTTTAAATGGTAATTTCCCCGATAACAGCTGATGAGCGACAACGCCCAGCGAGTAGATATCGCTTGCAGGTCCGGCACTCCAAACGTTTTTCATAAGCGATTGAAGGTGCTCCGGCGCCATGTAGGGAAGCGTTCCACCGATGGTGTTCGCAGGCGAGGTTGCAAGCGTATTTTGTGCTACGTTGAAGTCGACTAACCTCGCCTTGCCGTCATCGCCTAAGAGAATGTTTGCAGGTTTGAGATCGCTGTGAACCAGGCCCTGTTGATGAGCATGTTCGAGGCCGCATGCGGCCTGGTAGAGCAACTCGCACGCAACCCGCTCAAAGGGCAATTTCTGCCAGCGTTCTAACCAGGGCGACTTGTCGATCTGAGGAATCTGAGGTGCTTTTCTAACTTCAGACACGACACCGTTGATCAATGTTTGCACTTCGCGTTGTCGTGAACTAATCGTCGTCAAGAGTTCCATGGACATGCGTGCCGAGGTCGTCTGCAAGGCAAGAATATCGGCAAAGGTTGTCGCTCCAACATAAGGCATACAGAGCACTTGGTAGCCGGCCACATCGTGCAGCGAGAGTAGTTGTACGATGTTCGGATGTTGCAGTTGGGCGATTCTCTGCGGTTCGCTGGTTACATACGAACAGACCTTGAGCACTACCAGGCGTTCGGAGAGATCTAGTTGCTCTGCCAAGTAAACCGAGGCGAGTGCCCCACTGCCTAGTTCGACCAAAATCCGAAACGGCCCGAATACTTGACCGCACTCTAGTACGGCGCGACGACGGGGCGTGGACCGAGCGGATAATGGGCGAGCCGGGTCGGTCTGCGCCGAAAGGCGAGCAGACGTTGATTCGCGTTCGCTTGCTTGCTGCCAATCGTCCTCGGTCAAGTGATACTCGTTGCCTTCGAAGTCCCACTTCGCAATATCAACTTGCCACTGCTGCGCGTACTCGAGCGGCGAGACCGAAACACCGACCGAGCTTAATAATCGAAACTCTTCAAACGCCAAAAGCGATAGATTATCTGATTGCGAGCGCAGGGCTGGGTATTCGGTCACACATCGCTCTACGCCCTGCAAATCGCCCGCCGCGACTTGATGCTCCATGCGCACTCTTAGCAGCTCGACTAGCGTTGACCAGTGCTGCTGTGAGTCAGCGTGCGGGAGGAATTCACGAAGGTCCACTGCGTTCCAGCCGCGTTCAGCGACTGCCGCCTCATATCTTTCGATGATGTCTTCAAAAAGCAACACAACGCGGCTCTGTTTGAAAAAGGGGGCTGCCCCTTTGGAATACCGACATAAATTCGTCGATAGTGAATTGCCGAATGTCCATGGTCTGAACGAACTTTAGGTTGGAAGAATTCAGGCATTTTGAGCCTTGCTTTCGCAGTACTACACCAGAAATGCCTCGTACTTCATGTAGAGCAGGTTTCAAAGGGCGTTTCCGCCAAAGATTCCAGGGAGGAACTCAATTATCGCCTAGAATCCCCAAAGTGGAAGGATTCCGCAGAAATTGGTCAGCGAGATTGGCGGAAAGCCTGGCACCAATCCACTCTCAACAGCGAGAGGGTCGGAAACGCTTTGAATTCCGTATGAGAACTGGTGACAGGAGCCAATAATGATTACTCGCACACTTTTCGTAGAAAATCTCACTGCCCGTCAGTTGATGGCCATTGATGTCGCCGAGTTTGAACCCAACAACTCCGAATCACAGGCCACGCCATTTCAATTGCCCGCCACTGAAGCGGTCATCTTACGAGGCAATTCAACGAGCCAAAATGACAAAGACTATTTCGCTTTCACTGCGAACGTATCTGGCCCAGTGACAGTAGAGGTGAATTCTAATGCTGGCGCCAAGCTGGAAGTAGCCACTCGGGCTGGCGCGCAGTTATTCGAGTCAGAACCTAAAGACGGCGTCAACTCGGGTACTTTCCAAAGCGTCGCTGGAACGGCCTACCTGCTGCGTCTGCGAGCACCCGACAAGGCAGCCGCTGCGTATTCTGTTACAGTCGCTGCTGGTGGTACGGTCGGCACCCCTTCTCATCCTGACGACAGCACAGGTGGTTCGTCTGGCGGCACATCTAGTGGCAGCTCGGTCGCCGAAGCGGAACCGAATGACGACCCCGGTCGAGCAATGCAGTTATCCTTGGTGACTAACGAGCCGCGTACGCTGACCGGAACCGCTAGCAAGAAAGATCGTGACTTCTTTGTAATTACACCTACGAGTACCGGAACTGTCAGCATCGATACGGGCGCCTCCGGCATTAAAGTGAGCATTGAAACTCGCCAAGGCGCAAAGCTGTTCGAATCCGAACCCAATGATGGCGTGACGAACGGAGCATTCTCCGTTGCGGCTGGGCAGGATTTTGTGCTTCGAGTTCGAGGACTGAGGTCTTCGCCAACGGACTATTCAATTGCTATCTCGCTTACGGGAACGCCGGCCCCAGGCAGCGGGACGACTACGACTGCGGTTTCTCCAGGGGTTCCAATTCAGTGGCTGGACGTAAGCGATGACGGAGTTGTGTCGGCACTCGATGCGCTGCTGGTCATCAACCAATTGTCGCGCGAGCACCAAGCGGCTCATGATGCGGCAATGCTTCAGTTCGACCTGAATGATGATAGCTGCGTATCGCCGCTTGATGCCCTGCTGGTAATCAATCACTTGACCAGCCGCAGTCGACGAGCCGACGACCTGCACCCCGAAGGGGAATCAAGTCAACATGCTTTGCGATCTGAGGGCAGCGATGATCTCATTGAAACCGAGGTTCATCGCAACCGCCGCAAGGGGCGCTAGTGCCACCACTGTCCGAGCAGTTTGAGGTGAGCGTGCTACTTTGCGGCAGACTGGAGTATATCGATGACACGTTGAATGTCAGCCGGAATGGGGCTTTCGAGCGTGATGCGTTGGTTGGTGACGGGATGAGTGAATTCGATCCGGCGAGCGTGGAGGGCTTGGCGTTCGAGCACTATGTCGTCGTCACCGGGTTGCGGTGGTTCGCGCAAAGCGCGTCGACGTAGCAGTTCGCCGCGTGTGATGCGAGCATGTCCGGCGTAGAGTCGATCGCAAAGTACGCCGGTTCCATTGTGAGACAGATGCACACGAATTTGATGTGTACGACCGGTCTTAGGTAGGACTTTCACGACCGTCATGCCATCAAATCTTCGCAGAACTTCGAAATGCGTTTCCGATTCCCGGCTTTCGGGGTGGTCTCGGCGCACTGCCATTTTGTCCCGTTGATAAGGATGTGGACCAATCGGTAGACGGATCACATCGCGGTCCAACTGAATGCGGCCGACGACTACTGCGAGATATTCTTTGTGAACTTCGCGAGATTCGAACTGCTCGGCCAATTTGAGATGCACGCCGTTGCTTTTGGCGATCAAAATCACGCCGCTGGTGTCGCGGTCGAGCCGATGAACGATGCCTGGACGCGTGGGTCCGCCCACGTCGCTCAATTGCTGAAAGCGATGTGCGAGAGCGCTTGCCAAGGTTCCGCTCCAATGTCCCTTGGCGGGATGCACAACCATTCCTGGCGGCTTGTCGATTGCCAACAACGATTCGTCTTCGAAGATCACGTTGAGCGGAATATCTTCGGGTACCGGCCCATCAACGGGTGGCGGCGGCAGGTCAACTTCGATTTGCTGGCCCGCGCGGACACGAAAACTCGGCTTGACCACTTCTCCGTCAACGCGTGCGTGTTGCTCTTGCACGACTTTTCGCAAGAACACGCGGCTGTAACTATTTAGTAACAGGGCGAGCATGGCGTCAATGCGAGCACCGTGCTCGGATTCAAGGACCGTATGTTGAAATAGTGTTGTCGGAAGTAGTTCAGTCACTCGGAGTCGCAGTGGATGGTAAAATTATTGAGGTGCGGCGGGCGCTGGCGCTGTAGCTGGAGGCGCCGGTGCATCGACCGCAGGTGCATCAGAGGGTGTCGGAGTTGGAGTTTCAGTAGGAGTTGCAGCGGCAGGTGCGGCTGTTTCAACCTTTGGCAACTCGATTGCCTTTCCATCTGCTCCCTGCGGTGCTGCAACCGGTGACGAAGCAGGAGCGGCTGGTTCTACCTTGGGAAGCTCAAGTCCACTGGTATCGAGCGGAGTATCAAACTTAAGATTGGGGCTGGTCGGAGGAACATTTAGGTCACCTGGCATTTTTGGTGGCAAGGCTGGGGATGGTTTGAGTTTACCGAACCAGGTGTAGAAGTCTTTGCCCAGCTGGCTGTTCAAAAAGGCCAACCGATTGGTAGCCATTGTCGTGATGGCAGGCTGTAACCCGGCAGAGATGACTTGTTGATAAAGCGTTTTGGCTTTGTCGATTTCCCCCAGTGACTCATGAGCCTGAGCCAACCCTAAAAGGGCCCGTGTTCGTAGTTCGGGTTGTTGCGCCTTACTGTTTACTGCTTCGTAACAGGTGATTGCTCTCTTTAGCAATTCGACCCCTTGTCCGCGGTCTCGGTAAAGCGCGTCAATACCGTCAGCTAGATACTCGTCGCCGGCCGTCTGCTCGGCCCAAATGGCGGCCGCGCTGCCCGGATGATCGTTGGCGATCGCCTTGAACGATTCAGCATCACCGGTATTGAGCGTGAAATAGTACTCTGTCCAGGCGGCTGCAGCACTTTTTCTCGCGAAGTTGGTGTAAACACCCCAGCCGACGGCGAGCACCGCCGCAATAACTACGCCACCAACAATGTATTGCACGAATGGCTGCACCTTGTCGATGCCCGCGCCCAGAGTGGTGGCTAATTCGTTATTTTGTAAATCGTGTCGACGTTCACTTTTCATCGTTCCGTTCCCTCAAACCACCAGCGGCGGTTGTGTTCCAATTGGCTTCCATCGTCCGAAAAAGCGCAGGATTTTACATTCCGAAGCCCGTAAGTATAGGAACGACGTCGAAAACGCTCAATATCTTCCGGCCCCTTATGACGCGATACCTGCCGAATTCACGCTAGGCGACC
>JANLQO010000391.1:0-20616 GCA_031367855.1 Planctomycetia bacterium | reverse complement strand
AATTGGCTTGGATCGATGACTACATGACGGATCTTCTCGCGCTTCCAAGTGTAAGTGATATGCACCAAGCCATCCTTTGTTTGCATCACTGCTGGATAACTGTACTCGCCCGGTTGATCCTCAAGCACCATAGCGGCTTGCCACTTTTTGCCATCGCGCGACACAGCCACATTCAGAGGCGAGCGTCCTTTGGCGGTGTGATTGTAGACAATCAGCTGTCGGCCATCTTTGAGCGTTACCGCGTCGGTTCCAGCGCTCGGATTGGGCAAACTGCTCGCTTCCATGGCTCCCCAGGTCTGGCCCAAGTCTGGTGATGCGATCTGAAAGACCTTGCCTTGGCGAGTGCGGCCTACGGCCAGCAGGTTCTCGCCTTCCAGCGAGAGGATGCTAGGCTGAATGGCACTGAAAGCCTTGCCATCGTTTACCGGCCCACTTCGCTTCCAGGTTTTGCCGTAGTCGGCAGTCATCTCGAAATGGACTCTCCAACCATCGTGCTCGGTACTTGAGCCACACAGTATTTCGCCGTTGGTCAATTGAATAGGCTTGTTCTTGACCGGTCCATCGATTTGTTCTGGCAGGCGGCGCGATTCCGACCAAGTCGTTCCGCCGTCCGTGCTCGTCATCAACATGCCCCACCAAGTACTCGGCGTCGGACCAACTTTGTAAAACAACATCAGCGGACCACTCTTGGGCTGGAATAAAACTGGATTCCAGCAGGGATGTCGAACCGCCGTTCCATCAAGCTTCAGAAACTGAATGCCATTGGCAAGTTCGACCGGCGCAGACCACTGGCTGTTGTCACGCTGCGAAAACCAAATACCAACATCGGGGTCCTTTTCATCCGTGCCACCGAACCAAGCAGCCACCAATTTCCCGTTTTGATTTTCTTCAATCGTACTCGCATGACATGACGGGAACGGAGCTTTTTCGTAAATGAACTCCGAGAGTTTTACTGCAGGCTGGTCGGCCATCGCAGCCATTGTGAGCAGCTGACAAACCAATGCAGAAAGAAACAATTTCACCAATGGATGCATCGCGAAACTCCACGAAAAGTCGATCGTTGCAGTTGTAGGGGTGTATGCGAATTTTAACAGAGATTGCCGCAGAGCCTATCGCGGACTCGGAGGATTTCCCGCTCCCTTGATGTACGCAAGCAACTCGAAGATTTCGTCCTGCGTAAATTGATCCATCAAGGCGGAGGGCATGATCGATTTGGCAGACTGGACCATATCGTCAATTTCCGATCGCTGAATGATGGTCGGTTTGGGCTGGTCAGGATTGTTGAGCAGTGAGATGGTTTTTTCGTCTTCCGCGACGATAACACCTGAGTAGACTTGGCCGCCGAGCGTTAACACTGAATGCGAAGCATACTTGGGATCTATCTTGTGCGATGGGTCGATGACCTCCCGCAAGACGGCCTGTCCATCCTGTCGATTGCGTTCAAATACCTTGTCGAGCTCAGGGCCGACGCGACCACCTTTTCCTCCGAGCGTATGACATTGTTGACAGGTTGCTTCGGTAAAAATGCGAGCCCCAATTTCGTTATTTCTGCCTCGCAGACCATTTTCAAGCTTGCCATCGAAATCTCCAAGCTTCCAGTTCTTGACAAAGGATCGATTATTGCCGATTGGATCTTTCGGCTCGATGGGATTCTTGAGGTAGCCGTCTACATCGTTGACCACGACCATCACGCCATACATCCGCATCCAATGATTTGGGTAAGTACAAACGAAAGGATATTCGCCGGGCATGTCGGGAGCCGCGAATGTCAACCGTTCTTGCTTGCCAACTTGAACCATTTTGGTTGCAAACAGAATTTCGGGAGCGACGGGCACATACTGTTTGCCATCGGTCATTGTATCAGGCGCCATCGTGGCCGCTCGCAGAGCGACTTCTTTGAGCGTTCCAGGTTGTACGATGACCAAGTTGTGCGGCATCAAGTCTTCGTTTTGCAAAATCAATTGAATCGGTTTGCCAGCCGCCACGACAAAGTGTTTTAAGTCGTAACGCATCTCCTCAGCGATCGTCTTGATGCGCACTACGCGAACTGCGATGTCTTGCATCCGTTGGCGCATGGCCTTCGATTCCTGTTCAGCAAGTCGTGGCAACAATCGATCTACCAGTTGCGCGACGTCGATGAATGGATCGGTCGTGCGTTTGTCAGTAGGGGTCGCTTCGGCTCGGGAGATCAAATGAGTTACGACTTGCTGTGCGAGCGCAGGCTCGATTTTGACTAAATTGATTTTTAGCAGACTTTGCACTGCCACTTCTTCCATGGCAGGTTCGCCAATGAGTTTCGCTAACGCCGCAAAGTTGTCATTGGGTTCGCCTCCAACCGCGGGAAGGCTCAGTGCGGCTTGATACCGAACCTCTCTCGGAGCGCTCGATCGCAGCCCATCGAGCACACCGGTGCGCAGCGCCAAGCGGTCTTTCTCTGCGGGGACGATCATTGCGGCGGCAATCAACCCAATTCGCGCAGAAGCCTCGGTTGCAGCAATTTTCTGTGCTGCTATCGCGTTGCCCGAATGGATCAGGGCGGCCATCGCAGCTTGGCAAACCAGCGGACTTTTGCTCGATGCGGCTGGTTGTAGAATTCCGATGGGCAACTGGGCAGCCGCTTGGCGGAGCAGAAGTTCAGTCAACTCTCGCGCTACGCGCTGTTGCTCGCGGTCGGATTCCTGCAGATTTCCAAGTTGCTCCAAGATGGTTTCCCCGGTTGACTTGCCGCTGATCTTCGTCAGAGCTTGCACAGCGGTCTCACGTTGCTCGGCACTCATGCCCGGACGGACCGCCATCGCTGCATAAACCGGTGTGTACTTGGAGTGATCGGTCGCAACCTCGATCATTAACAACTGCGCATTCGAGAGTCGTTTGAGTTGGTACTCGACGATCTTCGCGCTCTTGTCGAGAAAGACCTTAGGTGGCTCAACTTTTCTGGACGAGGCACTACCGTGCTCAGCATGTTCCTGCGCGACGGCAAATCCGCAACTCAGTAATGGAAAAAAGCAGATCGACAAGAAAGCGAAGTTGCGATTGTTCATGGAAGTATTCATGGCAACACAGTGAAGCGTTTCGAAGTGCCGATTTCGGAGAAATCGGGCTACAATTGGTTTTGTGTAGAACGATTGTCCCAATCGTTTTTGGGAGCAATTGAGGACAATTGCTCTACTCTCAATCCAAAAAAACTAGGTTGGCTGCAGCCCTAGTGATGTTCGAAGTAACGAATGGTTTCATCGAGCGTGTATGCGAGATCGGGGTCCATGGGCATGTCTAGTACTTCCAGGACTGCTTCTTGCATGTCTTTGGCCGGCAGGTAACTGGCCGCGCGAACTGCTTCCAACCGCACTCGCGACGCGTCGTCTTTTAATCGCTCCTTGAGCAGGGGCACAACGTCGCGTACCGAGTCGCGCCAGTAACAAAGCACGCGGGTCGCAGCCGCTCGCGCTCGCAAGTCGCTGCACTTGAGCAAATCCTTGAGCAAATCTTCCTTGATCGAGTTATGCGTTTGATACATCCACAGACCCTCCAGCCGCTGGTGGATCGTTTCGGCATCGTTTCCACTGAGCGTCTTCAACCATTTTTCGAGCGCTTGAACTACGTCTGTGGATTCGCGTTCAGCCAATTCGCGACGGACTGCATAACGGATGCGATCTTCTGGGGTCTTCAGTAACTCCAGCAATCTCTCAATCGGCTCACCAGAAATCTTGGGCGGTTTTTGTAAATCCCGCCCCGTTGCGACAACACGCCAAATGCGACCGTGGGTGTGATCGCGATTCGGTTCGCGCAAGTTATGTTGCAAGTGTCCGATCAATGCATTGTGCCAATCGACGATGTACAAAGCACCGTCAGGACCAAATTGCAAATCCACGGGTCGGAAGTTTCCGTCCTCACAATAAACCAGCGGAGTGATTTCTGTCCCTTCGAAACCAGAATCGCGATCTTTTACCGTGTGTTGCAATACAGATCGATCGCCGATGACGTTATTGATCAAGAAGTTGCCCTGTGCCTCGGGCGGAAAATGACTGCTGGAAACGATTTCGCAACCCGAACTTGGCCGCGTGCGTTTCTGAATGAAATGACGCGGTTCTTTGTCGATCTTGGATCCCGGATTGTCTTGGCTCTTGGCCTGAGAACCTCCAGGATGTTTGTCAGGATACGTCACTTTGCCGCTGATAGGTGCGGCCCAGTAGTTGTAACCTGGCGAAGCATCGGCAATGAAGTTCTGCCCCCACTTATCAAAAACGTGGCCCCAAGGATTTGCGAAAGCAAGCGAGACATGCACATCGATACGCTCAGTGCGCGGGTCATAGCGCCACACGCCAGCTTCACCTAAACGGACTGGACCATATGGGCTTTCCACTTGCGAATACTTAAAAGTGCCTTCTTGGAAGTATAACGCCCCGTCCGGTCCCCACTCGAACGCAGCGATACCATGATGACTGTCAGCGGTATCAAAGCCAAAAAGCTTGCGCGTGCGAACATCGGCTTTATCGTCGCCATCTCGGTCTTCTAAGAACAGAATGTCGGGCTGCTCCGCCACCCAGACTCCTCCGCGACCGATCTCAAATCCTGTCGGTTGGTGCAGTCCATCGGCAAAGGTTTTGCACTCGTCCATGCGGCCGTCGCCATCTTTGTCTTCAAGAATTAGTATTTTGTCGTTCAGCTTCGTCTTGGGTTGCCACTGGGGATAGCTGGGCATCGTCGAAACCCACAACCTCCCTCGGTTGTCAAAATTCATGGAAACGGGTTTGGCTAAGTCAGGAAACAATTCTTCCGATGCAACCAGTTGGATTTCGTATCCAGGCGCTAATTTGAAGAGTCTCTGTTGAGCTTCGGCATTGAGGTAGTTCAGTGAACCGAGCTTGCCGGCCTTTGCGTTCTTGTCGTCTGGCTCACCCACATTGGTCTTCGGTTGGATGAACGGCAGTGTGTTGCTATCGTCCACCGGCGCGGTCAGTTTCTCGCCGCGTGCCAGCGCCCAAATGCGCTCATCGCGGTTGGCGCACATTTGGTCGAGTATCTCGCGCTCGCGTTCCATCACCTCGCGATTACGATAAGTTCCGTCGGAGCCTGCTTCGCCGCGCTTGCCGTAGATCGAATAGCCATTGACCGCGCGATAGCGATGCCACCAATGAAAATTCTTGTCGTTGACTTGTTCCAGCAAGGCGGGATTGATTTGCGAATTCAATTCCGTGCCGGTCAGTGCTTTGACGAAACCAGGCGCCAGGGCTTTGTAGCCCGCTTCGTTGAGGTGGACGCCGTTAAGTGTCAAGCGCTTATCACTCTCGGCAAATAATTTCTTTGAGGGGTTGAACAGGTCGATGTAAGCTACGCCGGTTTTGTCGGCTACCAACTTAAGAGCTTTAGAGTAAGCTTCGATTTGCTTGTTCTCCTTCGCGCCACTTGGCAAATTCGGGTCGCCGGTGTCCTCAAATGCAATGGGAGAAACAAGGACAATTTTCGGCGCGCCTTTGCCGTTATAGTTCTTCTGGAGGGTATCTTCGACGAGCTTGGTCATTTCAGCCACAAATGGAGCGCGGCCGGATTCTCCCTTAAAGGACTCGTTAAGTCCGAAGAAAAACAGAATCACGCTGGCTCGGGAATGCTTTAGATGATCGTCGGGTGAACCAAAATTCATCGATCGAAGCCGCAATTCAGGTTCGTCAGCGGGGAAACATAGATTTCGGACAGCCAGATCCAGTTCCGGAAGTTGTTGATAGAGAAGGGCCTCCCAGTGGTTATAATGTTGCAGCCTTTCGCCCAGGGCATTGCCAATCAAGCAGATTCGGTCCCCTTTTTCCAGCTTCAAATCGGTAGCGAGGCTGGATTGAGCAATGGCCATCACTGCCGCAAGAATGCCGAAAACCAGCCCGGTTCGCATGTTTTATCTCCTGGGAGCGCAGATACGTGGGTGAGAAGGATTGGAACCAATTGATGTTTACCTGCCGCATTGGGCAGCTTAGGCAAACAAATACAGAACAAACTGCAAATGGAATTTGATTCGACTTTTCCAAATCCCCTCCACCGCATATAAAATAGGAGTGTGGCTCAAAGCAAATTCACTGTCCATAGGCGTCGAACGCTTTTTGGCAAAACGCTACGATCCCGATAGTTAATGAGTTACGTGGCATAGTTCGCCACAGAACCAAATTGCAAGTTTTTAAGAGGGCAAACTCCAATGGCAGTTATTCTTACCGAAAGCGCCGCCTCCCAAGTCAAGAAGTTCCGCGACGAGCAGCAGCTTGCCGAGGACATGTTCCTCCGCATTGGCGTCGCTGGCGGAGGTTGCAGCGGCTTCAATTACACGCTGGGTTTTGATGACAAGTTCGACGAAGCCGCAGATAGCCGCTACGAGCATCATGGCGTTGCAGTTGTCGTCGACAAGAAGAGTTCGCTCTATCTCGATGGCACCACGGTTGATTGGTTCCACAGCCTCGAAAAACAAGGCTTTACATTCAACAATCCAAACGCCGTCAAGAGTTGCGGTTGCGGAAGCTCGTTCTCAGCATAATTGCTGAGTGTTTCGCCCCCTTAGAATTAGATTTCTCGGATTAGACCGGCACACCCAGAGTTTTCGTTATCGATGGGTTTGGAATTTCCAGCGGGCTGGCGCGCCCTTCACAAAGGCCGGAGGGTATGCCACCCAAAAATTGAGGTTTGGTGAAGCACTGGTGCACCGAAACCATAGCACAAAAGCGTTCCGAACTGGCAACTATTGTTCGTGAACGCTTTCTTTATTTGCACGCGCGGACTGCGCTTCTATTTGGTTGACCCAGTAATGCGCGACGACTATCCTAACGGCCTAGTATTTTACCTTGAGCCCGATATAGGTACATAATGAAGCATTCTCGTCGCGTAACTCGTCGTTCCTGGCTTCAGTTCGAATCCATGGAGCCGACAACATCAGCACCAACGTTGTACTTACGGCAACAGATGTGTTTGGTGCAACCGCCTCCGCCTCCTTTGCTCTTACGGTCGCTAACGTCGCAGTCGATGAGCGAAAGCCGCAACTAAAAAATAAGTTCTTCCGATAATATAGTGCGCATGCAAGACCGAATTTGAGTCGATGGGAGGCTCTTACCGAGCACGACCTTCGCTGAGGCACGTACGATCAGGCTTCGCGGTCGCATCCGGCAGATGCGACCCACCGCTGGGCGTACGATTAAGCCGCAGACGTTAAAAATATCGCAACTATTCTTTATTCGTCGGCACCGGTTACGATGTCACGTGCCACTTGCTGAATACTGGCTTGGCGCTTGGCTAAGGCTTTCACTTCTCCAAGTACTTCGGCTGCAGTTACTTGCCCCACAACATCAGCCGGATCGTCCAGCATCTGGGAAAGCGTATTTGTGCGGTTGTTAATGCGAACTTGTAAAGTACGGATCAATCGCAACTCGGCCAGTTTATCAACCAGCGGTTGTTCGCCCGGCTCGCCTTGAGGTGGCTGCCCCGGTTGCTCCTTCTGTTTCTTCTCCTTCTGCTCCTTTTGCACTTGAACCAATGCGGTTACCATTTCCTCAAGGGAACTAATGATCTCTTGTTCAATGGTAGTCGTGAGTTTCCCGATGTCGGCTCTTGCCAAGCGTTCTGCCACATTGCCGATATCGGTGTTGACCTGCTCCATCGCTTCGGGAAAAGCAGCGCTCGAGCCTTCTTCGCGGAGCAGCAAGAAGGCTCGCTCGCCTTCATTCAAAATCTTGCGCTCTTCGCCTGCCAATTTGCTAGCGCGAATTTCAATTTGTCGAGCGGCCTGCTCTCCCGTGATCTCCTGCAGGCGCTGTGTTTCCTCAAAGGCTTTGTTTTGCATTTCTAACATACGCCGAAGTCGGGTTTCCAACGAGGCTAGACTGCGTTCGATTTCTTCTTCGCGCAATTGCCTTAAAATCTCTTCCAGCGCTTCTATCGCTGATCGCAGTTCGGCTTCGGCTTCGCGCTGCTTTTCGACCGCGTCTTTGCGTTCGGAATCGTCAAGTGCCTTCTTGGCTTCTTCCATTTTTCTCTGAGCTTGTTCGATCCGCTTGCGAGCGCGTTCGGTTGGGTCTTTGGATTCAGGCTGCTGCTGTTCACCCGATTTACCCTGTTGAGGTTGACCCTGTTGAGGTTGACCCTGTTGAGGTTGACCCTCTATCTTCTCCTGGGACTTTCCTGATTCCGATTCAGCTGGTTGTGATTCTTGGGCAGGGGAATCATCGGGTTTTCCATCTGCACCTTTGCTCTCAGCACTCTTGGACTGCGAGTCGCCGTCTTTCGGGTCAGAGTCCTTGGGGTCACTCGACTTGCCATCCTCCTTGGGTTTATCAGCGGACTTATCATTCGAGGCAGGTTTTTCGGAGGGATCCCCCTTTGGTTTTTCATCCGTTTTTTTTCCGTCCTGCGCCTTGGGATCGTTGTCTTGGTTCGTAGGCTTGGTTGATTTACCGTCGGAAGCTTGGGGATCCTTTTCCACTTTATCTCCCCGAAGTTCATTGACGATCTCTTCAGCTTTGTTTGACAGCTTTTGCTGATCGCCAGACGCCTGTTGCATTTCCTGGCCACCCTCGGTGCGACCGCTGAGTGACTTTTGCAGTCTCAGCAGGCGATCGGTTTCTTCGATCCAGCGACGCACTTGGTCACGCTGCTCACGCACGCGCTCACCTCGGTTCTCGCTTTGCAGTAACTCGAGCAATCGCTTCAGACTTTCGCGACTCGTCCTTTGATCTTCGAGCGCTTGGCTGTACTGTTTCTTATCCAGGCGCGTGGCGGCACGTGCGAGGAGATCTGCGAGCTGGGATTGTTTTCCAAGCTGAGCCGCCTGTTGCAGCAGCGCAGATCGCGCCGGATTCTCTGCTGACTCCAATTCAGCCGAGCGCAGCAGTAGGTCTTCCAGTTTCTTGTACCGACTGGCGACTTGCTGCTGTTCGGTCGTTAGTGGGTTCGCTTTCTCGGGCGCCGATGAATCCGTATCCTGCGCTGTCGCAGGATTTAAAAAACTGGCCATGGCCAGCATGGCTGTAGTCAAGAACCTGACCGCGGTCCAATAGCTGCAGCTCAAGGGAAGTTCTCCAGTAATCGCTTTGATCATTTCAACATCCTTTCGACAGCAACGCATGGCACCTGCAGCACTGCCAAGGTTAACATAGTTTTTTGGCCGAAGTCGAAGTACTTATTATGGTTTCTTGAATTGATCCAATATCCGCTGCTTCTGTTGCTTTTCCGTTTCCGACAAGATCTTTTCTTGATCATCCAACAAACCTTGCACCAGGTCAAGAATTTCAGTGAAAGATTCCATGTCGAGCATGTTGGCTTTGATAGCTTCGAGCGCAATTAACACTTGATCCGTCGCTTGGACGGCCGAGCGGGCTTGTATTCCGCCTCCTGCCTCCGACATGGCTGCGGTTTGGAAACCCAGCAATCCGCTACGCAGTTTCTCATAATCACCGGCCAATAAATCAGTAAGTGGTTGATGCACTTTTTCTTGCAGTCGCACTTGGCGATCAATGGTGTCGGTGCGGTTATTGATCAATTGCTTGCGAACATTCTCGATCCGCAACGCGATGCTCGCCAATTCCTGCTGCGATTTGTCGCCTTGCAAAACCGCTTGCTGTGCGCGGAGCGCGGCGATTCGACGCAACTGTGCAGCCGCGTCCGGAGGCGTCGGAGGTAGCGTTTGATTGGATGCGTCTTTCGAGTCTTGCGCTTTAGCGATACTGCCCCAACCTCTAGCAGTGCGCAAACTAGCCGATCCACTCTGGGATAGAGACGTAGCGGTTTCTTGCAACGCTTCACGCAATTGCTGCACTTCGCTGATAATCAGCTCCAGACGCTGACGCAATTCCAATTCCTGCCGATCCAGGATAATTCCTAACTCGTTCGCGGTCACAACCGCCAGTTGTTGTGGTTGCCCAAGGCCAATGTGCTGTTGGCCATGCAAGTCGTAACGATCGCGTGCGCTCACAACTAATCCCAAAGTCATTTTCGGTGCAAGCATGAAGCGGCCTTGTTCGGCAAGTTGAGCCAAATCAATTCGAGCATCCAACTGGTCGCTGCCGGTGATCGCTAGCGGCAACTTCAACGGTTCGTCTTCGTTCCGCGCGAGTTCAACTAAAACTTCTTGCACGCCGTGATCGTCGACGACGCTACCCAGAATTGGAATGACTGCGTTGGGCGTAACTGCCATGCCAATTCCATCCAAGCGCGTGACAACTTCTGGAACCGTATCTTCTTGCAGGGTCAGCAAGTAGCGTGGAATCTGATCCGAAGACAAACCGTGATGATCCATCAAACGAATTTCCACAACGAGGCTTGCATCCAACTGCCCTAGCTCCACTTTGAAAGCGTCACCGTTGGGCTCAACCGTGAGAATCTTCAAGGACCCATCGCCATTGGCCCCTGAACTTGTCCCGCGAACTACATACTGTACCTGCTTCAGAGGGCTGCTCGATTTGCCGATCAGAGAAACTTCAGTACCCTGGGGAATGCGCTGTCCACTGCGATAGGGCAGTTTTTCAACGCGTGGTCTACTGGTCAACGAGTCAATCAAATAGGCCGGGTACCGACACTCGATTTGCATATCGCTAATTACCGCTGGCTCGACGATCTGCAGGGTTAGATCACGCAAACGCGCATCCAGCCCCACAATGTCAAATTCCAAGTCACTGGTCAGCCCATCCAGCGGTGGACCTTCCAAAGTAAACTGCTGCCAACCGGCAACCGGTCCGCCAACACGTCGCAAATTCGCTCGACCGCGCGAGCCATCCTCAGCTCGATAGAACAGCGTGCAAGTCTCGGGAACAGCTGCTGCTTTCGTATCAGCCGAGATCTGAAGTTGCGCCGCGGCGCCATTAGGCAGCCGTGCGCGACCATTTTCAAAGGGAATCATGACGCGTTCTGCGGCCAATTGACCGGTGAAAGCAGGCAACTGCAACTGTATTCCGTCCGCGTGCAACACCGCACGTCGGGGCCATGGTTGATCCGAGAGGGCGAACAACCTCTGCGACCATTGCCACATCCAACTTGACATTCCAAACCCTGCGATGGCAGTTACTGCGATTGCGAAACCAAAAGCGATCCCAGCGACCCATATCGGTTGCCAATTCAAAAGGTTCGCCGGTTCTACCTCTTCGATGCGACGACTTATAGACTCATGAACGCGACCGAGCATTGCGCGATAAGCGCCCGGATTCGAAACATCCACCTCCGCTTTATTGCTCAATTCAACAGCAGTTACCAATTCATTATTGAATTCTGGGTACTTGCGTTCGACCAACAGCGCCAAGCTCTTTCGCGGCAGCTTTGCAAAGACACGCCTTGCTAGGTGTACCAGCAGAATCCAAACAGTGCCGATCATCATTACGGCCAGCAAGCCGATTCGAACCGCACGTGGCGTTTCGCTTGCCCCGGCCGAAACCGGCAAGTAGTCCAGCATACCGCCAAGCCAAAAAATCGCTAAGCACCATAGCGCGATCCATAACACTGACTCAAGGATAATGTAGCGGCGTATCAAGCGGGCGATGGCCGACAATTTGCGGACAATCGGTCCGGCGAGTCTAAATTGATTGCTATCGCTCATGTACAACTTCTTTATCAACTATGAATCGCTCGTTGATCATTTCCTAAGCCAATCGATGGAGTCTGCGTGCCAGCCATTCAAGCGACAGGCTGCCAGCGATCCAGGCCATCAACCAACCCAACCAACGAAGTTGGAATACGCGATCTGGCGCACCTGGCAAAAACGCAACTTGATCCTGAGGTGTAATCGCCGCAATGATCGCAGGTCTGGCTTTATCGGAAATCGGCACAACTGCCTCTCGGGCCGGTTCCATTAAATCCAGCGCCCGCGGAATGCCGGCCCAATATCGCCCGCCGGTTTCCGCAGCCAATTGTGCCAACAGCGGATCATTGCGTTCGCCGCGCTGCATCTCGATTGCTGGCACCTTTGCCTTAATACTGGTCGACAGAACTTCCTCCGAGGCGATGCCACCCAACTGCAGTTGAATCGCATAGTCACCGGGAATCAACACCGGAAATTGGCCGGTATATACACCTGGCTGAGACCCGTCCGTAAACGGCTTCAACGAGAGCGGAACATTGCGACGTTGTGGATCGATTAACCTCGCGACAACTTCGCTTTGAATCAGCGGCTGGTAACGTTCGTCCTTCAGTACCGCACGGACGATCACTTGGTCGCCCAGCAACGCTTGCTCACGGTCGACCAGCAACACGCCACGATCCGAATCCAGCAGTAGCCGACCCTGAGAAATCCAACGTACCAACTTTGTATAATAGCGATCAAAGTATTGATCACCCATTCTTCGTATGCGCCAAATCTCACCGCCACCTTGATAGACTACGCGACCTGAACCGTAATATTGACTGGCCAAGTAGATCGGTTGCTGCCCATCGATGGCCGCCGTGGGATCAGAGAATGTCAGCAGAGATTTCGCACCGGGTTTCAATTCGTAAGCGGCATAGTAGCTGAACACGCCCGCAAAAGACTCCCACAGTTTTTTACTCGACTCAGGATCATCATCCAGCCACAGGAAATCGGTTTGTTCGCCGTCTGGTGTCAGTCGTAGCGGCCAAGCGTTGTCCGCTTCGACGCGCCCTGCAGCCAGCAACCGGCTACCGCGTTGTTCTAGTTGCACGGGTGAAAGTGACCGCAGTAACTGCGACCTCGTACCGCTTGCTGAACGCACGATCCATTTGGGCATCTCCACTGAACCCGCGACCAGCATCAGGCCGCCAGCCTGCTCGGCAACCCATTGTTCAAGCGCTTCGACAGCGCTGTCGGGCACCTTGGTCCAGTCCGCATCAAACGCCAAGATCGCATCATATTGTGACAATGCAGCGCGATCTGGCGGAAACTCTTGAAGCAACTTCTTAGACTCTTGGCTGGATGCAGTACCACCGCTTTGTAACAAAACATGGGATTCGACGTCGCGATCGCGATAAAGCATGTTGCGAACAAACTGATACTCACGCGTTGGACCGCCGGCAAAAATCAAAACGCGATTTTTGCGTTCGATTACTTCAATGGCAGCTTTGGAAGAGTTATCGCGTTCATCTGCGTCACCCTCCAAGGGGATCACTTTCACCACATATTGCCACTTGCCGACCGCTTTCGGCTCCAATTCGAAGCGTGCAGTCGCGAGTGCTTCTTGCTCTGGCAAAAACACTTGTTGCTCATTCTCGATTGTCAGCGTCGAAAGATCAGCACCCTCTGGACCTGCTAGCACTTGTACCGTGGCTGTCTTTCCTGCAAAGCCGCTTGAACCGACGATGGCCGACAAAGTGAATTTATCACCTGGATACAAACGCTGAGGTACATCGACTTCCAGCAATCGCAGATTCGGGGGACTTCGCTCGGAACCAAGACCGATAATGTACAGTGGCACGCGGGCACTTTTTGCACTCGCAATTACCGACTTCGGATCGAGCCCCGCATTGTTGCGCCCGTCGGTCAAAATTATTACTCCCGCTAGCGGGTTGCCCAGCTCGCGATCCAGTATTGACTTCACAGCGTCGCCCAATCGAGTTTCAATTCCAGTAGGCTGCAGCGCGAGCGACCAGTCCGCAGGTAGGCTCAATTTTTTCAGCGGATCAGATTCGGGTTTATCACCACCAGGCTGCGATTGCGGTTGAACTTCGGCCAGCGGCGGCAGATCCGCTCCGAAGACCGCAGCCAAGGGGTAGCGAGTTGTAGGAACGATGGCGAAAGCTGCACATATCAGCGCGACTAAGGATAGGGCTGATCCAACAAAGAGCATCCATCCACCACTCACCGAGTTTTTGGCGCCGATCATTTGCCGACCAAGCGAAACGACAACAAGCAACAATGCACATCCACCCAAACCGATCGCCAAATACATTAACTGCCTACCAAGGGCGAGCGCCTCGGCATCTACATCCTGAACCTCAGTCGCCAAGGCAGTTGAGTCGATCTTGGCAATCGCGGCTACAGGCGTGGGTCGTGGGCTTTGGTCAAACCGATAAACGGTCAACTCATGCTGCCCAGCCAGCTGCTGAAGGAAATCCGACTGCCCAAGCAACTTCGCTAACTGTTCCGCTCGTGATGCATTGCTCACTAGTCCGCTTTCGGAGGGCTCACCCGGCAAGGTCATGCTAAGCGAAGTATCGACTAAAACCGCTACGCGTGAGTTGCGAACCACTCGTTGCTCGGTGCGTCGATCGAACTGAAAGAAATATAACAAGATGCCCACGAGCGCAGCGATTCGCAGCAACATGAGCGCCCAGCCCACCGGTCGTTGCTGCTCGACCGCGTCATGTCGATACCATAGCACGACATAACTAAGCACAAACAACGTTACGCAGCCCACCAATGCCCAGTGCCACCACTGATCAAGCTCTTCAAAACGCGCCCATTGATAAGTTACACGAGTTTGCGCGAGCAGGTTCCCCGCACTATACATGACTGTAGGCATCGGCAGAATATTCATCGGCTCGCTCCTGCGGCCTGCCGCTGCGGGTGGAAACTTGCTGAGTACGCCAGGGCTTGTTCGCCGAGCAGCAACAGCGCCAGCAACGTCATTAACAGCGTACTGTGTGCTGCGTCCTGTGAACTCAAGCCCACACCTGCAAGAGATTCGGCAGTGCGCACTTTGACAGGCAATTTAGATTCCAATTCGCTCTCCGCGACGCGTGTCAGATCCCCTTCGGAAGCCGATACGTTGTGCGCAGCGTTTTCAAATAAATACTCGCCATTCGCACTAACCATCCAGATTTCAAACACCCCAGGCCGCAATAGATCATCGATCAAGTCACGATTCGCTTGTTCTAAATCAACGGTCAAACGCACTTTGGAAACATCGCCCAAGTCATTCGTTTGGATCTTGGGTTGCAATCGAATACGGCTTCCTGCATCGCGAGGTGGAATGAAGACTTCGGCTTCGGGCAAAACCGCTTGGCCGGTCACCACCATTTCCAAATCGCTGCCAACTCCGCTACTCGTCGCCTTGTGCAAAAAACTGCCAAGGTATCCCATCGAACGCAAGGCAAAGATGACAAACGTAGGATCCGAAGACCAGTTACTCCACGAGCTCTTCAGTCCCGTTAGCAGCGTGACAGTGTGCCCTTCACCAAATGCCTTATCAATAATCAGAGGCCGCTTGCCAGGTCCAGTCGCGACCACTTCCATTCCCGGCGGCGGAAAGTTTTTGTCGTCGAACGTCATGATTTGTCGAATGCGAGTCATGAAGAACGGCGAGCTGCTCAACTTGGTCATGGGTGTCAATATTTGATGCTCACTCGCAGTAACTTGAGGAGGTCCTTCACCTACTGGCTGCTCGACCTCGGTGATTCCGGTGATCGCCACCGGGAACAACCCACCCCCATCTCGGTAGAGCTGCTCGTTCAACGTTTTGATGTTCGTGTTTGGACCAACACACATAAACACCCCACCACCCGCAGAGCAGTAGCGTTCGAGTTTGTCGATCGCTTGCATGTCAAGCCGCGGTACGTCCAGCAGTGCCACCGCGTTCCAAGTCGCCAATTGTTCTTCGGGCACGTCTCGCAAATAGGATGAATCGACGGTTTCCAGCGTCATGCCTGTGGCGAGCTTGGCATCGGGATTGAGGGCAGTCCTAAAGAAGAAAGCATTCGATTGATCGATTGAGCCATCGACCAACAACACCCGCTGCGACTGCTGAACCTCGATGACACACCACCGACGATTGTCGGTCGGCAACGGATCATCGGGCAGCGAGACTTCCACCGCATGCTGTCCCGGTAAGCCAAAAAGCACTTGCACCTGGCGGGTCACTGTCTCGCCCGCCGCGATCTGTTCAATCACCACCGATGGCAGATCTTCAATTTGACCGGAATAGGCCAGTTCGGCTTGCGGCTTGGTAGTTCCTTTGGTGTAACTGATGGTTCGCACTTTGGCGACTACATTACGAGCCACCTGCGCCGATTGATTGCGAATTTGGAAACGCACAATCAGCGGAACGCCGGCTGCCCAAACTTCTTTCTCCGGTTCAACCATAGCGACGGTCAAGTTACTTGTCGGCTCGCGAGCACAGTCGATCAGTTGCACTTTGGCGCCGCCGGTCGTCAGTTGCTGAAGCTTGATACGCAACGCCTCCGGCTCGCCCCATTCATTGCGACGCAGATCGCTCAGCAAATACACTTCAGCCTGTTCCCCGGTGCCTTGAGCCAACATGGGACTGATCAAATCAAGCGCCGCATCGGGCGTAAGCTGTAGCGAAGTTGGTTGTGTCGCGCTCAGGCGATCGAGCAATCGAGCCGGGTTACGCGGGACAGTCTGCGCCATAAGGTCGGCCGCCGCGTCCACGCGCGCTTCCTCCGTGTTCTTGGATGCAAGCTGCGCTCGACTCCAACGCACCAGCGTGATGTGATGCTGTCCCGGCAGATTGGCGATCGACCGTACCAAGCCGTTAAGGGCTTTCAATCCTCGGTTATAACACGTATCGTTTTGGTCGACTTCAGCCATCGAATAGCTATCGTCGAGCAACACGTAATGGTGGGTCGTCTGCCCACCGAACCAACTCAGCCACTTGGCTGCGCTAACCCACTTCGCCAACATTGCGACCAGCAAGAACATGATGAGTATGCGCGAAGCGAGCAACAACCATTGCTTGAGCATGACCCAGCGGCGATTGCGGCGATAACTTTCCAGCAGAAAATCCATCGCGGCCCAGGGCTGTTTGCGATGGCGGAGCATGTTGATCAAGTGCACGAGTATGGGCACTGCGACCAACAGGAAACCCCATGTCAAAGGCTGGAAAAGAAATTGCATCAGTTGGTTACCCAAGGGAATGGCTGTCGCCACCGGTTTTCAAGCTCGAGTTCTCGTAGCACAGTTAGGTGTTTCTGGCGAATTTAATCACTCCGGCAAAATTCCTCCGAACCTACGAACCATTTTAAAAATCTGCAAAATTCACCCATAGGCACCCTCGGCGCACAGGCAGAGCCAGTGGCACATGCAAAGGCCGCGACTCTAAAAATGTCGCCTCGGGTGGTCAGGCTCATTTGCGCACCGCATGCATGCGTCCATTCAATATTTTTGACAACACGGCATCGGGCGCGTCGCTGGTTCGGATCAACAGATAATCGCTTTTCGACGCCGCGCAGGCGCGGCGTACATGCTGCAGGAATCGCTCGAGTGCCTCCATATAGCCGTCTCGCAAGGCTCTTGGATTACAAGTCAACGAATCGAGCGATTCAAGCCCCTCGAAGCGTGTCGGATCAGCAAACGGAAAATCCAGTTCGTCGTCGTCGAGTACGTGCAGCACCATCACATCATGCCCGGCACGACGCAGCGTGTCGATTCCACGCAGCGAGCTTTCCTCGGCTCCCAACAGATCACTAATGAGAATCATCAGACCACGCTTGGGAAATGTCTGCACTACATCCTTGAAAACGGAATCGAGATTTGTTTTGTCTGCAGGTTTTGAATTCTCCAGTGAAACGAGAATGTCATTCAAGTGGTTTTGGCTCGAACGCAGGGGCACACGCGTGCGAATGCGATTATCGAACAGCACGCTACCGACAGCGTCTTGCTGTTTCAAAACCAACATCGCCAAACAAGCCGCCAGCGTACACGCATAGTCGAACTTAGTGTTCTCGCCATGACCGTACAACATGCTCGCGGAACTATCGACCAGCAACGAGCAACGCAGATTGGTGTCTTCCTCATACTGCTTGATGACCAAACGATCTTGCCGCGCCCAGACTTTCCAGTCCACATGGCGCACGTCATCGCCAGGGACATATTGACGATGCTGCACGAACTCCACCGATTGCCCGAAATACGGACTGCGGTGAGCTCCTGACAGAAAACCTTCGACAATATGACGGGCTCGCAATTCAAGCCGCGCAACCCGCTTGACTGCCTCAGGAGGCAAAAATCTTCTTGAAGCGGGCATCGCGTGTTAACTCATCCTCTGAAGTGGGTGTCTCAGAAACTAATCTCTCAATCACATCATCCGTGGAAATGCCATCACTCTCAGCAGCAAACGTGACCACCATGCGATGCCGCAGCACGGGCTTTGACAACGCTTGAATATCTTCGACCGAGACATGGGTACGGCCATTCAGCAGCGCACGAGCCTTGCCGCCCAGCACTAAAAACTGGACCGCGCGCGGACCGGCACCCCAAGTAATTTGCTGCTGCACGAAATCAGGAACCCCTTCGGTACCCACACGCGTCTGACGCACGATGGCCAGCGCATAACGGATCACATGATCTGCGACCGGAACGCTGCGCACAAGATCTTGCAACTGCTGTATCTCTTCCCCCGACAAGACCGCATCCACCTCGGACTTTAGCTGCGAAGTCGTTCTTCTGGCAACCTCCAATTCTTCGTTGAACGATGGGTAGTCGACGAGCACCTTGAACATAAAACGGTCTTGCTGCGCTTCGGGCAGCGGATACGTGCCTTCTTGCTCGATTGGGTTTTGCGTTGCTAGCACGAAGAATGGATCGCTCAGCGCGTGCCGTTGACGTCCGACGGTGACCTGGCGTTCTTGCATCGCTTCCAGCAAAGCGGCTTGCGTTTTCGGCGGGGTACGATTGATTTCGTCAGCTAAAATCACATTGGCGAACAGCGGGCCTTCCATGAATCGCCGTTGCAGTCCGCCACCGGGTTGCTCTTCGATTACTTCGGTACCGGTGATGTCAGCCGGCATCAAATCGGGTGTGAACTGAATCCTACTGAACGATAGGCTCAGCGTCCGCGCGAGGGTACTGATGAGCAGCGTCTTCGCCAAACCGGGCACGCCTTCGAGCAGACAGTGTCCACGACTGAAGATACTAATCAGCAACTCGTCAATCACATCCTGTTGACCAACGATTACCTTGCCGAGCTGGGCTGTGATGCGCTGGCGAGCTGCTTGCAGGCGTGCAATCGAATCGTTCGAAATCGGCTGATCGCCGCTTCCGTTAACTTCACCGCTATGATTCATGCGCCATTCCTATTTGGCCGATTTCCGTTCGAAGCTCATACCCAGACTTAGAGGGGTAAAGTGTTTGAGCTGAGAATCTTGATGTCGCTAAGTTTACACGTTTTTTGCATGCCCAAGTAGCGGGAACACCCCTCCTAGCCATTCCAGGCGTCTTTTCAGCGACTTCAATTCCTTCAGGACACCACCTCCCTTAACTTCCGCCACCCGGCTAGCATGATAGGGATGAACCCAGCCATGCCAACAAAAGCCTATGAAGCTCTGATTTTTGATTGTGACGGAACATTAACCGATTCAATGCCCGTCCACTACGTAGCCTGGCACAGGACCATGCAGAACTACGGCATCCAATTCCCCGAAGACCGTTTTTATTCGCTCGGTGGCATGCCTACCGACAAGATTATTCGCATGCTGGCCGACGAACAGCAAGTTGAAGTAGACTCGCATAAAGCGGCCATTGCCAAGGAGAATGCCTTCCTTGAATTACTCCATTTGCTGGCACCCATCCAGCATGTGGTTGCAGTTGCCAAGCACTTTCACAGGCGGGTACCCATGATCGTCGCCAGCGGGGGCTTTCGTGAAATCATCAAAAAACAGATTACGCAAATCGGTTGTGACGGCTTGTTTGATGACATTGTCGCCGCAGAAGACACCGACCGACACAAACCCGAACCCGATGTCTTTCTTGAAGCCGCCCGTCGCGCCGGCGCCGAACCAACTCGCTGCCTAGTTTACGAAGACTCCGACTTCGGGCTCCAGGCCGCTCGCTCCGCATCCATGGACTTTATCGATGTTCGCACGTTTCATTCGCCCAAACGATTGGCGGTTTAGGGAGACGCTGTAAATCCTTCGACCTATAATCTGCATCTCACAAGTGTTGCGAACCGTCGAATTTGAAAGCTTGACCTGCAATGCAACCAGATTCTGACAGAAATACTGAGCGTCTTAGCGTAGTATCCGACCTAGTTCTCCGGGATCTTGCGCACGACCTGCGTAATGCTCTTGCACCCATGCAAAGTGCCATTGAAGTGATGAAGCTAGATGCGACCATGTCGGTTCAATCAGCCGCCATGCGATCCGTTTTGGAGCGGCAGTTTAAAAACCTTTTAGCAACGGTCAACGAGTTCGCTGAACGCGTTACCCCAGCGCAAACTGAACGCCCATCAGTCACGCAATCACCGCCGGAGCAGACCGAAAGCGTTGTCGAGCTGCAGCGGCTAGAAATACTTGTCGTAGATGATATGCGCGCGGCAACTCACACCCTCAAAACTCAGCTTGAACTACTTGGACAACATGTCCGTACCGCTTCGAGCGGCTTGGATGCTTTGATCGCAGTTCGCGAAAGAATTCCGCAGATCGTATTCTCAGACGTCGGGATGCAAGCCATGGACGGTTATGAGTTGGCCAAGCAAATACGATCGTTGCCGCAGGGAACATCAATGCGACTGGTGGCGGTCACTGGACACGGAACGTCCGAAGACAAGCGCCGCGCGGTTGAAGCAGGTTTTGACGAGCATATCATCAAACCTATAACTCACGCAGCGCTAGTGAGCGTTTTGAAGAACTATACAAAACGTCTGAATTAGTTACCTTAGTCGGCTAAGTAATCGCTGACTGCTAGTGGCAATCACACGATGATGCGCTGGACTTCCAACCTCCCTCAACTTCCTTCGAATTGCGGTTGAGATGAACGTGGTT
>JANLQO010000333.1:0-5489 GCA_031367855.1 Planctomycetia bacterium | reverse complement strand
GCCTGTGGCTGGTAACTTTAATGCCGCACATCCTGGCGACGAGATCGGTTTGTTTGACGGTTCGTTCTGGTATCTGGATACCAACGGCAACAATCAAATCGACTTGGGTGAGAGGTTTGCGTCGAACTTCAACGGTTTGCCAGTGGTCGGTGACTTCAACGGTGACGGCAAAGATGACTTGGCAGTATTCGTGAATGACACGAACAAGTTCATCTTCGATACCAATCGTGACGGGGTCGCGGACTTTACTTGGAATGTGGCCGATCAATTGGGACGTTTTGGCGGCTTGAGCGGGTTTACAGATCGGCCCGTGACTGGCGATTTGAACTTGGACGGAATTGATGACATTGGTTTGTGGGCCAAGGATCGCCAGGGCACCTTGCCTCGCAACTCGGGCGAGTATTTCTTCTGGGTTTCGGACCGCGTGAATGTGAATCCAGCCAATGTGTTTGATTCGTTCAGTCCCGCACCGTTGGGCAATGATTTGTCGGCACAGTTCGGCGATGAACTGGCGCTGCCGGTCTTTGGCAACTTCGATCCACCCGTTGCCAAGAGCACCGATGACACCAACCCGTTGCACCGCAACCCCGCTCCGCTGGACATCAACGGTGACGGGACGATCAGTCCAGTGGATGCGCTGATGGTGATCAACGTACTCAACAATTTCCGGGGATTACCGACCAACGATCCGGTCCGTGCCTATTTCACCATTGGCCAAGTGAAAGCAGATTCGAGCGGTGATCGTGCGGTGACTCCACTGGATGCGTTGCTGGTCATCAACTCGTTGAATCGAAGAGGTATGAGTGGTGAAGGCGAGATATCGACCGCTTCAACTGCAGTAGCTCAGTACCAAGCGGCGGCCGACGACTTTTTCGCTCAGCTTGGCGACCATTCGGAGCTGGAAAGTATGAAAAGAAAGCGCCGCTAGAACTTGATCCAGAAGTTGGTCACGTTTGGTCCAAGATCAAAATGAAAAGAGGCAGGTGATGAACCTGCCTCTTGGCTTTTGTTGTTTGGCAAAATTCTGCGATTAGAAGCGAAGTTCTGTACGCAGTGTCAAACCGCTGAACGTCAAGCTGTCGTCGATATTCAGCATTTGAGCCGAGCGAACCGATTGAATGTAATCTCGTGTGGTGACCGCGTTGAACCAAGTGCTAAAGAGATAGCCAGTGGTCACACGCAGGCGACCGCTACAATTTTGCCATCCAAGTCCCAGTTCGGAATCAACAACGGGTGTCACGCGGAAGTCTTCGTAGTGAGTTGCAATCACACCACCACCGAATTGATTTGTTTGGCGGTAATCGGCTTGCCAGTTACCAGCCAGTAGACTTCCAAGAACTCGACCGTAAACCAAGAAGCCCGAAGAAGCGCTGTGACGCTCGCCATCCAGGCCACCCAGGATACCGAAACCATTGAAGTCGATATCCGTGGTGACGTTTGTAACACCCGTGGCTACCGAAATGGTCTGATCGACCGAAAGACCTTGTTCTAGGTTACCGTAACGCAAACCGCCATTCCAATTGATCGCTCCGCAATCGCTTGAACGGCAGACGCGTCGGAAGTACATGTCGGCGAATTGGAAATTGGCGGACTGTCTAGCGATTGCATTCAGACTAGCCGCACCTGTGGTGGCTACGCTAGGGTGGAATACTTGAGAGTTAATCACGTTGTTACCGGTCGCTTCCAGGATGCTAGTCGTCGCTCCGTCCCAACGTGTGTAGCTAGCGTTGAGGCTGCTGCAGTTCGAGCGGGCAAGCGTGAAGCCTGCGCGGAAGCCGACGTGTTCGCCAATGTTGCTAATTCCCAGTGGGCCAGTAGGGGAAGCAGCCGCCACGGGTCCGGTCTGTTCGTTGGCATAGATCAAATCGGAATTGCCAGCGCTCAAGTACAGCATTTCCCCAAATCCACCCGTTCGATGGGCCCATTTGGGTAAGCAACAAACCGTTGGACAGCATGAACCCGAATCACAAGCGGATTTGTGGAATGACACTGTCTTTACGTCGCTGCTGTTATCTTCAAAAACCGACGGGATATCGATTACGCTCGCGTCCTGATAGTTATCGCCGACTTCGGTGCCGACTTCGGTGCCCTCTTCGGTAGCTTCATAGCCCGCGTAGGTTTCATAGGAGCTGGCGCTTAACACAGGCGCAATTTTGCCTTCTTGCGCGCTCAAGCAAGTTGCAAAGCTTATGCCAGCAAATGTTGCGAGACTCTTCAGTGTCAACTTCCATCCATTTCCGCTCATGATCGTTGCTCCTTGCAAGGAATCTGCTGTTGATTTCACCGAGTGCCCGGACCGCATACCCGGCAGATCCCTTTCGCACTCTCCACTCGCAATAATCATCGGATCGGGTGCGATCAGCATTCGTGGAAAAATCAGCACAACCTGTCAGACTTCCCAAACTGCCTATTCGAACATTTTTTGGGTTGCGAGACGCTTGCAATCTAACAACTGCGGCGGGATTATAGAGCGTTAGCATGTGCAACCAATTTCCCTCCCCAAAAATGAGAATCTAAATGAGAGTCAGTTTTGAACGAATAGGCGCCGACGTTGCCTGCTTGGCAATTGCGACTGCAATCTTGGTGGGCCAATGCGGCACTGTTCAAGCTCAATTGAATACTCCGCCGGCTGGATTTACAGCTTTGTTTAATGGCAAAGATCTATCCGGTTGGTATGGCTGGAGTACACAAGACCCGCACGACTTGTGGTCGAAGTCCGCAGAGGAACAAGCGAAGTACAAGAAGGAATCGGTTGAAGGCGGGTTGCTTGACAAGAATGGCAAACCGAACAACGAACACATCAACGCGCACTGGAGCGTTCAAAACGGCGAACTGGTCAATGACGGTCATGGGCTCTATCTTTCAAGCGACAAGGACTATGGCGATTTTGAATTGCATCTCGAATATAAGGCGTTGCCCAAGGGCGACAGCGGCGTGTACCTGCGTGGCACACCTCAAGTTCAAATTTGGGATCCCGCCGAACCCGATCCAAGCGGACTTGGGCGGGCGCTTGGTTCGGGCGGGTTGTGGAACAATCGCAAAGGTTCGCCTGGTAAAGATCCGCTGAAGAAGATGGACAAGCCGCTGGGCGAATGGAATAGCCTGAAGATGACGATGATCGGTGAGCAAGTGACCGTGGTCTTCAATGGTGAAGTGGTCGTTGATTGGGCTCCCTTGGAAAACTTTTTCGCGAATCAGAAGAGCGGCTATGTAGCTTATTCAAAACCGGATGCGGCCAAGAAGGATGGCGAAGCACCCAAGATGCCTAACGGATTCATGCGCGATCCGGTTTACGCCAAGGGGCCAATCCAACTGCAAACACACGGCAGTGAAATTCGCTGGCGCAATTTCTATGTCCGCGAGATCTCGGCTGATGAAGCTAACAAGGCGTTGGCCGCCCGCGACGCGGAAGGCTTTGTCGAGTTGATTAACGGCAAGGACCTCAACGGTTGGAAGGGAGCGGTGGAGAATTATGAAGTGAATGATGGCTCGGTCGTTTGCAAGCAAGGTAAAGGCGGCGATCTGCTGACCGAAGATGAGTACGAGAACTTCATCATTCGCTTCGAATTCAAATTGCCACCAGGGGGCAACAACGGTATCGCTCTCCGCACGCCGCTGGGTGGTCATTCTTCGAGCGATGGGCTTGAATTGCAAGTCATCGATAGCGACGGATACAATGCCCAGCACAGCGATGCCCCGCTACTGCCGTATCAATATCATGGTTCGCTGTACAATTGCGTCGGTGCCAAACACGGTTACCTACGACCCGTCGGTCAGTGGAATTACGAGGAGGTCGAAGTCCATGGGCAAAAGATCAAAGTGACGCTCAACGGTACCAAGATCCTTGACGTCGATATCGATTCCTTCGATCGCAGTCAAATCGAGCATCCACCCAAGGGACTCGACAATCGCAAGGGCCACATAGGATTTGCTGGACACAGCGATCCAGTTGCCTATCGCAGCTTCAAAGTAAAAAAACTCTAGCCGATTTCAGGTAGGGTGGGTTGAGGAATGAAACCCGCCATGAACTGCCGACAGAGTCCGGACGAACTTCGCGATATTCTTCTTTACACGAGAATCTTCAGACACTCCTTCACCGCCAACTCGGGAAGGAGTGCTGTTGTGGCGATGCCGGAGACGACGCGCGTGATGTTGTGGTCGACTGCGTTGGGGATACTCCACTGAGAACCGTCGGCGGAAGTAATATAGACCGACAAAGTGTGATGGCCGCTGCCGGGACGTTCGCCAATGATGTGAATGATCGTACGCTTGCCGTCGATACCTTGAAACAGCAGCTCACCGATCCGATACCCGGCTCGCACTCGGCCCGAATTCACGACCAGTAATTGCGGCGCGACGCGGTATGCAGTCGGCTTCAATTCCTCGCGCAAACCGGAAACGAGTGGCATCAACTGATCGTCATCCATCGCAGCTAACGCATTCAGGCCTTCTGAGGCAACGATCACGCAATTGAATGGCACAGCCTGAGTGTTGCGTAGATTGCGAACGGCATCGCGAGAACGATCCGAAAGTTGCTCGCCGGAAGTTGGGTGCAGAATGTAGTCTTCGCGATTCGCTGACCGCGTTTCCAGCCTGAGTACCTTAGGTAGCTGGCTCACGAAGCCATCCTCCCACTCTCGCCAAATGCACTGCTTGGCGTCGCTGTAAATCGAGCGAATGTCGCTACTGAGTTTCTCGTTCAGATCCCAGGTTTGCTTGCCGTGACCTTCAGCGACAAACACGCCTCGGCTTCGAATCTCGGCCAATTGCTCGCGTCCCTCGGCCACGATCGCTTGACTATCTCGTTGGTCGCCTTTGCGTCGCTGATATTGCAAATATACCCAAGTTGGATCGCCGAAGTGCTCAGTCGGTCTGTCGTTAGCGTCGACTACTTGTAAGTCCTGAAAGAATTTCCACATGCGGTCATTAACTCGATAGCCGAATTTCTCTCTCAGTCGCACATGATCCTGAAACCCAGTTGTCAGATAGCCGAGCATGGGATCGATTTTCGTGGGTAGCGCCATCAAATAGGCGGGACATGCCGGCGCGACTTGATCGAGGCACCAATCGAGATCGTCCAGCGTTACGTCCATGTGCAGCGTGGAGCACACGTCCAAGCCAATTGTCAGTCCATGTAGTTTCCCCATCACGATATCTTCCAAGCAGCAACGCACGAGTTGCTGTTTACTGCGGAATACTTCGGGACCAATGAAGCCCGCTACGTCATTGACATGCACCCAAGCCTGCGGCGACAGGCCAGCTTGTGCGCGTGCAGATCGAACCGTCTGGGTTAACGACCGCGCGAAGCCATACTTTCGCGACTCATGGATCAGCATGTCCACGCCATGGGCGTGACCGTTAGTAAAATCCGCTCCTTGACCGGTCTCAAAGTACAACCCAAACGCGCCGTCAGTTCGCGATTTCGCATGCTTGATCATCTTCTCAATCGAGATATCAAACGTGGTATTGGCTGAATCATTGCCGGCTAT
>JANLQO010000301.1:0-6946 GCA_031367855.1 Planctomycetia bacterium | reverse complement strand
CTCGAACTGTTTCAAAGCAATTGCGAAGTAAAGGCGATTGGTATGCGACACGGCGAGAAGTTGCATGAGACGCTGGCCAGTGTTCAGGAGATTCGTCGCGCCGAGGACATGGGTAGTTTCTTGCGAATACAAATGGATGATCGCGATTTAAATTACTCAAAGTACTTCACCGAAGGTGATATTTTGGAGGCGGAAGTTCGCGATTACGATTCGGACTCGACCGCACAATTATCTCTATCAGAAGTCAAAGAACTGCTACTCAGTCTGCCCGAAATTCAGGCGGAACTCAGTCAACATTTGGCGCAACTTGCTCACGCACAGCGCTAAGGCCAAAGGATAATCGCGAAATGACGACAGTGGTTGTGACTGGCAGTGATGGTTTACTAGGTTGGCACTTACGCTGTTTCCTTTCGACAGTAAAGGAGGTTAGCGTCGTCGCCTGCACTCGGCAACAATGGAACGATTGTGATTTTTTGGCGAAAGCTGTAAAAAGTGCTGATGTCGTTGTGCATCTGGCTGGCATGAACCGAGGTGACGACCAGGAAGTAGCCAGAACTAACGTTGCCTTAGCAGATCAATTGATCAACGCCTGCCAAGCGTCCCAGAGCAAACCTCATGTTTTGTTTAGTTCCTCAACCCATGCCGATGGTCAAACGAGTTATGGCATTTCGAAACGAATTGCCCATGAACATCTGGCTGAATGGTCCGAGCGTGTAGGAGCCGCCTATTGCAACTTGATTCTCCCGCACGTCTTCGGAGAGCATGGCAAGCCTTTTTACAACTCCGTAGTTTCGACGTTTGCCTATCAATTGGCGCAAGGGCTTACGCCCGAAGTAAAAGGGGAGGGTCAGCTTTCATTGTTACATGCGCAAGAAGTCGCCAGCCTTTTCTGGCAGCATATATGCAAAGGAACCTGTGGCATAGAACGGCCTCAGGGTACACCCGTATCGGTAACGGCGCTTCTGGCTCGACTTCAAGTCTTGGACGCACGTTATCGAAGTGGAGTGATTCCGCGCCTGTCTGAGCCGCTGGATTTGCGGCTATTCAATACTTACCGTTCCTACTTCTCTCATGAGCGGCGAGCGCACTCGCTAAGGTTGCATACGGACAATCGCGGTAGCCTGTTCGAGTCAATTCGCTCGGATGGTTGTGGGCAAGTTTTTTTGTCAACGACTCACCCAGGGATAACGCGTGGAAACCATTTTCATACCCGTAAAGTTGAACGATTCGTTGTGATTGAGGGCGAAGCAGAGATAAAAGTGCGTCGCATGTTGACCTCTGAGACTCATACCTACCGTGTGTCAGGTGTGGAACCTCAAGCGATTGATATTCCCGTGCTCCATACGCATAACATCAAGAACGTAGGGAAGGGGCCGCTGTGGACAATGTTCTGGGCTGGCGAACACTTTGACCCGCTGAATTCGGATACTTACTTTTGTGAAGTTGATGAGGTTGTAGCATAAATATGAGTCAATCGCGGCTAAAAGTCATGACGATTCTGGGGACGCGCCCTGAAATCATCCGACTGTCAAGTGTCATGAAGGCACTCGACCAAACTACAGATCACTTGATCGTGCATACCGGTCAAAATTACGACTACGAGTTAAACCAGATCTTCTTTGATGAGCTGGGGATTCGCAGTCCCGATTTCTATTTAGGCGTCGATACGAGTTCGCTGGGTGCGGTACTTGCGGGCACTTTGCTCGAATGCGAGAAAGTGCTGCGCGCCGAGCAGCCTGATGCAGTTGTCATTTTGGGTGATACGAATAGCGCAATGGCAGGGATCATGGTACGCCGTCTAAAGATACCGCTTTATCACATGGAAGCCGGCAATCGCTGCTTTGATTTTAATGTTCCTGAGGAAACCAATCGCCGCATCATCGATCACATCAGTGACTTCAATCTCGTCTACACCGAACATGCGCGTCGTCACTTGCTATCTGAGGGAATCCCACACCGGCGGATTTACCACACCGGTTCGCCCATGCGCGAAGTGCTAGAAGCGCACGCGTCTAAGATCGATGCGTCGACGACCTTAAGTCAACTGGGACTAGAGGAACGCGAGTTTATCCTCGTCAGCATGCACCGCGAAGAAAATGTAGATTCGCCGGTTGCACTGCGGGAGCTGTTGCGAGCCTTGGATATGCTAGCCGAGCAATTTGCTTTTCCAGTCATCGTATCAACTCATCCGCGGACGCGCAAGCGAATCGAAGCGCTTGGTCACAGATGCTTGAACGTCAAAATTCAGTTTTTGAAGCCATTCGGCTTTTGCGATTACAACTATTTGCAAAAGAAATCCTTCTGCACCGTGTCGGACAGCGGAACCATCAGCGAAGAGTCATCCATACTCCGCTTTCCGGCGATCACCATTCGCAATGCACTCGAGCGGCCCGAGGCCCTGGATACTGGCAGCATCATCATTTCGGGAACAAATGCGGAACGTATTGTCGACTGTGTACGGCTTGCAGCGGATGAGTTTCGGGCTGGGAAAATGCCCCCCTGCCCAGCAGACTACGAAGTCTCAAATTGCTCGCAGCGAGTTGTGCGGCTGATCCTCGGAACCGCCAAGTTGGCTCACCGTTGGCAGGGAATTGAACCCATCCTACAGTCGTGAGCCCCTCGCGTTTCTAAACCACCATCCATCAAACAAGTCTGACTGTTGTATGCCGACAAAAGCTCAATTTCATGAACGTATCTTCTTGTCTCCGCCGCATATGGGCGGCCATGAAGTCGACTATGTAATGCAAGCCTTCAAGAGTAATTACATTGCTCCTGTCGGACCGCAGCTTGTGGAGTTTGAACGAAACTTCAGCCAATTAACGGGCCTAGCGCATTGTGTTGCGGTCGCCAGTGGTACTGCCGCGATGCACTTGGTGCTGAGGACTTTGGGCGTCAAAGCGGGCGATACCGTGCTGGCGTCTACGCTAACATTTATCGGGAGTGTCAGCCCCATCGCTTTCCTGGGCGCGAAACCCGTGTTCATCGATTGCGACACTACGTCATGGACCATGGATCCGAATCGAGTTGCCGAAGCAATGAAGCAGTTGAAAGCTCGCGGAGAGCTTCCGTCTGCGGTTGTACCCACCGACCTTTACGGGCAGAGTTCGGATGTCGATGCCATCCGGTCAATTTGCGATCCTGAAGGTATTCCGGTGGTAGTCGATTCTGCTGAAGCCCTGGGAGCAACCTACCGCGGCGAAGCCGCAGGGAAACGCGGACGAGCAGCAATCTACTCATTCAACGGTAACAAAATCATCACCACATCCGGTGGCGGGATGTTGGCAACGGATGATGAACAGCTTGCCCAGCGTTGCAAGCATTTATCCACGCAAGCCAGAGAGCCCTTTTTGCATTACGAGCATGCCGAAATTGGTTACAACTATCGCATGAGCAACGTATTAGCCGGGATTGGCATCGGTCAACTGGAAGTGCTGCCAGAGCGGGTGCGTCGCAAACGAGAGATCTTTGATCGATACGTGGATGAATTAGGAGACTTGCCGGGCGTAGCGTTTATGCCGGAGGCAGAATATGGACAAAGCACTCGCTGGCTGACTGTGGCGCTGGTCGACTCAGCTGCCTTTGGTGCCACCGCAAACGATATTATTGTTGCCCTTGATGCTGAAAACATCGAGTCACGACCTGTATGGAAGCCAATGCACATGCAACCGGCGTTTGCTGGCTGTGCAAAAATCGGAGCGGAGGTTTCGGAGCGATTCTTCCGCGACGGAATCTGTCTTCCAAGCGGCACTTCGATGACTGACGAACAGCAAACCCGCGTGGTTTCTATCTTCCGCCAGCTGGCGCGGCGTTCCAGTTGATCATTGGATGGTCTGTGAATATGCGAATCCTCGTAATCCACCGTTACTTTTGGCCCGATACACCCCCTTATGCGTCCATGCTTCGCCGGATTGCAGAGCATTGGATCGCAGGTGGGCATAGCGTGCAGGTCTTCAGTACGCAACCGTCATACAAGGTCGAAGTTGAAATTCAGCGGCGGCCGAAACAGGAAAGGCTTGGCGAACTGGAAGTTGTACGCTGCTCGTTGCTGAAAGAGAAGTCTCGCAACGGACTGCTGCGAGGATTCAACAGTCTTCTGTTTGCCTTTAAGGTTTTTCTACATATCGTAATGCAGCGAGGCAAATGGGATGTCGTTATGTGCTCAACGGTGCCACCGGTACTGATGGGCATAGCTTCAAGCTTGGGGGCAAGACTAACGGGAGCAAAGTTCATTTATCATGCAATGGATATCTGGCCTGAAGTGGGTACAGTCGCTGATCAGTTGAAGCCAGGGCTGGTCTACCGCATGATGCGATGGTTGGATACTCGCAATTGTCTGCGTGCGTCTGCCATCGTCTGCTTATCGGATGATATGCGCCGCAGCTTTGTATCCCGAGATTCGCGAGTGGCTAACAAGATCCACGTTATCAACAATTTTGATCTGCCGGATTATTCTGACGAGAGTCCGACGCACACGCATCTGCAGAAAACAGCCGGTAAGTTTAGGGTGTTATTTGCCGGCAATATTGGCCGTTATCAGTCGTTGGATACTGTCCTGTCCGCTGCAGAAATACTGCGTGACCATGAGAATATCGAGTTTGTCTTTGTGGGCGATGGTGCAGCTAAAGCCTCCCTTCAATCCCAAGCGAATGAAAAAGGCCTCTTGGAAAAGAGTGTTTTTTTCATTCCGCATCAACCCGTGGGAATTGCCAAGCAGTTGATTGCTGATGCCGATTTAGCTTTGGTGAGTCTTGCCCGGGGCGTAATCAAGTTCGCGTATCCCAGCAAGACGATGACTTACTTGGCAATGGGTTGTCCGCTGGCGGTAATTGTCGAGTTGGATAGTGAGTTGTCACGAACCGTGCAAGAGCAGATGCTTGGGGTCGTTGTCGCGCCGGGCGAGACTGAGAAACTAGCACATGCAATTGTAGATCTAAGCCACCGTGCTAACGATTTGGCGGCGATGCGAATCCGCTGCAGTGAGTATGCAAAATCGAAGTCGACACCAGAAGTGCTGTTGCGAGACTGGGATCGACTACTTGCCGATTTAGAGTAAAACGATTGTCCGAATCAACCTAGGAGCAATTGAGACAATTGCTCTACACTGGCAGCAATTGAGACAATAGCTCTAAACTCGTTATTGACTTTCGCATTTAGAACATCTTAGTAGAAGCTGAACTTGTGAAACAACCTCCAGTAATCATCATTGGCGCAGGTCGGTCTGGCACGAATATGCTTCGGGATGTTCTGGTGCAGATTCATGGCTTGGGAACTTGGCCATGTGACGAGATCAACTACATCTGGCGTCATGGAAATAGGAGCTATGCCACCGATGAATTTACGCGCGCGATGGCCACGCCCAAGGTTAAGAACTTCATTCGCAATCAATTTGCAAAACTTACATCAACGTCGAATCTGTCGACCGTCGTGGAAAAGACGTGTGCTAATTCTCTACGCTGTGGCTTTGTGGCGGAAGTATTTCCAGAAGCGCGATTCGTGCACATCGTGCGGGACGGTCGTGATGTTGCTGTCTCTGCTGCACAGCGTTGGAATGCTCCCCTAAATTTGTCTTACATTGCGAAAAAAGCAAAGTACGTTCCGCTCAGTGATCTGCCTTACTATGCGACTAAGTATTTGGGCAATCGAGTCTATCGGTTATTGGGCGGTGGCAAGCGACTTTCTTCTTGGGGCCCAAGATTCACTGATATGCAACAGGTTCTGGCCAACCATTCGTTGCCGGTCGCTTGTGCGATGCAATGGCAGGCATGTGTTTCGCGTACTCTAGCTGATTTGGCTGAAATTCCCGCTAGCCAGCAATTTACGTTGAAGTACGAACAATTTGCCAATGCTCCGCAAGCATCCATTGGGGAGATCGCCGAGTTTCTCAACGTGGACTTGTCGCCTGCAAACGCCCGCGCTTATACTTCGTCGGTCTCAGACCGCAGCATTGGGAACTGGAAAAATAAGCTATCAGCCGAAGATAGGACAGCCGTGGAGGGACTGATTGGAGAGTTGTTGCAACGCCTTGGATATAAGTGTGGTGACGCGTCCAATGCGTAACGGATTATCTCCCGCAAATCGCTTTTTGAAAAGAATGTTTGACATTCTCATTTCGTTCATAGGCTTGTTAGTTTTATGGCCATTGATTCTCTTGGGTTGGGTAGCCGCAACCATTAGCACCCACAAAAATGGTTTCTTTATTCAAACGCGTGTCGGCCTGCACGGTAAGCCTTTTAGACTATTTAAGCTGCGGTCCATGCGAGCGAGTGATGACCTGCGCAGCACCGTCACAACTCGACATGATCCGCGGATCACGCGAGTTGGAAGAATTCTACGCAGAACGAAATTGGATGAGTTGCCTCAGTTGTTTAACGTCCTATTAGGGCATATGAGTATTGTTGGGCCGCGTCCGGATGTCCCCGGTTTCGCTGACCGGCTGAGTGGGGATGATCTGATTGTTCTATCCATTCGACCTGGCATAACTGGTCCAGCCACCTTGGAGTTTCGCAACGAAGAGGAGCTTTTATCGAGTCAATCCGATCCAGAGCGCTATAATCGCGAAGTGATCTGGCCAAAAAAAGTCGAACTCAATCGTGAGTATGTCGCCAACTACTCATTTTGGAAGGATTTTGGCTACATCTGGCGAACGATCGCTCGGACTTAGCACGACGCTATCATCCGTGAAGGCTGATTCGTGAGGATTGCGTTGTTTAGCGTTTTTCCTGTGGTGGCACTGCGCTTTGGCGATCGGCGGCTGAAAGTTTATCGAACACGTAGGTCCGCCTCTCCGAGGCTGTGATTTTTTGTCGGCGAGTCGCTCCGCGACTCGTCGAAACCAGCGAAAATGAACGCCTTTGATCAAGCAATGATGCCGAGTCGCAGAGCGACTCGGTCACGTTTGCCAAAAAAATCACAGCATCTCCGAGGCGGACTCTTCCGCGTCTCGGAG
>JANLQO010000276.1:0-15342 GCA_031367855.1 Planctomycetia bacterium | reverse complement strand
GACTCTTGTGTTAGTTCAATTGACTCTTGTGTTAGTTCAATTGACTCTTGTGCTAGTTCAATTGACTCTTGTGTTAGTTCAATTGACTCTTGAGCCAAGTCAATTGGTTCTTGTGCCAAGTCAATTGGTTCTTGTGCCAGTTCGTTTGACTCTTGTGCCAGTTCGTTTGGCTCTTGTGCCAGCTCGACTGATTCTTGCGTCGGCTCAATTGACTCTTGAGTCAGTTCGTTTGACTCCTGTGTCGGCTCGATTGGCTCTTGCACCAGTTCGATTGGCTCTTGTGTCAGTTCGATTGGCTCTTGTGTCAGCTCGATTGACTCTTGTGTCAGCTCAATTGGCTCATTCGAGGGTACGGGGCGGTAAAAGGACTCTAAATCCGCGCAGTCGACTCCGTCAAAAAGCGCTGGCCCAATACGTTCGGCTGAACCGTCTCGATCGCTGCTACTCATGGCCAGGGGTTTGGGAGGATTTCCGGCGTCGGGCTGTGCGACTGCAAATTCAACTAGTTGTTCTTTGGAAAAAACATCTGAGTGGAAGCTAGGTTGCGCTCGATCGTAGTAACCGAGGCAATCTTGCTGAAGCATGCCCCAATCAGTCGGAGCGTGTGGGAAGTGCTGCGGAAGATCGTGGGCATTAGCCGCAGTGGCCGTTGTAATTAGCGCCCAGGCGACTCGGCTGGTTAAAGATTTGTAGAATTTTGCCAACAGATTTTTCATATTTATCCTCCTACTTCGACCCTCGCATCGGCCGTGCAAGGATCGCCGGGAGACCAAGTTGATAGACACTGCATTTACATGATTACATGCAGCTCAAGCCAGCCAAGTCTCTCGGAGGTCCGGTAAAGGTGGGTTATTTACGACATCGAAGAAGTTGACCGGCGGGGGAGTGCCGCCGATCAACCGCTTCGTTTTGGGATTGGTTATCGTTCGCCACACGCAGCCAATTGGTAAGGCCCCAGTTGGAGGCTGGAGTTTAGCCGTGTGCGTTGGTGCCGAGCAAGTTTGCCTCGACACTATTGTTTATCGAGCCGGAGAGGTTTACGCAGTCGTAAATTTCGCCAATACGAACAATTCCCAGAGAGCTGCTATGTGGGCGGTGCGTTATTGAGCGGCAGTGACGATGAATCGCTTCGAACGCTCGGTGCGTGTTGTAAGGTGCCACCGGCCGATTAAGTTTGGTTGGCATCGCACACTGGATTCCCGTAGCGATACAATCTGTAGCCGAAGAGATCGTGGCGTGATGGAGATAAATGGCCCGATTGCTTGCAACCCCGTATGAAATTCAATTCATGACAGCTTCAAACAACTCTGATTTTCTCATCGTCGGTGGCGGAATTGTCGGCTTGGCAACGGCTTGGCGGTTGATGCAACAGTTCCCTGACGCCAGGATCATGCTGCTGGAAAAGGAAGGTCGCGTTGGCACGCATCAATCGGGGCGCAATTCGGGAGTGCTTCATTCGGGCATTTACTATAAACCTGGTTCGCTGAAAGCTGTTACCTGTAGAAGCGGCAAAGTTGCGCTTGAGCAGTTTTGTCGCGAGCATGGGGTGCGCTACGAAACTTGCGGCAAGATCATCGTCGCTCTTGACGAAACTGAGCTGCCAGGCTTGGAGCACATTTTTAAGCGAGGCGTTGAAAACGGAGTGACGTCCCATTGGTTGGATGCGTTCGGAATCCGTGAACTCGAACCGCACTCAGCAGGTATTCGCGGGCTGCATGTTCCCGAGGCCGGGATCGTTGATTATCCGGCCGTATGTGCGAAGTTGTCGGGGTTGCTGGTTGCAGCCGGTCACTCAGTGAAATTGCATCAACAGGTTACAGCCATTCGCGGTGAGGATCAACAAGTGACGGTCAGCTGCGGCACTGATCAGTTTACCACCGGGTTTCTGGTGACCTGCGGTGGTTTGTACAGCGATCGGTTAGTACGGCTGAGCGGATTGAAACCGCCTGCGCAGGTTGTTCCGTTCCGAGGCGAATACTATGAACTGAAAAAGGACCGCCGACATCTTTGTCGCAATTTGATTTATCCCGTTCCCGATCCAAAGTTCCCTTTCTTGGGCGTTCACTTCACGCGCATGATCGGCGGAGAAGTCGAATGCGGACCGAATGCAGTGCTGGCGCTTGCGCGTGAAGGTTACTCTTGGGGTAAGGTACGGCTGGGTGATTTAGCCGAGTCGTTGACGTATGGTGGTTTTTTGAAGTTGGCGGCGCGTCATTGGCGAATGGGAATCGGTGAAATTCAGCGGTCGTTATTCAAGTCGGCGTTTGTCCGCGCCCTGCAACGATTGCTGCCGGAGATTCGAGCGGACGATCTGACGCCCTGCCGAGCGGGTGTCCGAGCCCAGGCGCTGGCGCCAGACGGCTCCATGATCGATGACTTTTTGTGGGTAACAGCCCCTCGAATGGTCCATGTTTGCAACGCGCCCAGCCCAGCGGCAACCGCATCGCTAGAAATAGGGCGAATAATTGCCGAGCGGGTAGCAACTGTACTGGCCGAGGGCTGACGATTGCTAACGGCGGACGGTGGCGGGTCGCCAAAGACTGTTCTAGCGTGCTAGAATTCAACAGGTGAGAAGGATGTCGCTTTTTCGGCCCGCCAGATTTCAATCAAAGGACGCATTCATGCACATGCTGCGCATTTTTTCCACGACGCTTTTGGGAGCGCTTTTGTTGCTTCCGTTTCAGCCAGCGGCACTTTGCGCCCAAGAGAAAGCAGGAAGCAAGCCAGTCACGAAAAAAATTCTGAAATTCGTGCGAGTCTCCAAGGAAGGCAAGACGCCGCAGGCATTACAAACGGCCGTCGTAAAATACAAATCCGATTCGAAGGAAATCGAAGGGGTGGAAGTGTCGCTGGTTGGTGCCGTCCACATCGCCGAAAAATCGTACTATCAGGACTTGAATAAACTCTTTACCGAATATGACGCGCTGCTCTACGAAATGGTGTCAGACCCGCATCATGGAGTTCCGGCACCGAATGAGCGAGGGTCGAGTCCCATTAGCTCGGTGCAAGTCGGCATGAAGGATATGCTCGAGCTGACATTCCAGTTGGATGAAGTCGACTACAAAGCCAAGAACTTTGTTCACGCCGACATGAGCCCCGACGAGTTTTTCGACAGCATGAATAAGCGCAAAGAAGGCGTTTTTAAAATGCTCCTACGTTCGGTCGGCTCGGGACTCGCCATGCAAGGCGCTGGCAAGTCGAATGATCTGGACGTTCTCACCGCCATGTTGTCCAAAGATCGATCGAAGGGACTAAAGGTCGCCCTGGCTGAACAATTCGAAATGATGGATGGTCAGATGGCCGCGTTGCAAGGCGAGGACGGTCGCAGCACCCTGATTACCGAGCGCAACGCCAAAGCCTTTAAAGTGCTCGGCGAGCAAATTAAAGCGGGCAAAAAGAAGATCGGCATCTTCTATGGTGCCGGGCACTTGGAGGACATGCATCAGCGCTTGCTTGACGAGTATCGCATGCAACCGGTAGAGACCAAGTGGCTGGATGCTTGGGACTTGAAAAAGTAGCTAGGCAATAAGCTCTTTGATCACTCGCGCGGGTTCAACACCCGTAAGTCGTTGGTCTAAGCCTTGCGATTTGAATGTGAAGCGCTGGTGATCGAAACCCAGCAAATGCAGCACTGTGGCATGGAAGTCATGTACGTCGCAGGGGTCATTGACGATGTTGTACGAGAATTCGTCGGTCTCGCCGTAAATACTGCCTGCGTTGACACCGCCGCCAGCCATCCACATAGTGAAGCAGCGAGGGTGATGATCACGACCGTAATTGGCCTTGCTCACACCGCCTTGCGAGTAAATGGTCCTGCCGAATTCGCCTCCCCAAACGATCAGCGTCGAATCAAGCAGACCGCGTTGCTTCAAATCTTGAATGAGTGCGTAACAGGGTTGGTCCACGTCGCGGCATTGATCCGGCAGGCGACCTGCTACGTTGCCGTGCGTATCCCAGTTGTTGTGATAAACCTGTACAAAGCGCACACCGCGTTCCACCATGCGTCGCGCAAGAATTGCAGTATTGGCAAACGAACCCGGTTTCTTCACATCCGAGCCATACATGTCCAAAGTCTGCTCAGTCTCCTTCGACATGTCCGTCAGCTCAGGAATGCTGGACTGCATGCGAAACGCGAGTTCATACTGCTGAATTCGCGTGTGCGTCTCGGGGTCACCCAACGACTGATACGAGAGTTCGTTGAGTTGCTTGAGGCCATCGAGCGTGGCGCGACGCACATCGCGGGGCACTCCCGGCGGATTGTTGATGTACAAAATAGGATCGCCCGCCGAGCGAAACGAAACACCGGCATGTTCGCCTGACAAGTAGCCGCTCGACCACAACCGCGCTGAGATGGCTTGCACTTGCTCAGTATTTGTTGGCTTGGCGACCATCACAACAAAGGTGGGCAAGTTATCGTTCTCGCTGCCAAGGCCATACGACGCCCACGAGCCCAAACAGGGCCTGCCGGTCACTTGATTGCCGGTCTGCATGTAGGAAATCGCGGGCTCGTGATTGATCGCTTCGGTATGCATACTGCGAATGAAGCACATGTCATCCACACACTTGGCTTTCCAAGGCAACAACTCAGAGAGCCACATTCCGCTCTTGCCATGCTGCTTGAATTTGTACTTGCTCGGTGCGATGGGGAAGCGTGTCTGGCCGCTGGTCATCGTCGTCAACCGTTGGCCGTTGCGGACGCTTTCGGGTAGATCGACGTCATACCAAGCATCCATTTTCGGCTTGTAATCCATCAAATCCATTTGTGGTGGTCCCCCGACCATATGCAGGTAGATAACTCGTTTAGCCTTCGGGGCGTGATGTAATACTGCTTTCAGCTTGGCGTCGGCCGAAGATTCAGCAGCGGACAGCGGATCGTTACGACCGGAAAGCGCAGCCAACGCTGCAAAGCCAAGTGCGCTGGCACCTCGCTTGAAAAACAGTCGGCGCGTCTCGTTGCGAATAAATTCTTGTTCAAGATTCATGATAAGCCTTGGCTTTGTTTGAAAAGGGGTCTGACCCTTTGGGAAACCGTGTACTGATAACTTGACTCGGTGGGAGAGGGGCGGACCCCTTTTCAAACCGAGCCAAGTCGCTCTTTCTTGCGTTACTTGTTAAGTGCTTCGTCCAGATTCATCAGCTCATTCACCAGCATGGTCCAGCCAGCCAGCACTTGCGCGTTGTCAGTTACCGCTTTGCTTTCTCCGACAGCCAGCAGTTGCTCAGCGTCGCTGGGGTGCGTCGCGTAGTAGGCCCGCAATTGATCGAGACTGGCTAGAACTATGGAAAGCTCTTCTGGCTTGAACGAACGACTGAGCAAGCGAGCGGCAATGGACTGCAAGCGAGCTGAATCGTCAACCGCGACCTCTGCAGGCAATCGCAACGTGGCCTCCGCCAACTTCCTAGCGGCTTCAACAAACTGCGGGTCGTTGAGAGTCACCAGCGCTTGCAATGGGGTATTGGTGCGCTCGCGGCGCACGGTGCACACTTCGCGACTAGGTGCATTAAAGATTTCCATCGACGCGGGGGGTGCGGAGCGCTTCCAGAACGTATACAAGCTGCGTCGATACAAATTATCGCCGGTATCCTGTTTGTAATCGCGGGTATTACTGCCGATCATAGCGACCGCTTCCCAAACGCCTTCAGGTTGATAGGGTTTCGCGCTCGCGCCGCCGATGCGCTCCGACAACAATCCGCTGGTCGCCAAGGCATAATCACGGACCATTTCGGCATCCAAGCGGAAGCGGGGCCCGCGCGACAGCAAACGATTCTGGGGGTCCTTTTCCAATTTTTGAGGCGTAGTAAGTGCGCTCTGCCGATAGGTCGCTGACGTGAGTAGGGTTCGGAACAGTTCTTTCGTGTTCCAGCCATTGTTTCGGAACTCAAGTGCCAACCAGTCCAGCAACTCCGGATGGCTGGGCGATTGCCCGGCAATACCAAAGTCTCCTGAGGTACTAACTAGGCCGGTTCCAAAGATTTCTTGCCAAAAACGATTGACTGTGACACGCGCGGTCAGCGGATTTTCAGGTGCCAATAGCCACTTGGCTAATCCTAGGCGATTCTTAGGCAGGTCCGGGGCGAACGGCGGAAGAAACGCAGGGGTCGCCGCTGCAACTTGATCTTTGCGTTTGTCATACTCGCCACGGAACAGGATAAACGATGTTGGCTGCGTATCCATCTTCTCTTGCATCACGTGGGCAATGGTTCCTCGCGCGATCGCTTGGGCAAGTTCTGCTTGAGTGTTTGCTAGCTGAGAAGTAACTTGACCGTAATCGGGGCTGTGCATCTGCAGATACCAGTCATAGAGCTCGGTCTGTTCGGCTTCCGTGCGCGGCGCGTGCTTGGCAACTAAGTAAGCTTTCCGAGAGTAGGTTCTCAGTGAATCGAGTTCCTGTTTGTCAACCAAGCGACCGTAAACCCGCAAGTCCTGAACACGCACGCCGTTGGAGGGCGATGCCGCATGGCGTTTGCCGAGTGAAAACGGTACGCCGGTACGAATGGAGCCCGAAAGCGTTTGAGCTTCATATTTCAGTTGCTGTTCGGTGCCATTGATGTAGATTTTCAATCCCGCTGGCTTGGCACTGCCATCGTAGCTGACAAACACATGCGTCCAAGCGTTTTCCGGCAGTTTCTCAGCCGCCACACCTTTGATCGCATCTTTGGGCCACGTCGAAATGATATGCGATGCAACTTGACCATTCTGCAACCATAAATCCCATCCGCGATATTCTTCCGCTTCATTCATCCTGGCGAATACGGCTCCACTGGCGTTAGGAGGAACGAAAAGCCATGCGCCGAATGAAAACGCGTCTTGTGTGTCGAAATTACCGATATCGGACAACTGCAAGCGGCTCGCTTCGCCGTTTACCCAAGCATGGCGGGCAATGTGTCCTTCACCCCAGGAGGCTGCAGCGGGCACCGCTGTACGTTGCGACACTCCGCCAGCACTGTAGTGAACGAATTCGGTGGGGCCTTCATCGAGCGGCATGTGCATTTGCAGGCCTTCCGTAGGCGCCGCATGTGCAAGCAATTCGCCTACCACTTCCGATCGCTTCAGCCAGTCTTCGAAGGGCGCCTTCGAGCTTTCGCGAAGCGAGCTCTGTTGGGCTTCGAGCTGGGCGACTTGCTCGCGTTTTGATTCAACTAACTGTCGTTCTCCCTCACTCGGTACCTGCACGATGGGGGGAGTGTTCTGCACGTTGCCGTCGCGCACGCTTTGAGTCGTGTTGCTAAAAAACGCGGACAACGAATAGAAATCCTTTTTAGTCAACGGATCAAATTTATGATCATGACAAACAGCGCACCCCGCCGTCAGGCCCAAATAAACAAGTGAAGTGGTCTCGGTCCGGTCGCGGGCATAAAGCACGGCGTATTCTTCGTCAATGATGCCCCCTTCATTCGTCGTGATATTGCAACGGTTGAATCCTGTGGCGATACGTTGGTCGAGCGTCGGGTTGGGGAGCAAGTCGCCTGCAAGCTGTTCGACCGTGAACTGGTCAAAGGGCATATTCTTGTTGAAAGCATGGATGATCCAGTCGCGATACGACCACATTTCGCGGTAGTTATCAAAGTGAATGCCGTGCGTGTCGGCAAATCTCGCATAATCCAGCCAAAACCGGCCGCGATGCTCGCCCCAACGATTCGACTGCAGCAGGCGGTCAAGGTAGTTCTCGTACGCTTTGCCGCTGCTGTCTCTAAGCAATTCGTCAAGCTGCGCAGGAGTCGGCGGAAGTCCCGTAACATCAAATGCCGCGCGGCGCGCGAGGGTCGCGAGATCAGCCTCGGGAGCCGGTCCAAGCTGCTCCGATTCCAAGCGAGCGAGTACAAAGTTGTCGATCGCATTGCGAACCCAATTCGATTGCTGAACAGGCGGCGGGGCGACAAGCAGCGGTGGGACAAACGCCCAGTGCGGTTGATACTCTGCACCCGCTTTGATCCAGTCGCACAACAGCTTCTTTTGCTCGGCAGTCAGCGTTTTGTGCGACTCTGGCGGAGGCATCATCGAATCAGGATCCTCACTTAGAATGCGAGTGATCAGCTCGGATGATCCAAGTTGTCCAGGCTCGATCGCACCCGATTCAATCGCCGCGGTTCGATCATCGAGTCGCAGGTCTGCCTCGCGTTTATTCGAGTCTGGTCCGTGACAGGCAAAACAATTCTCAGACAGAATGGGTCGAATATCGCGATTAAATAGCAATGCCTTCGGTTCTTCCGAAAACCCAACCGAGACCAGCCAGCCGAGCAAGGCAGCTCCAACCAGAAGTTGTGTACTTTTCATATTTTTAACTGTATGCGGATTATTCGAACAAATTCGTAGTGTAAGCTTCCGGCTTGCAAGTGGCGTAAGCTTCCAGCTTGCGATTTGGTATCATTGACCAGCAAGGTGCGCATGCCGACTCTGCCGCACGGCGCACTACTCGTGTCGCATTTTAATTATAGACTAAAGGCCACTGAGTGGAAAACAGACGCGGAAACCAAACATGCGGCTGCGGCCGAGTTGCAACTTAAACTGAACTGTCGCGCATGATCGATCCTTTTGCCACAATTGCGGGCCGCCAATACGGGCAATGCTGGGCAGCATTTTTAGGCCGCGCTGCCAGGAGTAGGTCACTCTCGGCAAGAGTGACCCACGGGCAGTCGCATCTGCCGGGTGCGAAATCGCGCATGTTTGTGCTGCTACTTGCTTGCGCACTCGCCGCTGGATGCACCCATAACACGAAACCCTTTGACCTTGGCAATGCCAAGTATGTTGGGCAAGCGACTTGCATCCAGTGCCATGCCGAGGAATCCAAAAGGTGGAATTCTTCGCATCACAACTTGGCAATGCAGCTTGCGACCGACGACTCGGTACTAGCGAATTTCAACAGCGCTCAATTGACGCACCATGGCATTACCAGTCGTATGTTTCGTGATGGCAAGAAATTCATGGTCAACACCGAGTCTCCCGATGGCTCGATGCGGGACTTCGAGGTGAAGTATGTATTCGGTGTCGATCCATTACAGCAATATATGGTGGAGTTTCCGTCGGCGAACGTTGCTGCAGTGAAGACGACCCATGCGGCATTATCCAACTCATCCACCAGCTACTCAGCGGATTTGCCGCGTGTCCAAGTCTTGCGGCTCAGTTGGGACACCCAAAAAAAAGAGTGGTTTCACCTTGACCCACCCGATGTGAAAGAGAAACTCGACCCCGCTGACGACTTGCATTGGACAGGTATCGCGCAGCGATGGAACAACATGTGCGCCGAGTGCCATAGTACGGACTTTCAAAAGAAATTTAAACCGCCGACTGCCGCGCTCAACCAGGCGTCCGGCGATGCCCGCGGCGAATACCACTCAACGTTCGCAGAGATCAACGTCAGTTGCGAAGCTTGTCACGGTCCGGCCAGCCTACATTTGGAACTCGCGCAGAAATGGGTGCCTGGTTGGAATCGGTCTCGTGGCTATGGTCTAGCCAATCTCAAACTCTCGGCCGAGAACCAAATACAGGCTTGCGCGCCTTGCCACAGTCGCCGCAATGTCGTGAAAGCTGGTATGCGGGCTGGCGAAAACTATTACGACTACTATAGCAACCAACTACTCACGGAAGGCATTTATTATCCCGATGGTCAGGTACTGGACGAAGATTATGTTCACGGGTCGTTCATACAGAGCAAGATGTACCACAAAGGGATTCGCTGCAGTGATTGCCATGATCCGCATACGGCCAAACTGAAACACGACGGCAATCAATTGTGCACTTCGTGCCATCAACACCCAATCGCAAAATACGATTCTGTTGCGCATCACTTTCACAAAGTGGATTCCGAGGGTGCGAAGTGCGTAAATTGCCACATGCCGACAACGACCTATATGGAAGTCCACGCACGGCGCGATCACTCGCTGCGCATTCCCAGACCCGATTTAAGTTTGCAAATTGACTCACCGAACGCTTGCACGGGCTGCCACTTGAAATTGGAAAATGTGGCAGTAGAGAAACGTGAAGGCTTGAAGCTCTATCAAGATTGGATGCTCGCAGCGCGTCAAGGTGATGCCGAAGTTAAAGCCGAGCTCGAGCGCGCGAACCGTTTTTGCGACGCCGCCAGTGACAGATGGTATAGAGAGGCTCGTCGCCGCGACGAGCACTTTGGAGTGGCCATTGCCGCTGGTCAGAATCTCGCGCCGGAAGCGGTTGAGTTGTTGCGCCGGCTGCTTTCTCGAAAAGGTGTGGAAGCGCCTGCGATCGCGCGCGCTACCGCACTGCAAGTTCTGTCCGAAGTTTCACCGCAAGCCGCAAGCGAAGAAGCGGCTAAGTTAGCTAGCGATGAACACCCGCTAGTTCGTACTGCTGCGATGAATGCAATCGGCGGAGGAGAATCAACCAGCGCGGCTGCGACGGTGCTGGAGTTCGCGTTGGATGATCCGATCCGTAGCGTGCGTGTCGAGGCAGCTCGAAATCTGCTCGACCTACCACGCGATACATTGTCGCAAGACTCCGGTTCCAAATTTGTGGCAGCCTTGACTGAATTAGAAGAAGGTATGCAATGCAACAATGATCGAGCCGGCGCGCATTTGGCGCTGGGTATCTTCGCGGAGCAACAAGGCCGAAACCAGCAAGCCATCGAACACTATCAAAAGGCGATTCTCGTCGAGACGAACGTTACTGGGCCACGCACCAATTTGGCTGCGCTGCTGGAGCGAAATCTAAATTCGCAATCCAATCCTGAATCTAAAACTGCACTTGCGCTGAAGCTGGAAATCCTGCGGCTTCGCCAAGAGGAATTGCCGCTGTTGAAACGCGATGTCGATTTGCTACCCACTGCAGCTGGAATTCAATATCGATATGGATTAGCGCTCTACACGGATGGTCAGAAGGAGCTGGCGGCAACTCATTTGGTGCGCGCCGCAGAGTTGGAAGCCACCCGCTCCGACTTCGCCCAAGCTGCTGCGATGGCGCTCGAGTCCGCGCAGCGCTGGGAACAAGCGCTCACATGGGCCGGCGAAACACTAAGGCGGTCGGGCAACGCTCCCGAGAATCTCAAGCTCTTGCAACGCATTCAAGCCGGCGCCGCAAAGAACTCATCAGCACTCCAGTCACGCTAGTATTCAATTTTGCCGCCGAAGATCAGTCGCGTGGCTTCGGCGTCTGCAACCGTTAACTTGTGCAAAATCCGGGTTTCAGTCGACATGCAAGTTCGATACAAGACGTCATCATTCATGCTGCCCAGTCCTCGGTAACGTTGCTTTTTTAGATTCAATTCGGAGCCAAACTGCACACACATTTCACGATACTGTTCCTCGTTGTAACCGAAGTGCAGTTGAGTCCGTTCGGCATTTGCGATTTCGTAAAGCGGAGCGCGGACGATATACAGCTTGCCCTCTTCGAGAACCGGGCGGAGCCAGCGATAGAAAAAAAGTAACATCAATGCGCCAATGTGAATTCCGTCGGCGTCAGGATCAAACAGAAAGATAATGCGATCATATCGCAGGAGCTTTGGGGCGGCCAACGTCTCACAGCCCATTGCTTGCAGCAGAGTCTGATAGAGCTTGTTGCTTGCGACAGCTACCGATTTTGCTTTATAAGCATTTAGCGGCTTGCCTTGCATCGGTACTACGGCTTGCAGTTGCAGGTTACGAAGTCGACAGACACTCTTGGCCGCCGAATCACCTTCCACAATGAAGAGCTCTGAACCGCAGCCCGGCGTGTGCTCGGTGCAATCGTGCAATGCAGGTGGAAGATAGTGCTGATGGTCCATGGGCCGCAGTGGGTTGTATCGGGGTTTTGTATCGGGGTTTCGGCGAAAGCAGCCTAGCATAACCGATCGAACCGTTTAATTTAACCGCGTCTAACTTGCCTACGGGCTCGGCTCGCATTCTGCGTCGAAACCCGCGGCTAACGCCGACGGCTCACTTAAACGAACCCTCTCACATTTACGGGCAATAAACCAACTACATTCGGAGGGTGGCGGTACTATTCGGAGCGGTTTGAATTATCCTATTAGCTTTGTTTACTCCGATTTGTAGTGCCGTTCGAGTTGTAAGGTTCGCCATGATTCATGCTCGTTACAAGTATGCTGCCCGTACACTTCTGCTTCAGTTCACATTCCGATACTTGAGCTGCTTGCTAGCCAGTTTACTGTTGGTTACTCAGGTACTTGCTCAAGGTACTACCCCCGATGTTGGCATTCGTTTCCAACCCCCCACCGCGGTTCTTTTCACCAATGCAAGAATCACCGTCAGTCCGGAGCGCGTTTTGGATGATGCGGACTTGCTCGTTCGAGATGGCAAGATTGTTGCCGTCGGAGTGGACTTGGCGGTTCCGCCGGATGCAGAAGTTATCGATTGCCTGAACAAGCAGTTGTACCCAGGTTTGATCGATGCCTACGTCGAGTTCCCGACCAGCAGCCCTGCACCGCCTGCAGTTTCATGGAATGCAAGCGTGCAACCCCACCGTTCGCTAAGCGAGCAATTGAAACCTGACAGCGGCAAGCTTCAAACGCTCCGCAAATCGGGCATAACGATGGTGCTAGCGGCACCCGATAATGGAATCTTCAAAGGTGAAAGCTGTGTCATTACCACTGCCGAAAAGCCGCTGGAATCCACACTGCTGAAATCCAACGTGTTTCAGCACATTCGCTTGCTCCCCGAACGTCAATCGCGCGGCAGCTACCCCAGCAGTCCCATGGGGGCTGTCGCTTTGGTGCGGCAAACCCTGTTAGATGCTACTTGGTATCAGCAGGCTTTGCAGGCTTTTGAATCGAATGCTGCGATCCAAGCTCCCGAAGTGAACGTATCTCTCGCCGCCTTGGAAGCGGTGGTGCGTGGTCGCAAAACCACAATCATTGATGGCCCGAACGATCTATATGCCTTGCGAGCCGATCGGATGGCGAAAGAGTTTTCACTCAAGGCGGTGATTCGTGGTTCCGGGCGAGAGTATCGGCAGTTGAATGCCATGGCGGCGACTGCGCGAATGTTTATTGTGCCAGTTGATTTTCCAAAGCCGCCTGAAGTGGACACGCTGGCCGCAGCCCTCGATGTCTCCCTCCAATCTCTGATGCATTGGCATTTGGCACCTGAGAATCCTGGTCGTATGGAAAAAGCTGGCATCGAGTTCGTTCTCACTTCCGACACGCTTGCTTCGTCGAGCGAATTTTTACCAAATGTGATCAAAGCGATCGATCGAGGGCTTTCAGAATCCACCGCGCTGGCGGCGCTGACGACTCGACCGGCAAAATTGTTGGGGGTGGATCACCTGGCCGGTACGCTGCAAACCGGAAAACTCGCGAACTTCATGATCACTGATGGTCCGCTGTTTGGCGCCAAGACCAAGATCCTCGAAACTTGGGTTGCTGGAAATCGCGACGTTTGGAGCGAGCCAGCGCACACCGATTTGCGCGGAACCTGGAAACTTGAACTTGCCAGCGATGCGGCTCCAAAGCAGTTACAGCTAAAGCTCTCTGGCACGCAAGAAAAGGTCAAAGCGGAGCTAGGAGTTGTAGGTGCGTTTGCGGAGAAGCCAGCCAAAGAGAAAGCATCAACTAAAGAAAAAGCTCCTGAAGCTAGCGAGCCGGCAGAAAAGCCTCCAGAGCCAAAAACCCTCGACACTGAAAAGAAAGAGAGCGAAAAAAAGGGCGACGTTGCCAAAGAGGAAAAAGACTCGAAACCAACACTGGCGAAGATTGAATTCAAGCAGTTTAAGTATGACGGATATCGCTTGACTGGAAGTTTTCGGTCGGACACGCTGCGCAAAGACTCAGACGGCATGGCTTACTTCACCGCTGTGGTTTCTGAGAAAGCGGATGTCAAGGAGTTCCTTGGGTCGATTCAGTGGCCGGACGGAAAAACAACTCCACTGACCGCCGCGTTGCCCGACGATGATACGGGTAAGAAACAAGCCAAAGAAGCCGAAAAGAAGGATGACAAAGCGATTGACGAACCCTTGGATTGCGACGTGAATTTTCCGTTGGGAGCATATGGTACGAAGGGAGTTAGCGATCAGGCTGAATGGGTACTGATTCGCGGCGCGACGATTTGGACTTGTGGCAAAGAAGGGATGATCGACGGTGGCGATCTGCTCATTCATTACGGACATATTTCCGCGGTTGCCAAACACATTGATGCACCGGAGGGCGCAAAGATCATCGACGCGTCGGGGATGCACGTCTCGCCAGGCATTATCGATTGCCATTCGCACATGGCCAGCGACGGAGGCATTAACGAAGGCTCGCAAGCGGTCACATCGGAAGTGCGGATCGCTGACTTCATTGATGCTACGGATATCACGATCTACCGACAACTGGCAGGCGGTGTGACCACAGCCAACATACTTCACGGTTCGGCGAATCCCATAGGCGGTCAGAATCAAGTTATCAAATTGCGTTGGGGCGCGCCCGATGAGGCCCTCATCATGTCCGAAGCTCCTGCCGGAGTGAAATTCGCGCTCGGTGAAAATGTCAAGCGATCAAGTTCGCCTGAGACTGACAATGCGCGTTATCCACTTTCTCGTATGGGCGTTGAACAAATCATGCGCGATCGCTTCGAAGCGGCGAAGCTGTATCGGCAAAAGCAACAAGAATGGTCGGTTAAGCCCAGCGGCGTGCCGCCTCGTCGCGACCTGGAACTGGACGCTATCGCCGAGATCCTTGAGGGAAAACGCTGGATTCACTGTCATAGTTACCGCCAAGATGAGATTCTAACTTTCCTGCGTTTGCTGGAAGACTACGGGGTCACGGTAGGTTCGCTGCAACATATCTTGGAAGGTTACAAAGTCGCCGAAGCGATGGCGAAGCACGGCGCGACCGGTTCGACCTTTTCTGATTGGTGGGCCTATAAGATGGAAGTGTTTGATGCGATTCCGTTCAATGGTGCGCTGATGCACCGCGCAGGAGTAGTCGTATCGTTCAATTCCGATGATGATGAATTGGCACGGCATCTAAATCATGAAGCCGCCAAAGCGGTCAAGTATGGTGGCGTGTCGCCGGAAGAAGCGCTGAAGTTTGTAACCCTTAATCCAGCTAAACAGTTGCGGATCGACGCGCATGTGGGCTCGCTCGAAGAGGGCAAACAGGCGGATTTTGTTATCTGGAATGGGCCGCCTCTTTCGACGCTTTCGGTTTGCATGCAAACCTGGGTCGACGGTCGCAAGTATTTTGATCGGGATGCGGATCTTGTGCGGCGTGACGCCGATGCGAAACTGCAACGACAATTGATTCAGAAGATCCTGATGTCCGGCGAAAAGACCACGAAGAAGTCACAGGCCGATAAGGATCCATCGACTTGGTGGGCTCGCTACGACGAATTCTGCAACCATGGCCATCATCATGATGAACAGGCACAGCATGAAGAACACGAGGAGCAAAAGTGATC
>JANLQO010000098.1:0-11199 GCA_031367855.1 Planctomycetia bacterium | reverse complement strand
CGTTAGCGTCCGGTTTCTTAATCTTTCCCAGGAAAAACCGGACGCTAACGCGTTCCGGCTGATTAAAAGTGGCGCTGTCCAACTAGACAAAGCCTAGTCGTCAAAGCTTACACAGCGATCCGTCGAAAGAAAGTACAGCCTACTATGACTCAGGTTCGTCCGAATCTCAATGAAGCGCGTTCTAAGATCGTAGCGACAGTCGGCCCGGCTTGCCAGGACGAGGCCACCATGACCGAATTGGTCAATCATGGCGTGGATGTGTTTCGTATCAACACGGCGCACGGCAAAATTGCCGATTTCGAACGCACGATGGAAACTATCCGCCGCGTGCGCGAGAGCACGGGTTTTCCTGTCGGGGTGCTGCTTGATTTGGCTGGCCCTAAGATTCGACTTGGACAATTGATGCAAGATCCGTTCGAAGTCGAAGCGGGCAGCGAGCTAACGATTGTTCGTGGCGAAGTTTCTCTCGAACCTCGTCAACTTTGCAGCAACTACGGTCGGCTGATCGACGAAATTGTCGTTGGCAATCAAATTATGCTCGCTGATGGAACGATTACGCTGCAGGTTACCTCGCGAACCAAAGAGGTAGTTACTTGCAAAGTACTTACTACGGGAACGATTCGAAGTCGTCAGGGAATCAACCTGCCCGGCGTTTCGTTGAGCGTTTCAGCCATGCGTCCCGAAGATATCGAAAACGCAATGTGGGCCGCGCGAAATGAAATTGATTTTGTCAGTTTGAGTTTCGTGCGCACAGCGCAGGACGTATTGTCGCTCAAGAATCTTCTCACTAGTCTCGAATCCAATGCGATGGTGATTGCCAAAATCGAAAAGCGAGAAGCGATGGAGCAGTTGGATGCGATCATCGAAGCCGCAGATGGCATTATGGTTGCGCGTGGCGACTTAGGGGTGGAAATTGACGTAGCGGAAACGCCCGTCGCTCAAAAGAGAATCATTCAAATTTGCCGCGAAAAAATGAAACCCGTAATTGTCGCCACGCAAATGCTTGAGAGCATGCACACCAATCGCCGCCCCACACGCGCCGAAGCCAGTGACGTTGCCAACGCGATTCTCGATGGCGCTGACGCTTGCATGCTGAGCGGTGAAACGGCGATCGGCCAGTTTCCGGTTTTAGCTGTCGATACGATGAACCGAATCATGCTTTTCACAGAACAGTTGTACAAGGATCAACCGAGTACAGGCCGCGCCCGGGTCTTCGATCGCGTGCATCCGATTACCGCCGCAGTCACCTACAGCGCCGCCAGTATCGCTGAAACCATTAACGCCAAATTGGTCGTTGTCGCCAGCCGCACTGGCGGAACCGCTTGGGTAAAATCCAAGCAACGAAATTATATTCCCACGTTGGGGGTCAGCAATTCGCCGAGCACGCTCCGGCGCATGTGCTTGTTGTGGGGGATCATGCCCTATCAAGTGGACAACCTCGACAATCCCCAAGAGCTGTTCGAAAACGTGACGAAATGGGGACGCGAGCGAGGTTTGCTAGTCGCCGGCGATCGGGTGGTCTACGTCACCGGCACCGGTGTGCTCGACAATACGCATAATCTACTGGTTGTCCACGAAGTGCCAGCAGTATAGATCTTAGATTCACCTCTTCCAAGCTACGCTTGAGGGAGGTGATCCTTCGCTATCGACGAGAGGATACACAAGATCGTCCCGGCGAACCACCAATTGCGTAGCGAAGGTAAATGCAAGCAATGGGTCATCGCTATTGAGTTCCTCCAAACAATTGGGCTATAGTCTGCATGGTTGTGCGGAAGGTACGCCAAGCGTTGCTGGAGTTCGATGTGATTACGACCCGAGAGCCAATGTTTCAGTTTAAAGACCTACAGTTTGATTACGATCCTTATCCCATTGGTTATGCCAAGGACGTATTTCCCCTGTCGCTGTACCACGAAATGGTTTCGCATTACCCCGCGCAGGAACTTTTTCAATTTAAAGCCAAGCTCGGCAATAAGTACTCTCTCTCCGAAGTCAATAATCCTGAGCAATATCATCAGTTCATTCGTTCAAACTCGATTTGGAAAAAAGTCCACGACGAAGTCAAGCATCCGGAATTTGTGACTCAAGTCCTGGATGTCTTGGCGAAGAATCAAGTCGATCTCGGCCTCAGCGGCAAAATCGACGTTATCAACGATGCCGCCGCGGCTCGCGGGGCTCGATGGCGTTCGGCTGTTGAATCATTTCGTTTCGGCGTGCCCAAGAAAAAACCGATCAAAACACGATTTGAGTTCTCGATGCTGCCCGCCGATGGTGGGCATATTCGTCCCCATACCGATGGGCCAAACAAATTCATCACGTTAGTGATCGCCTGCATGCCCGAAAATGAATGGCATAGCGATTACGGTGGCGGCACCGCGGTCCTAAAAGCGAAAGAACCTAACCGCATTTTCAATCACTTGAACAAGTATCAGGATTTCGAGGAGACGGAGACTCTGAAAACGTTTCCATTCGTTCCCAACCAATGTGTCTTATTCGTCAAGACCTTTAATTCGCTGCATGCGGTCGCACCGATGACCCAGGCCGGCAGCAAGATCATGCGCAAGACGCTTACGATCAATATTGAAACGATTTAGTTCTTTGGAAAAGGATTTCAGCCGCCATGAGTCTCGCGACCAGAATTGCCAAGCTGACGCGTTTCGCGTCGGGAAAACAACGCCAGCCAGCAGTCATGCAGTCCGCGCCCGTCGTGTCGTCAGCGGCGTCCGTCACTCCTAAAGTCTCCAGTCCCAAGGTATCCAAGCACAAACCACCGACAGCCACAAACTGGCCCGTCATGGAACTCGCGAAGGCCGGCGACTACGAAATCTCGTTTATCTGTCGCTCGGAATTGGAACTCATGCGCGCACGAACTTTGGCTACCAAAGAAGTCGGAACGGTTGACTGGATTCTCTCGGATGTGAAACCCGGCCAAGTGTTTTACGATATCGGCGCGAACATCGGAGTTTATTCCCTACTGGCCGGTCGCCATTTAAACGGCAGCGGATTGGTCTGTGCTTTCGAACCGCATGCGGTCAATGTGAGCGGCCTGCTTGCGAATACGCAAGCCAATCAACTTGAAGAACGATTGAAGATATTCTCGTGCGCCTTAAATGATTGCGAAGGTTTCTTCGAGTTTGAATACAGTTCGCTCAACCCAGGCGCTGCCTTCAATAGTTTGATTGCCCTAGAGGGTCAAATACCGCAAGCAACCAAGAAACATCATTCCACGATCAAGGAAATCAAGGCCGCCTTTTCGGTGGACAGCTTGATTGCTCGCGGAGTGATTCCGCCACCGCATCACATAAAAATCGACGTGGATGGCATCGAACTGCGAATCGTTCACGGGATGCAGGGTCTGCTGGGCGGAAGCCATTCACCGCATTCGATCCAGATCGAAATTGATCCCGCAACTGCCGAAGAAATTCACGGCTTGATGCGCTCTTACGGTTACGCAGAGACCTTTCGGCACGATACGATGGCAGGCAAAAAGTCGATTGAGGCGGGCGCCGCGCCGGATGCGATCGCTCATAACGTCGTCTTCCGACGAAAGTCTGGAAACTAATTTTCGAATGCGTTTTAGTGAGTCGTCGGCGTTAGCTAGCCGCGGGTTTCTTTTGGCTTTCTCTACGCAATCTTTTCCAAGTCTTCTGACGGTGAGCCAAACGCTTGCCGTCGCACTTCCTTCCTTCTGAGCACTTCGGGATTTGGCAGAATGCGATAAACCTCCGTTCAGGGCCGCTCAACTCCGCGCGAACTCACCGTTTTTCACTCACAGATTTTGCGGACGAGCCATTAAAATGGCGAGGTTGAGGAACACCACTATGTTATAGTTCGAACTATTATTAACACTGAAAAAAGCGTTCAACCCTCGGCCACTTGAGTCCTCTGAGGTGGATTGATCGGACCTGCGGTGAGTGTTGAGATCGAATCGAATTACAGCAACTGTGCGTACGAGTTCGACGATTGTCATCCAAACGTTGTTTCGGTTTCCGAATTCAAAATCTAAAAGAAACTTTTCTATGAAGACCGGTTTGAATTGTGCTCTGACGTCGCATCGTTTGCAACGACTTGTTTGTGCGGTGGTACTCACACTCATTGCTGCTCCTGTGTTGGCTGAGGATGCGACGGACGTGACTGCTAAAGTCGCAGCGGCGGTGAAGGAAAACAAACTTTCGATCCACGCGAGCAACGATACGTTTGGCGATACAGCTCCGGGAATTCCGAAGAAGCTCACCATTGAGTACCGCGTTGGCACAGAAAAACTGGCACGGGAAGTTGGCGAGAACGGGAGAATCGAGATCGTTGCGCCGGCGGGCCAGAAGCTGGTTATTATGAAAGCTGTCTACGGACCGGCAGATGGTTCTAAACCTGTCAACATTGAAGACGCCGCTGAGGTGTTGGAAACGCTTCCCGGCTTTACGATCGAACATGTTCTCAGCGCTGACGCACGCACGAATGGCTCGTGGATTTGCATGGCCAATGACCCCAAAGGCCGACTGTTGCTCGGCGGTCAAAGTGGCCAGCCAATCACGCGTGTGACGTTTGAAAATGGCAAAGTCGTTAAACAGGAGGTATTGCGCATTCCTGTGAGCGAAACGATGGGCATGTTGTTCGTCGACGATGCGCTGTATGTCAGTGGCAAAGGCGAACGCGGCTTCGCGCTGTATCGCTGCAAGGACACAAAGCATGATGACAGCTACGATGATGTGGAATTTCTTCGCGAATGGCAAGGCGGTTCGGGCGAACACGGATCGCACGGTCTGGTACTCGGCCCCGACAAAATGCTCTACGCGGTTTGTGGTAACTTCACGAGCGTTCCCAAAGACCTCGTGAGCAGTTCGCCGCATCGTCATTATGCGGATGATTTAGCGTTGCCTCGCATGGAAGATGGCAACGGTTTCGGAGCGGGTGCCAAACCGCCGGGCGGTTACGTGGCACGCATAGATTTAGACGGCAAGAACATCGAGATGTTTTCTGCTGGCGAGCGCAACACCTATGACATTGGATTCAATGCCGACGGAGAACTATTCGGCTTTGACAGCGATATGGAATGGGACTGGGGAAACCCTTGGTACCGACCGACGCACGTTTTCCACAGCGTCCGCGGAGGCGACAATGGATTCCGGGAGGGCAGTGCGAAATGGCCTGAACATTATGCCGACGGGTTGCCTCACACGACGACGATTGGTATCGGCTGTCCGACGGGCGTGGTATTCGGCACGGGTGCAAAGTTTCCTGCGAAGTACCAAAAAGCGTTTTACATCTGCGATTGGACCTATGGTCGGCTGATGGCGGTTCACTTAACTCCGGATGGGGCGAGCTATAGGGGCACGTTTGAAAACTTCGTCGTCCCCAAGTCACTCCACGGCAAGGGTGGAAAGACTCCACTGAATCTGACCGACATCGTGATCGGCAACGATGGGTCGATGTACTTCACGGTCGGCGGTCGCGGCACACAAGCGAGTTTGTTCCGCGTGACTTACACGGGGAACCAACCCGTGGCCCCGCTAACCACCAGCGAACTGCGCAATAAGGACGGTTCCGTAGCCAGAATCTTGCGCCACAAGTTGGAATCGTTCAATGTTAAGGAGGATCCTGCGGCGGTCGAGTTCGCTTGGCCCCATCTGAACAGCCCCGACCGATACATTCGCTATGCGGCCCGATTGGCAATCGAACGAAATCCCGTTTCCCAGTGGCAAGCCAAAGCGCTGGATGAAAAGCGCCCACAAGCTGCACTTACAGCTCTGCTGGCTCTGGCCCGATTGGGATCGGCCGATACCCAGCCCGCAATCGTCAAAGCGTTGACCTCGATTCCGTTCGTTCACCTGACGGAGGAGCAGACGCTCAACAAATTGCGTGTGATTGAAGTCTCGATTGCCCGGCAAGGGGTTCCGACCGGCGAAGTTGCGAAGCAGTTGATCGCAGATGTCGATCCGATTTATCCCGCCAAGAGCGAATCGGTCAATCGCGAACTTTGCCAAGTCCTGCTTGCCCTGAAGGCGCCGAACGCGGTTGCCAAAACGGTTGCGTTGTTAAAGACAGCACCCACTCAAGAAGAACAGATTACCTACGCAGTTCAATTGCGGAACATAAAAGAAGGATGGAATGTCAATCTTCGCAGTGACTATTTGACCTGGTGGAACAAGGGTCGATCCACTGAACACCCGGCGCACGTGATCAAGTGGTTTGATGATGCAGGCATCGGTTTCAATAACGGTGCCAGCTTTGCCAATTTCATGTCGCATGCTCATGAAGAGGCAAAGTTCACGATGTCGCCTGACGAGATCATAGCGCTCAGCGATGTGCTGGCGGCATACCCTACACCACAATCCGGCAATCCCAAACCTGCAGCAGGCCCTCCGCGCGAATTGGTGAGGGAATGGTCAACCGACGATTTGCAGCCACACTTGGATCAGGTCAGCAAAGGGCGGGATTTCTCGCGTGGAAAACAGATCTTTAACGACGCCCAATGCATCGCCTGTCATCGTTATGGCGATCAAGGCGGATCGATCGGGCCCGACTTGACCGCCGTCGCGACGCGATTCAAGCGGCAGGATATTCTGGAAGCCTCCACCGAACCCTCGAAAGTTCTATCGGAGCAGTACATGAATACCGTTATCGCGACAAACGATGGCCGAGTAATTTCTGGTCGCATTGCCACAGAGACCGATGATCAAATCGTCGTTCGTCCGCAGCCATTGGAACCAGAAACGTTCACGATCAAGAAATCGGAGATTGAATCGCGAAAGCTCTCAGTGATTTCGCCGATGCCAGTCGGATTGTTAAACAATTTCACCAAGGAAGAGATATTGGATCTACTTGCCTACTTGGAATCGTTCGGTGATTCAAAGCATCCGAATTTCGCGAAATAAGTTGCTTTCGGTAAGGCGTCGGTTCGATCGGGATCATATCGCCGAACAGTTGAAAATGGGTCGTTGTTCATGTGAATTATGCAAAACGCGGACAAATCGCTGTTCGAGGCAAGACGTTTGGCAATTTTAGGACCTTCGAGTTGAGTGGTCGGGTGTTAACTTTCACACTGCGGGCGAAGAATGTATAGTATGCATGCCGTAAGCGGGAGTTAGGCCAATTCAGAAAACATATCGCAGAGACCATCGCATGTCGAAAAGACTGTTTTCATTTTCCGTTCAACCACGCGATGGTTATTGCGTGGTCGCCTTTCCCAAAGAAATCGGCAAGACGGGAATGGCAGATCTGTCGTCGGCCACAAGCGATGCGATCAAAGAATTAGCCCTTATCAAATCGGCTGCCTGCGTAGTCGATTTATCTGCACTAGATTACATGGAGAGTTCCCTCGTCGCATGCGTGGTACGAATTTGGAAAGCGATGAAGGCACACAGCGGTACTTTCGTGGTGGTAGCGCCTAGTGAAGGGATCAGAGATGTCCTAAACGTCACCGGCTTGCAAAAGATTTGGACGATCGTTGACACACTAGAAGCCGGAATTCACACGCTGGGTTTTTCGGTTGAAGCGAAGGTTGCAAAACGCGAACGACGACTACTAATCTTGGTTGGTCCGATTGCGTTGATTTGTGGCGCAGTCGCTGTGGCGTTCAGGCTGGTGCCTCAATTGGCGGCACTCGCCGGAGAGGCTAATTGGTTGGTGTATAGCATAGCCGGATTATCGATCGTGGCCTCTGGCATCTCTTCCATTCGAGAAAATGGTTGGCGAAGGCTATTTTCTATCATTGTGCTGGTACTCGCCGTGGCATTGTTGGGCAGCTACTTCGCGTTAATCAAACCAACTATTATCGAAGAGAAGCATTCGGATTCCGAAAAGAGCAAAGCATCGACAGGCTCGACGGCAAGTGACGCGTCTGACGATCTCAATAACGACGATGTCCGCAGCACCGAGGGCAAGAGCCCGGACATCAAGAGCCCGGACATCAAGAGCCCAGACATCAAGAGCACGGATGCCAAGAGCGAAGATGCCAAGGTAGAAGAACTCAAGGTTGACGATCCCAAGGTTGACGATCCCAAGGTTGACGATCCCAAGGTTGAAGATCCCAAGGTTGAAGATCCCAAGGTTGAAGATGCCAAGGTTGAAGAACCCAAGGTAGAAGATCCCAAGAGCGAGAATCCCAAGGGTGAGGATGCCAAAATAGATGATGTCAGGAAGCTGTTGTTCATACGCCAACCCACTGCGCCTGGTTTCAAGGCTCCTGACTTGGAATTCACAAGCGTCTGAAAATACAAATTAAGAAAAAGAGCAAGAACAAGTACTGCGTCCATGCTTATGCTGGACAAAGCACTAGTCATTTCCGGAAAGTGCCGAATCCATGGACCAGACTGACTTTAAGAGCGTGCCATTGGGCGAAGCGAGTGTATCTGCCACACCCCATGAGGGACTTCGTAACGAACTGGCAGAGTTGCTGGATGTCGTCGGCCCAGCCCAGCTAGGAAACGTTGTTTTGGAACGCGCGTTCGAGGTCAATGCAACGGATATTCACTTTGAGCCGACGCCATCGGGCCTCCGTATTCGCATGCGCGTTGATGGATTGCTGCATGACGTCGCCAGGTTACCAATGATAAAGCCATCCCCTTTAATTCAACGTCTTAAAGTGCTGGCTGGCATGGACATTTCCGAGCGCAGGCATTCCCAGGATGGTCGAATTTCGCATCAAACGATGAACGGTCCGCGCGATATTCGGGTAGGTAGCGGCCCTACCCTCTACGGTGAACGTCTGGTACTGCGGTTGATGCCCGTCGGTTCCACTTTTGACCGTTTGGATGGATTAGGATTGGAAAATGGGGAATTGTCTGCCGTTCGTCGCTGTTTATCAGCTCCTTATGGATTAATCCTGTTGACGGGTCCTATGGGCAGCGGCAAAAGCACTTCTGTTTACTCATTCCTCCATGAAATTCATCACCCACAGAAAAGCATTGTCACGATTGAAGACCCCGTCGAGCGCAGAATCGATGACATCTGCCAAATCCAAATCGATCCAAAGATCGGATTCCATTTTGTGGAGGCGCTGCGCTGCGTGCTACGGCAGGATCCCGACGTGATGATGGTCGGCGAAATTCGCGACGCCGAAACGGCTCAGATCGCTTGCCGCTCGGCGCTATCTGGGGTTCTCGTTTTAAGCACACTGCACGCGCACAACACGGCTGCCGCGGTTGATGTATTAGAGGATTTTGGGGTGCCGCGAGTTATTATTGCTGACTGCTTGCGCGGGATCATCTCACAACGTCTTATTCTTCAAGTTTGCAAGCAGCACCGAGAGGTATATCACCCGGAAGAGGCTGTATGTCAAATGTTGGGTATTGATCCAGCCAATGCGGAATCCGTCAATCTTGTTCGAGGCATTCCCGCTGATGTGAATTTCCACACTGGATATTCTGGGCGCACAGGTATCTTTGAAATCATGGAAATGAACAAGGATCTGCGGCGTGCGATTCTTCGCGGTGAATCTGCCGGCGAACTGATGGAGATTGCGCAACGCAACGGCATGAAGACTCTGCATAATTCCTTGCGCAACAAGATCTTGTCTGGCGTTACCTCCTTGGATGAGTTTCATGCAGCCACTCTAACCTTTGGCGACTGATCGCTCAGTGGGGGAGTGCCAATTCATTTGGAGTGGATGAATTCGCATTTCGCATCCTACGGTATCGATGAATGAGGTTATTGGTGGAGCTGTCATGCTTGAGCTCGGGACCGTCAGCGGACACAAGCTCCGGCAGGATACGTTGCGCCAGTTGCTTGCCCAATTCCACGCCCCATTGGTCAAAGGGATTCACGCTCCAGATGGCGCCTTGAGTAAAGACGATGTGCTCATACAAGGCAACGAGCGTGCCAAGGATCTGTGGGGTTAGCCGGTCGGCAAAAATCGTGTTCGACGGGCGATTGCCTTCAAATACGCGATGCGGAACCAACCAGTCGGCGGTGCCTTCGGCTTTTACCTGCTCAGCTGTCTTGCCAAACGCCAACGCTTCAGACTGTGCAAAAACATTCGCCAGCAAAATGTCATGATGCTGACCCAGCGGAGTGAGTGCGTTCGCAAAGGCAATGAAGTCGCAAGGAATCAGCCGAGTACCCTGGTGGATCAATTGGTAAAACGAATGCTGTCCATTGGTACCCGGTTCGCCCCAGTAGACCGGGCCGGTATTGCACGTAACCTGGCTGCCGTCCAGAGTGACGCTTTTGCCATTGCTCTCCATGGTCAGCTGCTGAAGATACGCCGGAAAGCGCTTGAGGTAGTTTTCGTAAGGTAGCACCGCCACAGTCTGAGCATCGAAAAAGTCGGTATACCAAACCGACATCAAACCCATCAGCACGGGCAGGTTCTTTTGAAACGGCACCGTACGGAAGTGTTCATCCATCTGATGAAAACCGTGGAGCATCGCGCGGAAGTTGTCCGGACCGATGGCGAGCATCGTGGATAGACCGATGGCCGAGTCCATCGAGTACCGACCTCCCACCCAGTCCCAAAACCCAAACATATTGGCGGTGTCGATGCCGAAAGCCGACACTTTCTCGGCGTTGGTCGAGACAGCCACAAAGTGCTTGGCGACGGCCGTCCCGTCGCCACCCAAGCCCGCCACTAACCAGTCGCGGGCGCTCTCTGCGTTGGTCATTGTCTCTAGAGTCGTAAAGGTCTTGGAAGAGACGATGAAGAGCGTCTCTGCCGGATCTAAATCGCGTGTTGCTTCAACCAGATCAATACCGTCCACGTTCGAGACAAAGCGGAACGTCATCGAACGCTCACTGTAATGGCGCAGCGCCTCGTAGGCCATGACTGGACCCAGATCCGAACCTCCGATGCCGATGTTGATAACATTTTTGATGCGTTTGCCAGAGTGACCTTTCCATTGACCGCTGCGGACACAGTTAGCGAAGCTAGCCATCTTGTCCAGGACTTCGTGCACATCGGGAACAACGTCCTTACCCTCCACAACGATCGAAGCCTCCCGCGGTGCACGGAGCGCCACATGCAGGACCGATCGGTTTTCCGTGATATTGATTTTGTCTCCGCGGAACATCGCATCGATCTGGGCTCGCAGCCCCGATTCTTCCGCCAGTTGGATGAGCAGCCCCATTGTCTTGTCGCTGACGCGGTTCTTCGAGTAATCGAGAAAAAGCCCCACTCCTTCCGCGGTCAATCGTTCGCCGCGCGCCGCGTCGTCGGCAAAGAGTGTTCGCAAATGAACATCGCGCATCGCCTGGGCATGTGTTTCCAAC
>JANLQO010000201.1:0-4841 GCA_031367855.1 Planctomycetia bacterium | reverse complement strand
GGCTTGTTAGCGGAAGCCTTCGGGAACCAAGTGCATGACCTACGGCGGAAGTCAGGCACTCAACGTGGCCACGGGGTTTCGGCCCGATCTGATGCTCATCGACCTCGCCATGCCTGGGTGTCATCTTGTAATGTAGCGCTCGGGCCTGTCTCACGCTTCAACTGAGCCCACAGCCAACATGGCGACCGACAGGCTGAACAATGCTCGAGAAATGCTGGCGAAACTCAATTCGGCGAAGCACTCAACACCTGCAACAGCGATTTTGGTCGCTGCGGCTGGTGATTCCACCTCGAGATCATCTTGAACCAGGATCAGCCGCGCTGGCGAAGGATACTCAAACGCCACGCTGACGGGCGAGCCTCTGCTTTATTTAAGACCACCTTTCCGCCCACCGACTGAATGCGTCGGATCGCTGCGGGTTCATCCGCATTCACGGAGGCAGCAATAACTATTGCAATCAAAGTCGCGAAGTTTGCAGCTAACCTAGGTCGTGAAATTAGTGTCAAGATAGGGGGTCCCTTATAAAATGGTTTTCCTCGTTCACATACGGCCCCATTCGAGGTCTACGTTCGAGATACGGAGACAGAATCATTTTACCAACGTCGGACTCTTGAGGGCAAAAGTTATCAATGCATACCAAATCTGAGGCCTGTTTTTTGCGGTAACCAGCCATGCTTAGCTTAATTCGAAAACGGCGACCCAGTCCGGCTTGTGCATTGCCATTATCGTGAGTTCCGAAAGCCAACGGTTTGCGAATGGTAGCAGAAGTGGCTCTGCAAATACTGAGAATTAAGGCAAGATCGCAATGCTGCTCAGCCTCTAGATGATCGGATCTGCGTCACTCCGGCGTGCCAAACGGGTGCTACACGTAGGTTGCGCCAAGCGTTCAATACAGCTCAAGCATGGTGGACTTAGTCGCTGTCTTCTTGCTCGGCGAGAGCTAAATCAGATAGACTTATGCGGCTTCCGTTTTGGGTGGATTGGAATTACTAACCATTGAGGAACCGCCTCAAAGCCATTGTTTATAGATTATCGGTCGTTAGTTGGAAGGAACATTCAACTGTGGATGAACGGTTTTTCAAAAAACGATTCCCACGATCGTCAGAATATAATCCGGATTGGATTTTCGCTGGCGCTAGCGGCGGAGCAAATCCGCTATGGCTGACCGAATGGCTTGCGGAAGCAATGCAGTTACAAGCGGGAATGCGTGTACTTGATCTAGGTTGCGGACGTGCGTTGTCTTCAATCTTCCTTCGCCGAGAATTCGGAGTGGAGGTTTGGGCTACCGACCTTTGGTTCAATGCGACTGAAAATCTGCTGCGAATTCGCGATGCGATGGTAGACGAAGGGGTCTTCCCAATTCACGCGGACGCTCGCTCTTTACCATTCGCAGCCGAGTTCTTTGATGCGGTGGTGTCCATCGATTCCTTCATCTATTACGGAACCGATGACCTTTACTTGAGCTACCTCGCTAGATTCGTGAAGCCTGGAGGGCAAGTTGGGATTGCGGGTGCCGGTCTTGTGCAAGAAGTTGAAGGTGCACTGCCTGAACACCTCCGTAACTGGTGGACCCCAGAACTACCTTGACCGGAGAAGCAAACGAGACAAAGTTGGTAGCAATAGTCAACAACAAGATTAACTACTCACCCAGTCATCATGGCTCGTACCATTGGGGAAATAATAGTTGCGTTAGAAGAACACTCAAACGACTCCGCGAAATGGATGGCTGGTCTGACTCCTCTATTTGTTCCCAAGCAAGGCGGAACGCATTCGGTTGCGTTTTGACGGACCATTCAGAAAGCCGTTTGAGGCCAGCTTTCAAGTCGCGATCAGAAATGGGAAGATCAGGGTTCAGATGGTTTTCGTTATCCAGCTTCAGATAGCCCGCTTCAATTGCTTGGCGCAGTTCGCTGCCATTTGCATCTCCGAGATCAGTAATCGTTCTTTGGCTTTTACGCGGCGCATTAAGATGTGCAGCTCGAACACATGCAACCGCGAACTCTCGACGCGTCACGAGATTGCTCGGTCGAAATTCAAGTCGAGAACTGGTTGGAAGTATGCCGCGGAATGCAACTGCGGCGATGGCATTGCTCGTGGCAGGCGGCAAATCGCGGAGGTCAATTGGTGACTGAGTTGAAGATGGAAACAGCCCGTTCGCAATCGGCGTAATCCCGAGTTGAACATTGAGTACGCTGTAGAGCGAACCATCGAGCGTATCAGTATAAAATGCTTTCGTATTCGCGACTTTTTCGAATTGGTAATGATAGCCATGTGACGTAGCGTCGTGAAACTTCTGTACGATTCCCTCCTGACGCGATTGTGTATTCTCTGCCAGGCCACCGATCAAAGCGGTAGTTAGCGCGTAGCCGGAACCGATGTCAGTAATGAGGAAGCCACCGTTAAAAGCAACGTCTTTTTCAACTACTGGGTGCTTGGATGGGTGGATTGCGAATGAGGCATCTGTTGGGTCGAAAACGTCGCCCTTACTGAGCAGCGAAATTAACATACTATCCATGGAGAATCCTATTGGACTAGCTTGAAAGTTAGCCTTGTCAGCTAGTACAACGATCGCCGTGCCTCCGGTAACGGTGATCTTCCCCATTGGGTCTACTCGAATTGCAGAGTCCCGATCGATCCCGATACCAAAGGGAATCTTGCGTTCCAAGGTTACCCGACTGAGCCTGCCAAGCCGACCGCGGTACTGCATAAAGTGCTGATCGATGATGCCCTGCTCTAGAAACCCAAGTCCCCGAGTAACCAATACGCCTCGCGCGACCGAATCGGTCGTCAAACCATAGTCGAGTGCATCGAGACCTTCGTCCACAAGCATGCTTGGCAAGCCGGAAGCAGCCAACATCTGAGCGCTTTGCGCGGATGCACCGGCGCTTGTTCCCGCAATCACTCCACCACGACGATAAAGTCGCCGCATGGCCGAAAGCAGGCGAGTATCGCTTCCATCGGAGTTAGTGAGGGCGCGAACCAGGCGGACTTGATCGCCACCGGTCATATACACGGCAGTTGCACGATCCGTTTTTTCAACGTTGGCCTGATCGTTCGCAGAAATCGATGCGTTGGAGTGCAAGACTTCCAAGATCTCAACCTGATCCTTGTGTATTCCAAATACTTCAAGTTCCCTTTGAAAATGATGGGCTGAATCGAGAGAGAGATTTGCTGCAGGTAACAAGACGAAGCGAGCCTTTTCAAGTCCTCCCGCCGCTTCAATGAGGTCCAGAAAAACTGGTTTGTTACTAATACCAAGCCCACCTCCAACCATGATCAACTGTCCGAGCGGTTTGTCACCATCAACCTGTCCAAGACAACTAGTCCAAAGATGACATGAAAATGAAGTGGCCAAAAATAAAAATGCGAATCGGTGGAACATGGGGCACCAAAGCATACGCGGTTTCGCGGGGAATCAAAGCTGGATTATCATTCACTAACTTTGGCATCTTTCGATCGCCAATTCAAGGAAGCACGTTGTTGACCGCTCTCAGTATCCCAGAGCTTGACTTGATAGTCGCTGCCAATTGATGCAATGCGATTTCCTTCTGGACTAAAGGCAATGCACGTAACCTTATCCGTGCCACAATTCAGTGTCATCTGCTTCTGGCCATTAACGACGTTCCACAACTTTACTGTTCCGTCTTCGCTCGCCGTTGCAAGAACAGCTCCGTTAGGGCTAAACGCGACGCTCTGAATTGATTTCTCGTGCGCTATAATACTGAGCGTTTCCTTTCCATTTTTTGTATCCCATATCTTAACGGTTCCATCTAGGGAGGCCGTCGCTAATCGATCTGCGTCCTTGCTAAACGCCAAGCTAAACACCACTCCAGAATGAGCTTTCTGGTTGAAGAAAAAGAAGCGCTTTCCGTTCTGTAAATTTGCTCTTACGTTGACGCTTCCATCATCGAAGCCATACGCCGTCTGCTCACCATCGGAGCTAAATGACAAACTCCAGACATCATGGGGAAAATGCATCTCTCCTCCAAACGCACCATCGAGCGCATTCCACCTCCGCTCGACCCGACCATTGGCCGCAATCAGTGATTTTCCATCAGGACTTAGAGCCAAACTCCGAACAGCATGCGCGAAGTTGAAGGAACGCTCCTCTCGGCCGCTAAGAACGTCCCAGTACTTCACCGTGCGATCAGAACTTCCCGAAGCGATCTGTTTCCCATCTGGGCTGAATGTCAAGCACGTTACATCCCCTGAATGACCTGTAATCGAAAGTGTCGATTCTCCACTAGCAGCATTCCACACACCAATTTCGTTTTCGCGTGAAGCAGTCAACCATTTCCCATCCGGGCTAAATGCAACACAGGCAACCTTTATGATCTTCCCATTCAGTGAGATTGAACGCAAACTGCCATTTGGGTCCAGGGGCTTGCCCTTGAGCGTTTCGAACGCCTTCTGTTGTTCGTCGCTAAGTACGCGCAACACCTTCTCTTCATGAGTAAGAACCTTCGCGTTGATCGCGGGGACTTTATCGGTGTTGGGTGTAGCCTTTTCGGTGGTAGAAGGATTTGAAGAGTTTACGCCGCTATAACTATAATGTCTCTTGACGTAATCCTTCTCAGCTCGCTGCTCTTTTTTGTATAGGTATAAAATTAGCTGGTGCTGCCCCGCTGTGAGCCCGAGCTCCTTTTCGACAGCCGAGTCTCTTAGCGCGTTGATCTTTGCCTGCTGCAAATGGATCTGATGTAGTCGCGATTGTTGGTCCGGACTCAATAATTCGTTCAGTTCTGGCAGATGTTTTTCAAGCCCAGATTCTTCGATCTTCTTACGCAAGGACTGGATTTTGTAAGCAGATTCCCGGGTAAGCCCTAGATCAGCTTGCACGG
>JANLQO010000101.1:0-8569 GCA_031367855.1 Planctomycetia bacterium | reverse complement strand
CGAGATTCAGGGAGCCCGCGAATCTGGAAGACATGCACCATACCCGGCCAGATTTCGAGTGTCACCGAAATACCATCGGCTCGAGCCTTTTTCGTAACTCGGATACTGTCATCGCGCAGCATTTCGTGTTCACCGGTTTGAATCAGAATCGGTGGCAGACCTCGAAAGTCGCCAAACAGCGGAGACGCCAGGGAATTTCGCGGATCTGACATGGACAGGTAGCGATCACGAAACTCGGGCATCGTCCGCGAACTGATGATCGGGTCATAAACCGACTTCAACGATTGACTCGACAAAGTGAAATCCGTTGCGGGAGAGATCGCGATGGCACCTGCTGGAATCGGGCGCCGGCGTTCCTTGAGTGCCAGCAATGTTGCCAATGTCAGATTGCCTCCGGCTGAGTCACCGGCGATAAACGTTGCTCTGGCGGAACCGGGACCAGAGGGTCCATTCGCTGCTAGCCAATCGTGTGCTGCGACACAGTCCTCTAATCCCGCAGGAAAGGGATGTTCGGGCGCCAGTCGATAATCAGGCAGCAACACTACGCATTTGGCAGCGAGCGAGATCTCCGCTGCCAAAGGCAGATAGTTGCCGCCTGATCCGGAAACCCATCCTCCACCATGCAGGTACAGAAGTCGTACATCGGGATCAGAACCAGGAGTCACGACCCATTCACATGGTACGTCACCCACTTTGACCTTGGTCAGTGTAACTCCCGGAACGTTCGGTACTTGCCTCGCACTCATGCCCGCACGCAGACCAGCAAGATCAAACCCTTGATCACCAAAGGGTGGCGATTGACGGCGTTGCTGCAAGTACTGGGTCCCTTCCTTCGATACTTCGCGTTGCCAAATATCACGTGTTGCATGGCGACGGGTGGGCTCCAGTAGGTCGATGATTGGCAGCCTTTCAAACACGAGATGTGCCTGGCTGCCTTCATACACGATCCCGACATGATCACGGTCGACCCGTGTCAGACTCGGATAACCGGCACCTGGACCTTCATCCAGCAACCAGTGATGCGAGTCAGGCCAAGTCAGGCCGTCGTCGAAGCTGACTTGCACCGTGTGATGCGTGCGTCCCTGTTGCGTATGGGGGTTCGCAAACAACAGCACGTGTTGCTGCCGACCTTCGCGCTCGTAGTCGAATCGCAGCAAACTTCCATTGCAGTTTGGCTCAATGAGCGTGTTTCGACTGGTCGCATGAGGTTGCCACGTCTGACCGAGATCGTTCGTCACCTCAACCGCCCGATAGCGCAGGTGGTCGTTGCGGATATTGAGCATGATCGAACTATCGCCGAGCAGCGCCGCCTGGCATTCATTTCCGCCACTGTAGCCCGGCTGGCCGACCGTCCAACTCCGTCCGTGATCGCGACTGGTCATGATGGTCGCGAATGTGGCCAATGGTTCGCGACCCGAACGGCCTTGAACCGGCATCACGAGAGTGCCATCGGAAAGGCAAATTCCCGCCTGCGGCGCAGGCGCGAACAGCCACCAAGATTCCTGTTTCAATTGCCTTGTGAGATTTTCGGGCGGCGACCAGGAGAGGCCCTCATCGGTTGAACGTACCATCATGAATTGTGCGGACTTGCCGATCTCGAAACCGGGTTCCGAGCCGTCGTCAACCCACTGGTGATGTCCCGGCTTGCCATTCATCCACAACGCAAAGCAGAAGATCTCGCCCGTTTGCTGATCGACAATGATACCGGGATCGCTGCATCCATTTTGCTCTTGAGGCAACCCGCCATAAGTGCCCATATCCATGATGACTCGCGGCTCCTCCCAGGTCCGTCCGCCATCCATGCTGCGGCTGAGACCGATGTCAATGTCCTCCTGCAAGTCGCGACCTGCGCGCCTTCGCATATCGTAGACGGCTAACAAAGTTCCTTTCGAGGAGGTGGTCAGAGCCGGTATCCGATAGGTATGTATCCCGTTATCTTGGTGCTTACGTAACGCGACACCTATTCGTTGCTTGGCGTTCGCAACATCTTTTCGCGGCACCACATTGCCAACAGAAGTTGCGATCGCTGAGCAGCTTGCCGAGACTTGATGTTCCAAATCGGCTGTGTCCCTCAGTCGACACGACAGCCAGAAAACATTCCGCCCCTCAGCCAATGGCCGATCAATTAGCAGCGAGATGACTCGAGTAGCTGCGACGGCTTGTCCGATCGGTGTCGATGGTGAAAAGGTCTCCTGATTACCCGTCCCGAACAGTTCGACGGACTCGATGTCATTCAGGTTATCTGTGCCCTCCAGCGAAAATTTCATCGACGCCAGCCGGGCCGATTGCCCCTGCGCGACATCGATCAGGACGCACAGCAAAGGGCCGTGCTGATTGCGAATCAGGATAGGATGCACCGGTCGCACGGTCTTGGCAATCAATCCTTGACTTGGCACCTGCGCGAGCCCGTCGGGCCGTGTTCCAATCCAAGCCATAGCACACGCAGCCAATAGGAGCATTCGGGGAACAGTTTTCATCGCCATAGTCTCCCGTTGTTGGGTAAGTTCAATTTGTTCAATTTCTAATTTCATGGATCCCGTTCCCTTGTATTATGGAAACATGTGCTGGAACTCCGTTTTTTCAGACCGCCCAAGCTTACAGACTTCGAATAACAGCAGTGTCATCGGCGGACTGCGGCGTTATACTTAGGATCAACCACCTCCTCCATCTCACCGCAAATATGTAGTCCAATTATGTTTTCAATTTACGGGAAACCGCAGCGATTGTGTTCCGGTTGGACGCGACGCGAACTCTTGACCGTGGGCGGTTTGGGTTTAGGCGGCTTGGCGTTGCCCGACATTTTAAGAGCTGAAGCCGCCAGCGGAATTCAAAACTCTCGCAAAGCGATCATCATGATCTACCTGTGTGGTGCTCCACCCCATCAAGACATGTATGACCTGAAAATGGAAGCGCCATCGGAGATTCGCGGCGAGTTCCGACCTATCAGCACGAATGTAGCTGGCATTCAAATATGCGAACACTTGCCGCGTCTGGCCAAGATCATGGACAAGCTAGTTCCGCTGCGTTCTGTGCACGGTTCGCCTGATGGTGACCATGATTCTTTCATTTGCTATACGGGTCGTTCGAAGCGCCAACAGGCTCCCGGCGGTTGGCCATCGCTAGGATCGACCTTGGCTCGGCTGCATGGCCAGGACACTCCCGAAGTACCAGCTTTTATTGGCTTGTGCCCCAAGACTGGACATCCACCTTATGGATCGCCAGGCCTCCCAGGCTTTCTCGGCGTTGCCGACAGCGCCTTTCGTCCCAACGGCGAGTCGATGGAAGATATGCAGTTGAAAGGCATTTCCGTGGATCGCCTAGCGGATCGGCGTCAGCTTTTAAATTCATTGGACCACATGCGTCGTCATGTCGATGTAAGAGGGTCGATGAGCGGATTGGATTCGTTCCAGCAACAAGCGATGAATTTGTTGACATCCAGTCGATTGAGCGAAGCCCTGGATTTGTCTCAGGAAGATCCTGCTACACGGGAACGCTATGGCAAGGGGGACACCAAGAATTATGGCGATGGTGCCCCACGCAATCTCGAACACTTCCTCATGGCTCGCCGGTTAGTTGAAGCGGGAGCTCGGTGTGTTACTTTAAATTTTGGGCGATGGGACTTTCATAGCAATAATTTTTCCGAATTTAAGAACACGCACGCCCCGTTATTTGATCAAGGTATGAGCGCACTCGTGGAAGATCTGCACGCGCGAGGACTGGACAAAGATGTATCGGTAGTGGCTTGGGGCGAATTCGGTCGCACACCGATGATTAATAAGGACGCGGGGCGTGACCATTGGCCGCTCGTGGGCGGCGGACTACTGGCTGGAGGCGGCATGCGAACCGGTCAGGTCATTGGCGCGACGGATCGACTGGGCGGTGAGATAGCGAATCGTCCCGTCCATTTCGGTGAGGTTTTCGCAACGTTGTATCGCCAATTGGGCATCAATCCTCTCACGACTACCGTCAGTGATCCGACGGGGCGTCCGCACTACTTGGTCGATGGGCACGCACCCCTTCCCGAGCTGATCTAATCATGGAACCGTTATTCGGCGGCCCATCGCAATAAACGGAACTGCGGCAGTTTTCCCTGCCATGCCTTGCCGATGACTTTCTGATTGTCGTTCTGCTTGAGCGTCACTCGATCGGCGATCACCAGTTCTTTCGCTGATGCCCAGTCGGTAAGCGGCTCACCGACAGCATTGCGAAAGTCCGTGCATTGCAGCGAGATGGTTTGCCAGGCCTCTCCGCCAGGCAGGTCGGATTCCACCGCATGCTGATCGATTTCCAATACCAGCTTGTTCGGTTGCTCGCTGTGAACTTCGAGAGTCAGCCGAGCCCCGGTTTGCCCCTGCCACTTGGGATCCTGTAGCTTGTTGGTGCGATACGGCCAGGTGCCGCTTTCGTTGAAAACATACCAGCCCTTCGACCAGCCCGGTTGAAAGGATTCGATTTCCAGTGACGGCTGGTCAGTGGCTTTAACGCCGGCTTCCGTCAGCGCGTCGACGTCGATCGTCAACAGGGGGCTCGAAATCGTAAACTCCGCAGTGGAGTAAAGGCCGTAATAGTAGCCAGCACCGCTAATCCGCTGGTCGAGCGCGTAGCTGACGTTCGCGTAAACTCGCAAGGGCCGATCGCTCCCGAAAAGCGGCAGCTCGGCAGACCAGGCTGAATCGGTCTGTACTGCTTTCACGTGACGCCAGCAGGGGTTGGCGATCTTTTCGCTTTTGGTCTGCTGCGTGTAGTAGACATCCACCGACTGCACCGGCCTTAATCCATCCGGCGTCACGCTCAAAATCGGGACAGCCCGGGCAGTCTTCAATTGCAGATCGACTGTCGGCGTCTGCGGCATGGTAAATGTTTTTTGCAGATGTTGATCGAACCACAGCGAGCCGCAGACAAAATGGTCGGGACGGTCGCGATGATCGAGATTGGCGGAACAACTGAAGCGGTATGACTCACTGCGCATGGTCGCCACGGTCTTGGCGAGATCGTCGATCCTGCCATGAAAGTCGTTGACGGGATTCAAGAACATCACGGGGCATTTCAAGCGTTGTTGATAAGTGCTGCTCTGAATTTTGACTTCCGTGGGATGGTCGCTGATGCCGCCGCACGAAGGCACCGCGGCTTGCACTCGTTCATCCAAGGCGGCCGTCATGACGGTCAGTTTGCCACCCATTGAATGCCCGTAGACTCCCAGCCTCTTACCGTCGACTTCCGGCTGCTGTTCGAGGAATGTCAGTCCGCGGCGGACGCCTATCGTGACCAACATCCACGCGCTATTCCGTGGCGATTCAACCGCGTCGATCGTGAATTCATTCGGTGCGCAGGACACGAAGTGATTGAGCGGATCTCGTTTGGGCGGATGTGTCCCATCGACAGCGCCCCAATCGGTTCCGGGGTCATCCCAGATCTTCTTGTAATTCCCATCGTTGAGCGGGTTGCCTCCCCAGTTCAAAGAAATGCAGGCATAGCCTCGTCGGGCATTCGTTGTCGCGGCCGCCAAGTTCGCGCTCTGACCTCCGCCATGAACTTGAACCAGTCCAGGAAAGTTCTGGCCGCCTTTGGGAAAGGCATAGATACCGGCCATCATCGATTTGGTTCGCTTGAAGACACCGATGCGGTAGCGCACGATGCGACAGACGATCCCGTCGTCCTCCCACTCCTTCAGAATCTCAGTTTCCAGCGGTTCCTGTCGAGGGTCAAATCCCGCCCAGATCTCGTCAATCGATTCCAGAGCACGGCCTTCCTTCAATGGCGGCAGCGTTTCCTCATCGGCCGCGTCGCTCGGGTGAGCGATGCACAGCACCGCGATCAACGTAAAAGTGTTCAACGCAGCAGCCATTTGGTGCAGTGTCATGGTGTTTCAACTCTCTTCGAGGGCGTCCCAGTCTGCTTCGCGGGCGTTTCAGCCAGCTTCTTTCGACGAGCTAGCTCCGCAGTCAGATTAACCCAGCGAGCGCGCTGCCGCATGTCCAGGTCCTTCTGCTCGCTTGTTTGCTGCGCCTGCAAGCGGCCAGCCTCAATGTCGGCTGGATTTTTCACTGTATCGCGAAGCAGCTTGAGAAACACTCCGGCCCGCTCGGCCCCGCCATAGCAAGGTTCCAGTCGATCGTGTTGGAATTGTTCATAGGTCCGTTCCGGATGCCAACCGAAATATTCGAGCGCCAAGTAATTCAATTCGTGCGCCGGGAACTGGTTGCCGTTTTGTCCGGTAATCACCAACCCGCCGAGTTTCGCTTGCAAAATTCTCCCGCAGACGAACGGCATCAGCGTCGAGTACTCGTCCGCCCACGCACCCGGTGTCGCCCACCAGCGGGCTGGATCGACGGGCGCACCCCAGAGACTGCCGTGATGTAACAGACCGATCTGATCCTGGAAGCGGGCGGCAGGAGGGCTCGCACCTTCCGGCCAAGTCGCGGGTGTTGTCATGCCGGTAAAAGTCCACTGGCAAATCGCGTTATCGGGCGTCTGCTGGACGAACTTCGGGGGATACACCGCAGTCTTACTGATTTTGCGTGCCGTCGCTTCGGTAAAGCCTGCGTAGGTCGCGAAGGTCATCCAGCCATCGGGCCGCCGGAGCTTCGCAACTTCAAGGATCGGCTTCTGCGAAGTCATCATGTCCCAAAAACAGTTGGGATCATTTTCCGGCTTGGCACGCTCGGCCCGACATGCCTCGCAGTAACACGACATGAAGTCGCCGTTTTCAAGATTGATGCCGCCGATGTCGGGCAGGTTCGCGAACAACCACTCGGCTCCATCGCGCAGCCACTGTTGATTCTCGGTCTTCGAGGGATTGATCATCCCCGGGACGAATTCTCCCTTCTCGTTGAGCGCCTGCAGTTCAGGGTGCTGCTGACACCACACCTCAAGATTGAACTTGTTCGTCTTGCTGAAGATGAAGCCGCTGTAGCCCCCCTGCGAGCAGACCCCTGGCAGAATCCGCACGTTGTTCTGCTTAGCGTAACGGCTGATTTCGCGACCCATCTCGAGGCCGCCATGTTCGTCGCGAAGAAATCCCCACACGACCAGCCCATTGAGCTTGTGATCGCTGAAGTAATCGATGGCACGCGTGAAGTGCGTTCGGAATCCCTCGGGCGTGTAGGGTACTGCCATTGAGCCGACCTCGGGATTCCCATTGACGTACAACGCCATCGTCTCGTCAACCGTCGCTGCCCAGTTGCAATGACCGTCCCAAGTCCAGACGATGCGGTATCGCAGCGCAGGCCGATCGGTCTCGTTCAGATCATCGGCTACGACAGCCGTCTGTTCGCCGAGCTTCAACTTCCAACTCACCAGCTCACTTACTGCGTTGTTGACGCCCGAGAGCGACTTACCGCTGCCAATCAACACCGCTCGCCCCCGCCAGTTTGCGCTCTGAAGGAGATAGCCTTCCTCACCCAGGTCTTCGATGCGCGAGTCCGTTCCGGCAATATCTTTCACGAGCGGATTGTTCTGCGGAGTCCCGATGGCGATCAGTGACGACTGTTCGGCGGGAGGTAGTTCACCAGTGTGTACTTCGACCCGCGCGCCGGTGAATTGAAACAGTCGGTCAGCCAGTCGCCGCCCGGCCCATTCATTCTCACCGGGGGCATGAATTGCGACCTGCGCTTTCCCCTGCCGCACAAGTACTAGGTCGCCCGCAAATACTGAGCTCGGAAGGAAGAAAAATGTGAGGCTGGTCATTAATGACAGGAGACGCTCTCGACGATTCATTGCGATACCTGGAGTCCCATTAAATTGTGTGGTTTCACTTTTGAGAGGTTTATTCGATATAGGCTTGCAGGCTGCGTTTAAGTGGTGGTTGCCGAACAACTCCGCTTCCTGATTCCTTGTTTCTCATGAGCCGTCCATCCTTCCTTGGCTTCGATCGCTGACCTCTTCCATGAGGCACAGACCTTGGTCCAATAGCGTCCGCACGCAGAGGTCCACAAGGCGGTAGTGGATGTTGAGCCCTTCCCGGCGTGAGGCCAATATACCCAAATTAGAAAGACGTTGAAGCTGATTGGACACAGCTTGGGGTTTCATTGCCACCGAGGCGGCGAGGTCGGATACACAAAGTTCGTCAGCCCGGACGAGTGCGTGCAGGAGACGAAGTCGTGTGTCGTTGGCAAGCACCTTGAACACTGCCGCCAACCCGCCCGCCTGAATGGGCGAAAGCAGTGGACGACTCTTTAAATCGGGTTTGTTGCAGCAACCTGTATCGGAGTTCTTGGTAATCTTGGACTTCATGACAGCTCCTGAAAAACTCTATTAAACTAATTAGTCCTCGAATCCGCATGATATTTTCGGAATTGTTTGTCCAAGATGCAGACACTTATCGCGGTCGGCTCGACAATTGGCTTGACTTTTCCCGGTTTTTGTTTTGCGACAACCAAATGGGTTAATTGCAATCCTAGACCGAGAGGGGGACAGTGCAATTTTAGATTTTGCTGACACCAACGGATTCTAGGTGCAAAAAATCGGGGTAGCCCTAACTTGCCAAACTTGCTCATCTTTCTTTACCACAAGCCAGGTGAGGAAAGCATGGACGCAGTCAAGACTCCCCGATCATGTTCGAGAAAGTTTG
>JANLQO010000157.1:0-18347 GCA_031367855.1 Planctomycetia bacterium | reverse complement strand
CCTTGGGTCGTATCAGCCAAATTGATCTGTCCAAAGAATCCAGGTGGAACAACGGTATCAACTACAATCTCAAGCGCCACGCTGTGATCACCGAAACCAGTCTGCTGAACTACGGATGGATCAACGATCTGCACACGAGCGGTCAGGAAGTGCGAACCATCCGTTAAGACGGGCGTCGTGAACTGGTAAACACCAGCCGAAACGAATGTTGCAAAGCCTAGCGGAGTCTGCGGCGCTGTTCCAGTTTGCGTTCCTGGCGCTGGCGAGTTGCCTTCATCAAAAATCGCGATGCGATAACCGGCCGTGCCTGCAGCGAGTCGGAATGGAATCGGAATCACCACTCCGTTCGGTGGGTTATTTCCAGCAGGGCTATTGCCTTGCACATCGTTGAGCAAAATACCGTCAGCCAATCGGAACACCAACGTGGGCGTGTTATCGCGGGTCACGTTGTCAAACTGGCTGCGACCGGTATCGCTGTTGGCAGGAGGTGGATCGCCGACTGGATTATCGAGCAATTCCATATCCCGTGGCACAGGCGGTGTGTAATTATCAACAGTGACGTTGTAAGTATTAATCGCTGCGCCGTTCGCAAAAACTCGTAAATAGTACGTCTGACCGGCGACGGCCGGGATGCGAACCCGTTCATCGCTAGTGGCATCGTTCACACCAAAACCGGCGATCACGTTGCCCGCAGCGTCAGTGACAGCGATGTCCAAGTTACCGCTGTTCGGCAAGCCCGGACGACCGCTGGCGACGGGTCCAACTTGACGGAAGTAAACCTGGAAATCCAGCACGCCGGTGCGTTCTGCGACTACTCGGAACCAGTCTTCATCGCCAGGCAAACCAAAGATTGGATCCACGCCTGGATTGATGTTGGGATCAACATTGAGCGCATCGCCGGAACCAAGATACGTTGCCAGTGTGCGCGCGTCGTTGAATTCAAACGGATCGTGCTTGAAGACAACTACATCTCCGCCAGCTCCTGCAACCGGCTGCGCCACTTCGACGTTGGTGAAGTTGGCGATCAGCGGCTCGGCGTTGCCGGGCCCAACGGTCATCGCTCCGCTATCGTTGGTCGTACCTCTTTCGAAGAGGATCAAATCGCCAGTTCCGAGGTCAACAACCCCCAAGCGGTCCGCGGTGGTGCCCGCCCCACCGTCAACGTCCACTCGCAAGCTATTGACGTTCGCGTCCGTGCCCAGGACGTCAGCCCATTGAACACGAATCGTGTCGTTGCCAGCGCCCGCTTCGACGGAAACTCGCTCAACCGTGCGCGTGCCAGCGTTCAGGGCCAGCGTATCCGTTTCGGCGACTCCGTTGACCGTCTCAACCAGCGTCACGTCTGCAGTTTGCGAGATATCGATCGCGTCGTTGCCCAATGTACCTCGAACCAGAATCGTATCGAAGCCCGGACCGCCATCGAAGGTGTCGGCTCCGGCTCCGCCGACCATGGTATCTTCGCCGTCGTTTCCAAAAAGGAGATCCGCACCAGCGCCACCTTCCAAGAAGTCGTCGCCGCTACCACCAATCAAGATCGCGTCGGCTGACAGATTGTCATTACCGGATCCACCGGCAAAAGTGATCCCGATCAGCCCTTCAACAGTGGCGTTCGACGAGCTAATTGCCTTAACCGTATCGTTGCCTTCGTTTCCGCGAATCGTCAAGCGGTCTGCCGTGTTGGTTCCAGAGATTCGCACGTCGTAAGGCAGACCCGCTACACGCAGGACGCCGGTCGCGGCACTTTCTACGGTTACAGTCAAGTTATCACCGGTTGGACGACCATCGACGAACACGTTGTCCGGTGAGTCCGTCGCTTCGATGATATTGACGACGCGAACTTCGGTGGTTGACAGATCGCTCAAGCTAGCTGTCGGATCGACGTAGGGACTAGTCGGAGCCACAACGTTGCCGGAGTCACCATTGTTGGCGCGACCGACAACATAAGCGTCTGCACCCGCGTTACCTTGGACATTGATTTGATCGATGCCCGCCATATCGATCGTAATGCTACCGGTGCTGCGGAAGAGGATCGCCCGGGATGGATCACTTAGTTTGGCGAATACATTGAAGACTTCAGCGCCCGCGCCGCCAAAGAAACTGAGCACATCAGCATCGCCGGCGCCGCCTTCGATCGTATCGCTGCCGTCTCCCGGTTCCCAAATGAACGTGTCAGAGCCAGCACCACCATTGAAGAAGTCATTGCCCGTGTCATCAGCCACACCGTTGGCGACCGCTGATGGATTGCCAAGAATGTCATTGCCTTCTTCACCATAGATCTGATCGATTCCAGCGGCTCCAACCAAAATGTCATTGCCGCGGCCACCAAAAATCGAATCGGGGTTTGGGCTACCGATGATGAAGTCATCTCCGTCGCCACCATAGATCGTCGGATCGGCTGGATCGACTGCTACGCCCAGCAAATTCACGATGTCATTGCCAGCACCTACGCTAATGAACTTCGCAAGTCCAGTCACCGCGAGGTCTAGATCGACGTTATCGTTACCACCAAAGGTATTGATGTCCAGTTGATCGATGCCCGCGCCGATCGTCACTGCGCCACCCAGGGTCACGGTATTCGCATTGGATGTTACCGCATCTGGTCCTTCGGTGCCGTCGATCTCAACTCGATCAAAACCACCAGATCCGGGATTCACCGTAACGCTGTCGAACGATTGGAAGATAAACTGAGGACTTGCACCAGAGGCAAACGATCCTGTACCAATACCGGTTGGATTGAGGATCGTCGTGTCATCGAGAGCTGTGCCGTTGATGGTCAAGTTGTCATCAATGGCAGGAGCGCCTTCGCCGTTGTACTGAATCAGTTCCACGCCTCCGGCAGTCGAAGTATAGGTAAAGCCGGCTGGAGGGCAGTTGAATACAAAGGAGCCCAAAGTGATTAGCGAATCGGTGCCGGCGGCGTCATACACGCCATTGGTGTTCTTATCGATCACTAAGTTGCCGGTGTCAGCGCCGGTCGGATTGAAGACAATATCATCGAAGCCGCCCACGTTGTTCGGAGTCTCAAGCACCAGTCGATCGGCTTCCAGCGGAGCGCCGATCGATGGCGAGCCACCCGCCACGCGAACGTTGACGTCCCAAGCCGCTTCGTTGGGTGCCGCCGTGCGAATCACGATGTCATCGTCGCCCGCCATGGCATCGATGAAGAGGTCGGCTTGATTGAGCAATACGATGCTTGGTCCCTGGTTGATCGAGAAGGTAAAGTCTTGAACCCCATCAGCACCAACCGTTGTCGATGCGTCGCGTGCAATCACAGTGATGTCGTCGTCAGCGTTGGTCCCCATTATCAAGAACGGACAACCCGCAATCGCCGCCACAGTAATCGACTCAATATGATCAAAACTGACCGTTCCGCCGCCTGTGATAACTCCGCCCTCGTCATTTTCCGGACCTCCGAAGAAGCCAACTGCCCCATTTACAATCAACTGGTCGCCGGGCAGCACACCAATGGGGTCACCACCATCAATGAAAACTGGAATTGCACCGGGCGTGACCGTGATCGTGTCTGCGCCTTGCTGAGCGAACACGGACAGGGCTTCTGTACCTAGGAAGTTGACCGTTTCCAGAGTACCTACGGTCACTAAAGCGCCGGTGACCGTGATCGCTTCACCCGCGGTGGTGCCATTGACCACAAGCACATCGCTGCCAGCGAGCAGGTCGACACTTAATGTGCCGATATTCGAACCATTTACAACTGGCGTTGAGCCGATACTGGGGTTCGTCTTAGTCAATCTGAATGTGGCGCTGTTGGTACCGGTCGGAGTAACTTCTAGTGTGTCATCGCCTGTAGAACCGTTAACGGTCAAGTTGCGAGTGTTAGCATCGGCATTCAAAATCTCAATGCCGCTGAGTGTAATTGTGGCACCGTAACCGGTGACTGTGCTGGTTGCGAAATTAACAGCTACCGAGCCAGTCGGTCCGCTGAGATTTAGCACATCGCTGGCCGATGGATTTCCACCTTCAACGCGAATTGCTGGCAGACCGAATGTCGGCGTGAATGGGTGGTTGCCAGGTACGTTGAACACGTCGTCCCCATCCAGGCCAGCCAGAATGACCGAGGCTACGCCAGGAGTTTGAACGTTGAGGGTTCGGAATGAACTGCTGCCACCGGCCGGGTTGAAAGCCTGAATGTTGCCAGCAGAAGTAACGGTGACGACATCATCGAGTTTGGTTGCGAAGAACTGCAGCGTATCGGCGCGAACGCCCCCCGCGTCGGCAAGGACAATGCTGCCAGTGATACCCATGCCTTGGTAGCTGACCGGTAGCAGAGAAACACCTCCGCCTTGACTGACCAGAACTTTACCTGCATCGGCCACATCGCCAGCGATGAAATCAATCGTGCCGCCGCCAGCCGGTGAGGTCACCGTCAAATTGTCGTTACCGCCCAGTCCACTGTAGATAAGACTTTCTGTGGTGGTCACGTTGATCACTGGACCCAATCCAGTCACCCTCGCGCCATCGATCAACATCGTATCAATTACCACGTTATCGGTGCCCGCAGTGCCGGTCACGATAACTTTGTCACTGGCCGTTGGATCATTGCCTTCGACATTGATGACGCCAGCGAACGCTCCAGGCGCAACGTGGATAACATCGTCTCCTGACTTGCCTTGAACCGTGAGATTAGTAACACCGGTGTAGTTGATCGCCAGACCAGCGTTGACCGAAACGCTTACGGAGGCGGCCCCTGTACCTCGGACGTTCATATCATCGCCTGCGTTCGTACCGCAAACGATGAGGACTCCACCCGCAGCCGCAAGGTTGACTGGCCCAACTGCTTCGATGCGATCGAAGCTGACCGGGCTGACTCCTCCGGTGAAGCTAAAGCCACCCTCATCATTTTCGGGTCCCGGGAGGAAGGTCGTAGTGCCAGCACCCGCAGGTACGGTCAGAGCAAGTGTGTCGCCAATGGTTCCGATAGGATCGCTGCCGTCAACGAAAATCGCGGTGGTTGCCAAAGGCGTTACGTTGAAGTTGTCGTTGCCCGCCTGTCCAACTAGTTCGATTGAGCTGATATCACCAAAGATGATACTCGTTCCGTTGAGCGACGCAGTACCCTGGGCTCCGCCGACACCTCCGCTATTGGAATCCAAGACGAAAGCGTCATTTCCCGCCGTACCTAGAAGCACTAAGCGATCGTCGGTGCTGCCAACCGGTCCGCCAAATACAACCAGCGGTGTAGCCGAACCAGTTAGTCCCGTTGGCCGAATGACAAACGTATCTACCCCTGAAGTTGCAATCAGTTGAACGTCGTTGAAACCAAAGTAATCGACCGTCTCGCGACCATCGAGCTGAGTGCGATCTCCAATGAACGGTGCTGAACCGACTGTCCAAGTGTTGTTTTGGGCTGTGTCCAGAATTACCAAGCTATCGTTAAGGTTTCCGTTTAGGAGGACACTACTAACGCCCGTGTAATTAATTGTTGTATTCGCGGTGACCGAACCGGAACCCGCTGCTACGTCAGGAACTACGACGAACAATTCAGGTACGGCAACGACTCCGTTAACCGTTAACGTGTTGTTGCCTGTGCTACCCACCACGCTGATCGGACCTGCAAAAGTCGTATCGATGTTTACTGCATCGTCACCTTCGAGAGCGTCAAGTCGCAGTCCTTCAATAGAGATCGGCGTAATTGCAACTCTCGTATTGACATTAACGAGGCCGGCCCCCGAGACACGAATCGTATCGGAGTTGGTGGTTCCTGCAGTCGCGAGTGTATCAACGCTGCCTGAGCCATCCACGTTGACCCCGCCGGTAGCGCCCAAAGATTGATAGTTGACAGCCAACAACGAGTTCACGCGAACATTGCCGGAGTCATCGTTGGTTCCTGGTGTATGAGTAATGGTATCGTTGTTAGCAGTGCCAATCACCGTCAACGTATCATTGCCGCCCAGACCGCTGTAAACCAGACGTTCGGTTGTAGCCACGTTGATCACGGGGCCCAATCCAGTCACTCGCGCGCCGTCGATCAACAGCGAATCAATCACCACGTTATTGGCACCGGCCGTGCCACTGACCACAACTTCGTCACTGGCCGTGGGATCATTGCCATTAGCGTTGATAGTCGTTACACCAAGCAGTCCAACGGGTAAGACATTGATCTTATCGTCGCCAAAGCGACCATTCAGATTGATTGTACCGAATGAGCTGAAAGAGATAACAGACTGCCCATTGAGCCAAATGCGGTTCGCGCCTCCCAAAAACTGCAGAGCAATCGTATCATTGCCGTGCGTTCCATTGGCTGTCAGCGTATCAGCAATTGCGGCACCCGTCAGCGAAATCAATTCTGTTCCCAAAAGTTCGATGCCGCCGTCTGGAGTTGCCAACGTACCTGAATCGCTTGTCGATCCGGGTGTGTACGTGGATGTTCCGGCTGTAACATTGGTGACGGTTAGCGTGTCGTTGGTCGTATTTAGCCCGCCGTCAACAACCAAGAAGGCCGGGCTGCCCGTGCCCGTGACGTTGATCGTATCGTTACCGTCACCGCCGGCGATCCGCAACGCTTCGCTGTTGGAGACTTGAATCACTTTCAGCGCGCCGACAGTGACTTGAGCAGTCGCCGTCCGAGCCACGCCGATCACATCATTCGATGACGTTCCATTGACGACGACAGTATCGGAACCGCCGCCCGTATTGATGGTCAGCGTACCAGGGTTATCGGTATTGATCGAAAGTAGTCCACCGACACTTGGTACGATGCTGGTCGTACTTGCACCGGTAGGCGTGACTGTCAGCAAGTCGGCAGACGACTTGCCGTTGACTGCAATGGTTGCCGTAGCCGTGACGTTGAGATGCTCAATCCCGGTGAAGCTGACTGGCCCACCGACAACTCCCGCCACCGAGTTTGTATCCAAGTCGACGACCAAGGCAGCACCGCTCAGGCTGAGCGAATCGCTGCCAGTACCGTTCGATCCACCGATAACACGGATGCCACCTGCAAACAGAGCGCTCGGAGCAATGGTGATTGCATCATCACCGCCGAGCGAATTGATCACCAGTGAATTGAAGCCGGATACATCGACGGAATTAGTAAAGCCCAAGTTATTGGTGACCGTCAAAATACCGGTCGCTGAAAGATTGATGATGTCGTTGGCGCTCGTGCCTTGAATCAGTGCATTGCCACCGGTAACGGTGACCCCTTCAACGTTCTTGTAATTTAATGGCAATAGATCGCCTCCAGCGATATCCTTGGCACTGATGGTGCCACTGCCTGGAGTTGAAGCGGGCGCGATAACCGCATTCACTGTCGCTGTACTGAGCTGGTCGACGCCTGCGGCGGCGTCCAGTGTGACCGCTCCTATTCCCAACAAGAAAACGCCGCCGGAAACGCCACTTGAGGTCAATCCCAAACTGCCCGCATTTGCCGCAGCAGGCGTCCAGATATAGGCATCGGCAAACCCCGTGCCGGTAATCGTTGCCGTGTCGGTCTCTGTACCTGTGGTTCCACCAATGATATTTACGCTACTCGTGGTAGTACCGAGATTGGTATAGGAAATACCAGGTGCGCCACCAAAACTAATGATGCCTTCCACAGAGCTCAACGCGTTGATTACAAAGTTATCAACTGCCGAAGTGCCGAACACTTGCAAGGTATCTGTGCCGACACCACCCGCTCCATTGACCAGTACGCGGTCGACATTCTTGACGTTGGTGGCCGTAATGCCAATGGCGGTTGAACGCAGTGTCTGAACAGTGTAACGATCAGCGGTCGCCCCAGGTAAAAATTGCCACAAATCACTCGCGCCTGGCGATCCATCAAGAACGAGGTTGTCCACCAACGAGTCGTTTCCACCATCAACATTGATTTTCAAACTCCCATCGTTGCGACCGATAATGTTGATCGAATCTTCACCGCCGAGCGTCTCAAAATTGATTGTATTGAAGGTCAGTGCTGCTGCGCCAGGCAGAGCATTGGTGCGCAATCGATATAGCAATGTTGCGCCATCGAAAACTTGCACTATGGGGTTGGCTGCGTCACCCGCAGCCGTGAAATCGGCGATGACATTGTTGAAGCCCGACAAGCCGTTAGCCTGATCAGGGTTGTTGCCGCGCAAGGTTAATGTATCGGTATCTGTTGTGAAACCGTCGTCGTCTTTTACAAGAATGTCGGTGTTGGCGACATAGCTGATGTTAGCGATCGGTGTACCGAAGCCGCGATTCTTGATAATCACTTCACCAGCATCCAGAGCGCTTGGCTGGATGATAATGTCCTCGGAGACTGAACCGCCAAAGGCCGATGTGTGAACGATCAGCAAGTCAGCTTGGTTGCCGTCCGCTCCAGCCGGCGCGTTCTCATCAAAGAACGTCGCAATGCCCCAGCCACGCGGTGTGTTGTCTGCGTAAGGAGTGATCTCGAGAGTATCGATCTGGCCAGCGTCCGCACCCGTCAAGTCAGCGCCAAAAGCGTTTAAGAATTGAACGCCCTGGAAATAGAGTGCCGGAGCATTGGGAGCCGCGGTATCACCGTTGATCCGCAATGAAAACTCGTTGGCTCCATTGAGATCACCATTGACATCCTGCCCAATCACTACAAAGTTGTCGGGCTGTTCGACTGCGGGGTTGTTGTTGTCACCGATCAAGTCAACTTGGCCGTTGCCTGGCGTAACCAACGTCCGTTCGATCGATGAAATGCCAATGCCCAGCAATCCAGGGCCGCTGATCGTGACGTTGACGACCTTGTCGCTGTAAATTTGAGCCGTACCAGTTGTGAAGACTCGCAACTGGTCGCCCAGCGGTGCGCCCGCGATAAGTGGATCGCCACCGTTGACTTGCATGCGGAAGACGTTTGAAAGCTGGGCATCGATGTTGTCCGCAATTCCATTGGCGGCAGGCATGGTTTCATCGCCAGTGTTCACAATCAAGCCAGGATTCAGCGGATTGGTTTGAGTAAAGTTGGCTGGCGTAGGGATGTTCACACCGACGAGCGGTGCAAAAGCCGAAGTGCTTAGCTGGACTTGGCTGCTAGAGATGGACACGTTGTCGTAAGCATTGCCGACGCCGCGACCAGGGATCAAAACACCGTTGGCCAAACCCACTCCGCGGAAAACCGGTTGGCCAGCATTGGCAGGATCGAGTATCGCATTTTCGCTGGAGCCATAAACGTACAACTGGTCATTGGCACCGCCGCCACCTGTCACACTGACATTGGAGAACTGATTTAGACCTCGAGCGAAGATGTCAGGACCTTTATTGACACCCGGTCCGGCAACACCCGGTAGCGCCGAACCAAACGCGCCATCGACAGGACCATCCCAAGGATTGCCGCCCAAGAAGACCATGGCTGCACCCGATGCGCTGGCCACTGTCAAGTCATCCGTACCCGTTGTGCCATCCACACTGGCCGTTGCATTGTTCCCTGTGTAAACCAGGCTCTCCGTGTGACGAACGGAGACAAGGCTACCGAGTCCGCTGACGTTGACGTCACCGTTCGAGTTGTCTTGGTAATCAAAACTGACAGCTCGTCCTGCGGTGCTATCGACAATGTTCAGTTGATCGCGCTGCGCCGAGTTGCCATTGGCAAGTCCACCCGAAATCAACAGCGGTACAACCACGTTGGCAACAACCGTCAAATTGATGTCGTCGCTGCCTTCATCCGCATTCACGGTAAGGCTTGTAAGCCCAGCGGGTAGATTCGAAAAGTTGACGTTGATCGTATCGGCCGCATCGCCACCTGCAGCTCCGTCACCAGCGTTGACGATGACCAGCGTCTTGTTATCAAAATCGATCGGCTCAAACAAATCCACTCCAACACGAACGCGCGGTGCGACTCCCGCATTGGTAATATTGATCGTGTTAGCCGCGTCGGTTGAATTCACCGTCAAGCTGGCTACTGCCACGGTATCTACGATGGGTGCCAAGCCTGTAAATCGAATATCCACGGCGCTGGTTCCAGTAAACCGTACCAGCCCATCGCCGTTGTTTCCGCCAGCGCCCACTGGCGGCGCCGTGGTTCCTACAAAGTAGATTTCATTGATGCCCGCTCCACCGCCACCAAGCAAGTTAAGCGAGTCGCCGGCTTGTCCTCCGCCGTTGTAATCAATGCCGCCAGTTGGTGCAAACAAACTGCCTGCAGGATTATTGATGGTCAGCGCGTCGCTGCCCGCCAATGAGTTGAACGTCAGCTTCGTCATCCCCGTAAATGCAATGACCGGACCCGCATTGAGTTTGTAGTTACCGGCGTTAGCGCTAGTTGCATTCACCACCAGAGTATCGTCCAGTCCCGTACCGGTGACGGTTAGGTCACCGATGTTCGCGATCGACATATTTTCGATTTGCGTGTAGTTGATGGGATTGAATCCGGGCTTGGTGAGCTGCGTTCCGTTGTCGGTAACCGGTCCACCGGCGGCATCCACGTTCAACGTATCGGCCGTAGTGTGACTGCCTCCGTTGACGTTGACTACGATCGGCGCCAACGTAAAGCCCGTGTTGAACGTATCGTTGCCATTGAGTCCAAATAGATTTACCGCCGTCAGATCCGCAACACCGGCCAGACTGTTCACGGTTTCGGTGTCATCACCGCCAGCACCGTTAACGATCAAGGTCTCTGCGGTGCCGATATCCAGCGTGAAAGGCACCAAATTCGTTCGCGCGAAAGCGATGCGTGTTCCATTAGCTCCAACCGTAAAATTATCTCCACCTGCGATAGAACCGTTGACTTGAACAACGTCCGTTCCCAAAGCCCCATCGATGACATCGTTGTTGTCGCCGTTGCTCCATACGATGACATCATTGTTGTTGCCACCGTTCATGGTGTCGTTGCCAGGTGCGCCGACAATTGTGTCGTTGCCATCATTTCCTGACAAAACGTTGGCAACGAGGTTACCGACCAGACTGTCGGCTCCGGTTCCACCCGTCGCGTTTTCAATGTTGCTGATGCCACCGGTGCCCGTGGCGGTGCCTGGAGCAGCCACCAACACGGCACTTGGAAGTATTTGTCCGCGAATCAAACCACCGGGTGCTGCTGCGGTGTGGACGTTGAAGTAAGTGATTCCGCCGAGGAAGGCAGCTTCATGCTGCGCGGGCAAGGTTACGCCGATCGCATTAAAGTCGAATCCTCCCAAACCGTCCGCGATTAACGATCCAAGACCAAATATCCCGGCCAAGTCGATGATGATGCCACCGTTGACACCAATTTGGGCTCGATGGATATGGAACCCCGTCACAGCCGCTGGCAGGAGATTCGATACGTGGGCACTAATGTCAAAGGTCTTGGTGGCACTGTTGTAATTGGTTATCGAAACCGTGCCTGTGGCCGTTGTGACTTGGCCTGGATTCTCTTGACCTCCCTCGATAACGCCAGCCAGTGCACCCCCAGGCGCGTTGCTGCCAAGATTGACATTTACCGAGGTCGTGTACGCGCTGTAGTCGACGGTGTCGGTGTTGGCCCCACCATCGATCGTCCCGCCGTTGAGCGAAACACCATTGGCGAACACTATGGAGTCATCGCCCGCGCCGGTCGCGATATTGGTTACGACGCCGGCGGCCGTGCTATTGACACTGACGACGTTGGCGCCCGAACCCACCGTCAAGAGCAGGTTGTTGAGGTTGGAATAGGTTACGCCACCGAAACCAGCGGGTGTGCTTCGAGTGACCGTTGTGCTTGTGACTGCGTAGTCAGCCGCGACTGCAGCACCACTGCCATCGACCACCAAATTCGCTCCGCCAACATTTCCATTGACTCCGACTGCGCCAGCGATCGGAGTGAGTAGACCGGGTGCGCCGATCGTCCCATTATTGCCAATATTGATCGTGTCCAGCTCGGGCCCCGTGTCAATGGTCAGAGGGCCGGTCGCGTTGGTGCTCAAGACATTGACGGTATCTGCACCCGCGTTGGTACTGACGGTTGTCGGCACACCGGCAGCGGTGCTCGTCACCGTGACCACGTTGGCTCCAGAACCCACAGTCAATACTAGGTTGCTGAGGTTAGCATAGGTCACGCCGCCAAAGCCAACCGGAAGGCTACGCGTCACTGTTGTGCTGCTGATCGCGTAGTCGGCATTAACAGCCGCTCCGGAACCATCTACCGTTAGAATGGCTCCGGCTGCTTGGCCATTCACAATCACCGCTCCAGCAACCGGAGTTAGCAATCCAGGTGCGCCTACCACTCCGCTGTTGCCAACATTAACCAGGTCTACGCCATCGCCACCATTGATATTTGTACTCACGTTCGTGCGCAGAACATTGATTGAGTCGCTTCCTTCGTCAGCATTGATCGTTACGCTCGTCAGCGCAGCTGGTAAGTTGGAAAAGTCGACCGTGATTGTATCTGCTGAATCGCCTCCGACAGCGCCATCGCTCGCGTTAACGATAAGTACGGTCTTGTTGTCAAAGTCGATCGGTTCAAACGCATCGACTGCCACGCGAACGCGCGGTGCCACTGCCGCGTTGGTAACACTGATTGTGTTGGCCGCGTCGGTAGAATTCACCGTCAAGCTAGCTGCAACAACGGTATCCACGATCGGCGCAAGGCCAGTGAAACGAATATCCACCGGAGTTGGGCCAGTGAAGCGAACCAAACCATCACCGTTGTTCCCGCCAGCACCAGCTGGTGGTGTGGTCGTTCCGACAAAATAGGTCTCATTGAAAGCTGCACTGCCACCCCCTAACAAGTTCAGCGAATCGCCAGCTTGACCGCCACCCTGATAATCAATGCCGCCAGTAGGAGCAAACAAATTGCCGGCTGGATTGTTGATCGTTAGTGTGTCGACCCCTGCTGCACCAATAAAGCTGAAACTGACAATGTTTGCAAACGGAACTGCTGGACCACCGTTGAGTGAATAGGAGCCGCTGTTGGGTCCGGTTGCGTTGACCACCACGGAATCATCCGCCGACGATCCCGCAATATTGATCGTATTCAAAGCAGCCGTGAGGCCCAAATAAACGCCCCCGGCCCCAATTGTTCCCACCAGCGTGTGCGTGCCTGTGGATAAGTTGACTGTATACAATTTCCCATTAGTCGTCGCAAATGCGGTAGTTGTTCGGCCAATATTGGTTATTTCGAATCCGTACGCATCCAGCGCGGTTACTGCAGTATCTCCGATGAAATTCACCACACCACCGTTAGGCGAGGGAGTGCCATTGAGACCGCCGATGGTTACCAAATCATCCGTGTCGAAATTGAGACCATACAGTGTGGTCGTAGATTGCGTTCCATCGTTGTTTGTATACGAGACACTATTGATCCCGGTGGCACTTAAGTTGGTGTCCGCGGTCACCAGTGCGCCAGTATCCGGATGAACGCGGAAATTCCCACCCTCGCGATTAACGATTCGAATCCGGTCCACGTTGGGATTGAAGTTAAAGCCGCCAAATTGCGTATCGGCAAGGGTTGTGCTCCACGGTGCGGCACCGACTTGAGAGGCAACACCGGACGTCGGATTGAGAGTGTATATGCGCCCAGTGCGGGTCGCTCCGTCGTCCACCAAGCCTAGTGCGTAGAGTTGGCCAGTGGCCGGTCGGGTGTCAATACCTACAACCCGTTCGCCTGCGAACAAGCCCGTGATCGCCACGTTGCTGCTAATCGTTCCTGGTGTTGCACTATCGAACGTCAACAATTGGTTGGCATCGTCGACCGCATACATCGTCGCCAACACGCGGCGTTCTTCCAACGATTCGACAAGCCCTAATCGCTGTGATCGTAATCTTGTGCGCGATCGATTTCCTGTTAATACACTCCAAAGGTGCTGAAGAAACCATTGTCGTTTTTGGATCGTGGTTGCTGTGCGACGCGTGGGATTTTGTGACATGTTGGGGCTCCGGTTATTCAATCAAAGTAGTGCATCTAGTTGGGCAGAATTCGAACTGGCAAGTCACTCTGTCTGCAGCGTCCAAATCCGAACGCTCGTGGGGCGCTTCCGCCGCAGATTCTCAATTTGTAAGGGCATGATATTTTCTGGGTTGTGATCTCGTCGCACGATGCAACTCCTAAACACTCGCCGCCCAATGTGTTCGCAGCAAAGGCCGCACCTTCGCTGATCAGCGACGCTATGAGGCGAACGGCTTGGGTAGTCAAGTCGTTAGGACCTAATGGCTTAACAACTTTGTTTTCTTGAACTATGCAGAAATGAAAGGAATAGAGACAGCGACAAAACGTTTCGAAAAGTCAACAAGCTGGCTGCTACCGATGCCCTATCAGGAAGCGAATACACCCGCAGAAAACAGCCCGTTGTAGGCTGAGTAGAATCGGTACAATCCCTAAAGTCAAATCTCGAATGTTGAATTTTCGCCCCATTTTTAGGGTTTGGCAGTTGAAAAACTCACCACCACGCGCACCGGATTGCCATTTTTTCCCAGCTCCCGCTCCTCCGTTTGGCGGACGCCGCTAGTGCCCAGAGTTCTAGCCCCCCCAAAAAGCAGGGAGTTTTCATTACTGCAATAGTGTAGAACGATTGTCCCAATCGTTCCCACGAGCATTTGAGACACAATTGCTCTGCACTGAATGAAAAAATTGAATGACGACCGAAAAGGAGCGCTGAACATGAAAATCTCCCACAACACCGCGATGTTTCTCATTCCGTTTTGTTTGTTTTGGAGCACCTCGTTCAGCGCTGCTGTTGACCGAAGAGTTAACGTCTCAGTAGTGGATGCTGAAAGTGGCGAAGCTCTCGCGGCTCGACTCTATTTGACCGCTGAATCCCAAGTTCCCTACTACTTCCAAAGCGCAGACGCTAAGAGCCTGCCCGAAAAGGGGTCTGACCCTCTCCGGCGAGGCCAGAAACTCAATGAAAATGACTCGCCTCCAAAGGGGCCGACCCCTTTTCGGACAGGCTCTAAGTCCTCCACAGTTAAGTACGACAAGCAGAACTGGCTGGACAATCAAGCGGTAGAACATCATACGACCGTTTCGGCTCATCCATGCTTCGCGGAAGTTCCCAGTGGAAACTACTCGCTGACCGTCGAGCGAGGCAAAACCTATCGACCCATTACGCAGTCGTTCGTCGTCAAGGATCAAGACGTCGAATTAAAGATTTCGCTCCAGCGCTGGAGCGATCCAGCGGCCGCAGGTTGGTATTCGGGCGACACGCACCTACATCGCACCGTGGATGAACTTCGCAATGTCGTGCTAGCAGAAGATCTTAATATTGCGCTGCCACTTACTAGTTGGGTTACCTTCGCCGACAAGCCACCTGCGAGCGGCGATAAGAACATTTCGGATGCCCAGTTATCGTCGCTCATCGAAGTCGACCAGCAGCATGTGATTTGGCCGCGCAGCACGGAGTACGAAATATTTAGTGTCGGCGGCAAACAACATACCTTGGGTGCGCTGTTTGTACTCGGACATCGAAACAGTTTGCAACAGACTGTGCCACCATGGAAACCCGTCATCGATGGACTGAAGTCTTCAGAGCCTCAAACGCTCTTCGACATGGACAAACTTGACTGGCCGTTTGCAATGGTCCTACCGACGCTGGGCGCGAATTGCCTCTACGAACTTTCTAACAATCATGTGTGGCGGACCAAGTTCGCCTTCAAGGACTGGAACACCGCGGCTCCAGCCTACATCCACCCACCGTTCGGTTCACAAGTTGGCGGTCACCGCGCGTGGCTCGATTATACCCACGCCATGTACTACACGTTGCTCAATTGTGGATTGCGACTGCCCCCATCTGCTGGCACGGCCAACGGAGTGCTCCCTGTTCCAGCCGGCTTTGGTCGTGTTTACGTCCATCTACCTGACGGGTTTTCATTCGATGCTTGGATGAACGGTTTAGCCCAGGGCCGCTCATTTGTAACCACCGGACCCATGCTCTTCGCCACTGCCGACAAATTTGACCCTGGTCACATTTTTGAGCGCGGCTTATCAACTGAAGCACCCATCACCTTGGCATTGGATGTCGTTTCCGAGCAACCGCTCCTCTACGGCGAAGTCGTCATTAACGGAGTCCCCGAACAACTGCTACGCGCTCAGAATACTCGAACCGACAAGGGAGCCTACCGTTCGCAGCTTAGCCACGCGTTCGTGCCGAAACGTTCAGGCTGGTTCGCTGTCCGCTTCTGGGAATCGCAACCCGATGGCCAAGTTCGGTTCGCTCACACCGCCCCCTGGTACGTCGAAGTCGGCAAGCAACCCGTTTACATCGAATCGCATGAGAAGCAGTATTTAGTCGATCGCATGCGCCAAGAAATTACTCGCAGCAATGGAATCGTCAGTCCCGAAGCGATGCGCGAGTATCAAACGGCAATGGACTTCTACCAATCACTGCCGATGCGAGAGGAGATGCTACTTAACGCGCGTGCATCGGAATCTGTCACCGAATTCCAGCGCTGGCTCGATATTATGATCATTGATCATCGTTTTACCGCCAATGAAGTCCGTATGGCGACAGGACTTGGACTATCGCAGGCAGAAGTGGAAGTCCGCAAACGCGCCTTGAAATCCCCTGAGGCGTCAGAACAAGTTCGAGTCCTGCCGTATCCGGGTGGCCGGCATCCTCGACGCGGATTCCTAGACGGAGCCGTCAATCCGCAACGCGAAACCAAGATCAGCGTCTTTCCACCCTGGAAAGATGGCGGCTACGTCGTTATCGATGTTCCAGAAGCCGTGTTCTCCAATCTCGGTTTGACTTATCTGGCTCACACGCACATTCCAACAATTTGGGACAAACTCGAACAACCGCTCAAGCGTTTGGAATGGGTCGAAACTGCAGATGGCTACTCAGTCAGACGCCAACTCCCCAATGGCATCCAGATCGCCTCGCAAGTAACTCGTCGCCACAATGGCGTTGATATGCAGATCGAGCTGACGAACGGCACCCCAGCACCACTTACTGGCTTGCGGGTTCAAGTCTGTACGATGCTCAAAGGCGCAGTTGGATTCAATCTGCAACAACCACTCGAATCGATCGTTGAGGGTCCGTACGTCGCGATCCGTGGGGTGGACGAGCGAGAACAGCCCACCAACCGCTGGATCGTAACGCATTGGACGCCCAACCAACGCGTTTGGACAAATCCACCCGTGCCGTGTGTCCACTCCGATCCGATCTTTCCGGATTGCGCCCCCGGAAAAACAGTCAAAGTCTCCGGGAGTCTAACATTCTACGAAGGTGAAAACGTTCGCGAATTAATCAAGCAACAGTAGATTCTCTGCGCGATCCGACAACCAACTGACCTATAACGGCAAATGCTGTTAGGTCAGCAGGCTCATCCAGCTTGCGGTAATTCTGCTCAAGCTACCATCGCTTTCCGCTTGCGGTAAATGAAAGAATTTTTCTCAATTGACAATTCTAAATCATCGTTTTCCGACCCTCAAAAGTTGCATTCCTACTGCGCATGCATACTCTCATGCCGTGATTCTCAGAGAGTATGCAAGCGATGAACACTTGTATTGTTCAACGTCAGCATGACACGAACGAGCTTTTTGCAATACCCATTCCCCCCACATGCGGACCTTTCTATCAGATTAATAGTTTTGATATATCGATCTTCAAGCGCGCCATTTCGTTGACAATCGAATACGCAAGCGATAGGTTGACGAGCGAGCTTGTCATTGTTGTGAGAACTACAACACCGCCGACCAGATGTTGACCAACGTCGACGAACTGGGAAAGACCAATTCGGCTGTTTACGATAGCTTGGGTCGACAGACCTCTGTAACCAATCGGGTTTCAGCCACCACTCAACTCGCCTACGATGCCATGTCGCGAGTGATCAAGCAAACCGACGCGTTGGGGAACGTCATCGACGTGCAATACAATAATCGGGGCTGGACCTCCAAGATCATCTATCCCGATTCTGATGGAACCGGACCCCTGGCGCGGCCCGAGGATGCCCGCAATTATGATGCGGTAGGTAACCTGTTGAGCATTGGCGTAGCAGCCTCGTTCTTTAGTGCACCGGCAACTTCGGAATACGATGAAGACAATCGCAAAACCTCTGAGACCGATCCTGCGGACGTAACCAAGAAAATCTATTGGTCCTATGACAACGCTGGCCGACCAGTGAGCGAATATCGCGTGTCCCAGTATTTTACCGATTCAACCGGCAAGTCTTTGATCGACTACGATGCCGTGGGACGCGTGATCCGGCAACGCATTCAGTCAGTTGTGTGGACCGGTTCGCCAACAACTTACACCGATCAACAATTCAACTATAACTTGGCGGGTGAATTGACCAGCCAAGTGGATGGCCGTGGATTCGTTACCAGCTACAGCTACGACAATCGCGGCTTGGTGGTCACGCAAACGCTGCCCGACGCCGACAGCAGTGGTAGTCAGTGGGGATTGCAGGCTAGCTACGCTTACGACAACATGGGACGACTGACCAGCGTCGATCGTGGCTACGGTCGTGTCACAAGTCTTGAATACAACAATCGAAGCTGGCTGACCAAACTG
>JANLQO010000126.1:0-5264 GCA_031367855.1 Planctomycetia bacterium | reverse complement strand
TGCGATTTAGTTTGATTGATCAGTTGCGTAAGCCTGTGGAAGCCGATTTGTATTTGCTGCCCAGTTGTGAATGATGCGTCTTTGAAATTGTGTGTAATTCGGTAAGCTAATGGTTCACGGGCGGCTCATTAAGTATTTTGTCAAGAATCAAAGCCATGCACTTCACTCGTCGCGCAGGTTTACTGCTTCACGTCACTTCGCTTCCAGGTCGCTTCGGTATAGGCGATTTCGGTGTGGGTGCTCGACGCTTCATCAAATTTTTGAGCGATGCCGGGGCTGAGGTCTGGCAAGTGCTTCCGCTCGTTCCAGCCGCTGCAGGTAATTCTCCGTACTCGGGGCTATCTGCGTTTGCTGGCAATCCGCTGTTGATCAGCTTGGAAGACTTGGTAGCTGATGGTTTGCTTCACGAGAAAGACTTGGCGAGCTACCCGGACTTAAATGAAAAAGCGGTGGACTATGCTCAAGTGATTGCCGCGAAAACCAAGTTGCTAAAACTAGCGTTTCAGAAATTTGAACAGAGTCGCAGTGAGTTGCAAGTCGAACTGAATCGTTTTTGCCTCGACCAGCAAGATTGGTTAGAGGATTTTGCATTATTCGTGGCGCTGGCGGATAGTTTCGGAACGGCGGATTGGAGTCGTTGGCCGCAAGAACTGGTGCAGCGTGAGCCGACGGCGCTGGCCCGTTGGCGGTTACGCTTGGCGCAGGGCATCGAGCAGGAGAAATTCATTCAGTTTATTTTCCATCGTCAATGGTGGGCGCTGAAGCGGTTGGCGAATGAGCACAAGATTGAATTGCTGGGTGATTTGCCAATCTTCGTGGCTTATGAAAGCGCTGATGTGTGGGCCAATCAAGCCTGTTTTTATTTGGATGACGCAGGAAAGCGGCTGGTAGTTGCGGGTGTGCCACCGGATTACTTTGCGAAGACGGGACAACTATGGGGCAATCCACTCTATCGATGGGACGTATTGGCGCGAGACGATTATGGTTGGTGGGTTCAGCGGCTGCGGCACAGTTTGAAGCTTTACGATTCCATTCGGTTGGACCACTTTCGTGGTTTCGAAGCGTACTGGGAAGTACCAGCGTCAGCTGAAACGGCCGTGGATGGCCGCTGGGTAAAAGGGCCTGGAGCGGGCATGTTTCAGGCGGCTAGACATCAGTTAGGTCAGTTGCCGATCGTGGCCGAGGATCTGGGGATGATCTCTGACGAAGTTCATCTGTTGCGCGAAGAGCTGGAGTTTCCTGGGATGCGAGTTTATCAATTCGGGTTTGATGACGAAGGTGGTCGCTACCATCGGCCGGAGAGTTATCCGGAAAACTGCGTCGCGTATACAGGCACGCATGATAACGACACGTTGGTCGGTTGGTTACATTCCCGCGAGTCACGGTTCAAGCCGGGAGAGGACATCTTGGATGAGTACTTGGACTCGACCGCCCCGGATGCGTATTGGCAAGCGGTCAGTGAAGTTGTCGGCTCGAACGCCAACACGATCATTTTGCCACTTCAAGATTTGCTGGGTTTGAATAACAGCGCAAGAATGAATGTCCCCGGTCAAGCGGATGGGAATTGGGGCTGGCGTGTTGAAAGCCATCAAATGACTGACGAAGTTGCAATCCGGTTTAAGCAGCTGCTACAACGTTGCGGTCGGATTGGCCAGTCTGTCAGCTTGGTAAATTAATCGATCGTACGGTGGGTTGAGAAATGAGACCCACCAGAATCCAACATCGTTGCTAAATGTGGCGCTAACAGGTGGGTCTCGTGCATCGACCCAACTTATTCTATCTTGCGCAAAACTTGGAGCGAATTTCCCCAATTTGACTGGTTTAGCGAGCCCAGAGGCGATTCTTGGGGTGCAGAATTGCGTTCGTTTGGAGCTGTCTGACACGAATTGCCGCTGATTATATTGACTCAGCGGTCTATTTTGTGTGATACTTAGCTCCACTATAAGCCATGCAACTTAGTATGTGCTAAACTTTACGGCGGCCACGACGCCACGTGTGCGCGACTAGTTGTCGCGAGCTGGATGGCGTATTGCTCGAATTTCCGTCAATTATCGGGATCGGATTCGAGCTGTGCATCGCCGCTACACTAATAGAAAGGGGTGAACCAACCACGTGTCTCCACCAGGAAATGATCAAAGGACCGAACGCAATCAGCCAACTCAGAATCAGACGAGGATCAATAACCAGATTCGAATTTCTCAAGTCCGAGTTATCAGCGAAGAAGGTGAACAGCTCGGGATTATCTCAACGGAACAGGCGTTAAACCGCGCCCGCGACATTGGGCTCGATTTGGTCGAAGTAGCTCCAAACGAAAAGCCGCCTGTTTGCCGAATCATGGATTTTGGCAAATACAAATACGAAAAAAGCAAGAAGCGAGCCGGCCAGAGTGCAAGTCACCATGGAAAGACGAAAGAGATTCGTCTTCGTCCTAAAACGGGCGAACATGACATTGGCTTCAAAGTCAAACAGGCTGTCGGTTTTCTGCAACACAAAGACAAAGTCCAAGTATCCGTAATCTTCCGTGGTCGCGAAATGGCTCACGTTGAAGAAGGACGTCGCGTTATGGAAAACGTGGTTAAGATCCTGCTCGAATTCGGCAAGCTCGAATCGAACCCGCAGCAAATGGGAAAACGGATGATTTGTACAATCGCCCCGAAGTAATTGTTTCAGTCTCAGGCGCTTTTTCAAGCGACCGGCAGATGGAGTTTTACCACGTAGCAGCGGATCTCTGAGACGCTGAATTGTCCGCCTCGGAGTTGCGGACCGATGTGTTTGTAAAATTTTCACCTGCCGATCGCCTAAGTGCCTACCGCTTTGACGTGCAATTCATTTGGCTGCCAATGCACGGAAGCTGATGTGGCGGCCGATGAAGTGTCAGACAACAGGCAAGGAGCCGAAGAAGTGTCGATATTTGTCTTTGAAGACGTCCAAGTTGATCAGTTGGCACCGATCACGACAGCGCGTTCGGCGTATTGCATCACGGTTGGTTCTTACACGTTACTGGACTTATTAGGGCACACGCAGCAGCCCTTGGTGGGCTTGGTTCGCCCGCACTTAAGAACGCTTTGCGGACTGGATCAACCGCATGTTCGGCAGTTGGATGATCCGCAACTGAGCGATATCCCCGCACCTGTGTTGGCACTCAATGCGAGGTTGGTGCCTTCGATTCAAACGCTTGAGACGATCCGCCAGTTACTGGCATTGGGAACGGAACAATCGGGAATCGTCTGGGATGGCGATCAAATCGCAGCCGTGGTGCGGCCGAAGTGGAATTGGGACTCCTTGGCTAGTGGAACTTCGGCGGGCATAGAATCGGTTTTGATTGCCGCGCATCAGTTACCATCGCTCGAATATCCGCTCAAGTTGATGAATTACCCGCATGAAGTCATCGCTGCTAACATGCGAATCATCAACGATAGTTTGCTGCATCGCATCGCTTCCGGCAGGTATACGCAGCATAAGGATGGATTGTTTTTGGCACCAGGAGCGCGGCTGGGCGATTACGTTTTGACCGAGACCCAGAACGGGCCGATTGTAATTGAAAACGATGCATATGTTGGTCCCTATACGCTGCTGCGTGGTCCAGTGTTCATTGGTGCAAAGACAAAAATCCTCGAACATGCGGCGATCAAAGATGCAGTATCGCTGGGCCATACGACCAAGATTGGTGGCGAAGTAGAAGCGGCTATCGTGGAGCCCTTCAGTAACAAACAGCATCACGGCTTTCTTGGACATAGCTATCTGGGCAGTTGGATCAACCTTGGTGCAGGTACTTGCAATTCGGATTTGAAAAACACCTACGGTGCGGTGAATATGGAATATCCGAGCGGCAAAGCGACCACGGGAATGCAGTTTCTCGGATGCGTCATGGGCGACTACAGCAAGACGGCGATCAACACTGGCATCTTTACCGGCAAGGTGGTCGGAGTGTGCAGCATGATGTACGGCTTTGTGACCAGCAACGTGCCGAGTTTTGTAAACTACGCGCGGCTGTTCGGTCAGATGACAACTCTGCCTCCCGATGTGATGACAGCTACTCAGCATCGCATGTTTGCGCGTCGCAAAGTTGAGCAGCGACCGTGCGACATGCAGCTCATCAATGATATGTATCGACTGACGCAACACGAACGCGATCGATTTGGCGATGCGCTAGTTTTCTAAATGGCCACTACCAGCGATTCGACTGTTTACCGGATTGAATCAGGGCTTGGGACTGAGCGCTCAAACCGTATTGCAATCCGGGTTGATTGATTTCTAAGAAAACAGTGAAGCGCGAGTTCTGCTGCTCAGCGGTGATCACCGTAGCTGGTGTGATGTGCAGGATACTCGTTGGTGAACCGTTCCAGGTGGTTGTGTAGAGTCCACCGCCAAGTGCGGGTTGTTGCTGTAAGTGATAGTTGCGTTGGATCTCGGTTCCGATACGCGTCGGGTCTCCGGTCACAGCATGCAGGGTGATGCGCTGGACGCGCTGAAATCGATCGAAATAGTAGGTCAGCGTTCCCACCAAATCATCAGCTCGCGTACCGGTAATCAAAGGAACACGCAAGCCGTCAAGGTTGATGTCGCCCACGCCAGTATTGACGGTTGGAAAATTTTGCATAACCCAAGCTGGTGGAATATCGAAGCGCAGCACTTCGGCCAGTGAGTTGATTTGAGTGACGGACAGGACCGGTGCAGTCGTTGAACTGGTTGTTGGCGTGCTGCCCACGGAACTCGAACCCCACCACGAACTGTTCGCACCTGAACTAGCCGTAGCACCCGAGTCGGCCGATGTGGGGTTACCGCCAAGAGCTTGCGTGGCCGTACTTCTCGCGGCTTGACCGGCGTCGGTTTCATACAGAACGTAGGGACCCCCTGCGGCCCCTGCGAGGAGCAGCGCGGCTGTGAGGGGTTTGTTCAGTATTGGCATGGCAGGTTCCTCAGCATCCAGAGAATCGGTGGCTTGTCGACATTTATCGGTCGCCCCGGCCTTCGATAACAGATCATTAGTTTTTCGCCACTTTACCGCTATAATCGCTGCCACAGGGTTAGTACGATTGGAATTAACAGACAACTCGTATGTGCTGGTGCGTAATGAGCAACTCAACTTCGAAACCCGCGGCTAGCGCCGACGGCTCACAATAATCTATGCTGCAAGAACTCAATCAACGCTTCGCCAGAGGCGACGAACTGAAATTCAAAATGCATCCAAGCGGATTGGTGCAAGGAACAGTTAACACGGACAAATGCTCCGGCAGTTTCTTCTTGCTGGGAGGACATGTTGC
>JANLQO010000097.1:0-7219 GCA_031367855.1 Planctomycetia bacterium | reverse complement strand
CTTGACGGCGTCCGAATCTACGACGGTTATCTTTTGCTTTTCTGATAATTTGGGAAGGATCTTTGGAGGATCGCAACTCTCAAACGTAAGGACAACGTTCTTATCGCTAAAGAATGAGAAATCGATGAGCGCTTGCTCGTTTCCTCTCAATTGCTCTTGTCCTAGCGCCCACGCAGTAAGTTTCTCGCAGATCTCCTGGTGATCAGTTGCATCGAGCCTGTCGGTAGCTTGAGCTCGCCAATAAAAGAGGCCGCAAAATGCGATTAGCACGACCAAGAAAGTAACAGCGTACGGTCTGCTCATCGGAGCTCCTGTAGTGGACGAACGACTCCGTTCACCCAGCCCGCGCGATGAAGGTCTCCATTTCAAAAGCACCCGATCGCGGGCTTGGGTGCAACGGTTTGTTCGTGCGTCTTTGCCGAGTCCGAGCGTTATTGAATTCCTTCAAGCCCCGTTGTCGCAAGTAGCACTACTCCGATGATAATGAATTGGATCGGTAGAAGACAGAGCGTAGCAAGTATCAAGTAGATTTTTCCAGGGATTCCGTGATTAGTCGCGACCGCACCACAGACGCCGAGAATTGGCCCCATAACGAATACAACGTAGATCACACCGCCGGGTAGTTTTGTCCCGATCAGATAATCGAACAAAACGATTAGTGTGAAGAGAAACGTACCGAACCCCCAAACACTGTATCCCACCGCCGAAACCATAGATTTTCGCATAGGCCACGGGTTCGATACCGTTCGGTCATTGCTCAGTTCATTTGGCGAGTGGTAAGGGTTCATGCGGGATGTGAGTGTATCAAGGCGTCAAAATCTAAGCACGAACGGCTAAAATGACCGATGTTGCGAGGGATTGAGCCACCATGGAAAAATGACCTTACTCGCAACTTCGGTCCATTTTTTGGTTCGTCCGATTTTGTTATCTAAGTTTGTTCGTGAACTATGTTCGACGCTGCCCGCGCCCATTGCTCGTTTGCTGCGATTTCCGTTGACGGTTGTGTTTCCGGATGTTGCCAAGTGACTTGATCGTCGATGAAACCCAGTTTTCCTTCCATCGGGATCATTAGACCATTGCGTAGCGTAGCACGCCATAGCGAGCAATCTGACACGTCCTTAAATCGAACAAACTCAGCGAAGTCGAGATCGTCGCCATTTGCAATTCCGCAGTTGAAGTTCCTGCAAAATGTAATGTACTCAAGTATCCGCCGAGCGTGTTCGTTAGCGTCTCCGTCAATCAAAAGATCATAGTCCGCGAACCAAGTTCCTTGATGAGGGAACGCGTTGCTCAAGTTGGCAACCATCAACTCGTTGTGCCACAAAGTGAGACTCAACGTTGGCGGCTCGACCCAGGTTGACATACGACTGTTTTCTGAAGGACGAACGACCGGGTTCAGCGAGCCCGAGCAGTTGACTCAACACAAGTCAAAGCGGCTGATCGAGGGCTTCGTCTGCAACCCTTTGTTACCCCATTTATTGCGCGTTACGGTATCGATTAATGGCCGCGTCAATGTCGTCCATTTCATGCAGATAGTTGGGATGGTCGCGAATCAGTTCCACTGTAGCGATTATTGCATCCCGCTGTTCGCTTGTCAAAAGTGCCCGCCAGCCCTTGGGATGTTCGTCAGTCGCGTACAGCCGATCGATGAATCCATAAGGATGTTTGTCGTTCAGTTCTGCGATCAGGAAAGCCGGAAGGTGAAAAACAAAGCCTTGCGGATCAAAGAATGTTGGCGAGCAGTAACATTTTGCTAAGTCAGCGACATTGATTCGTCTCCAGTCAAGTTTCTCGTCCGAATCGCGAAGCCGTCGCAATTCTTCATCCGCGGCGTAGTCGTCCAATCCGTTCGCCTCGAAGAGTCCGATTCCATGCCCCAATTTTGTGTTGGCGAAAGCGTCTTCAAGCTGCGCGACAACATCATCAAGTCGTGGAGCGAATCTATGTACCCAATTGGTTAATGCGTCAATCAGCCCCTGGTCTCGCGTTTGGTCACGCAATTCGTCGATGTCAAGTTCATCAATGCGGAAGCAACGATCGTCAGGCATCGAATTGTCGCATTCGTCGAAGGGGTAACGACTAAAATCACGCGGTTGCGGCCAAGTGACTCTCCATCTGGAAACGCGCGATCCGCAACTCGCGTGCATTTTTTTGTTACCCGACGTTCGTTTCAAGCGAATGGTTTTGAGTTCGATGCCGATGGATTAATCTTATGGTTTTGATAGCCGGACGTCGATCGTATCGAACAACTTGTCTTGACGATCTGCCTGTTTTTCCCATCGATCAAGTAAAGCATCAAAGCGATCCGCTTGAGTTTTAGATCGTTGGAGTTGACGCTCCGTCTCATCTTGCTGTTTTTGGGTTTGGTCTAGTTGCTTCTGTGTTTGATCTAGCTGGCGAGCCGTCGTTGCCGTCTGCCGATCGTAGTCGTTAAGTTGTTTCTGATATGTCGCATCGTATGTCCCATCAGACTGCGGCGTACAAGAGGAGAGCATAACGAGTGTCAATGCGAAAGCAGCGGGTTTCATGGCGTGCTGTATTTCGATAGGGTAACTTGTTATTAACCCGGTTTGGGGTTTTGGTAACCGATTTTGGGGACTTATCTCCGGTTTGTCAAGCTAATTATCGCTGGTTGGATGCCACTTATCCCTGGTTGAATCCCCGGCGGCGTGCCAGGGATAACCACTTATCGCCGGTTTGGATTTTCAGCTCGGAACCGGAGATAAGTACTTTTCACTGGGACGAAGCGGCTGTGGTTTACCGTTAAATCGCCTTTGCTAGCGTGAAGAAATGTGGATAAGAATTCGCTGCTGCAAATTCGTTGACCAAATTTCCAACTTGTCTATAACGGCTGTGTCGGACGGTAGTCGCACCCGGCAGGAGCGACCCACGGAAAGAGCAACGCATCGAAGGAACGACGCATACTGTGCAGCGAGTTAGTGAATAAACCAGCTGTTGCGGAAGCGTAAGGAGAGATTCCTTGCTTGCGCGTCGAGTCACGATTGGAAACGAAGGGAGATTGCAGTGGCGACCAAGGAGTTTGCTAAGAAGTAAGGATGAGACCGAGTATTACGCTCGCCAGTGGTTTGCTTCGATGGCGAATTATCATTGCATCAACAACCGCGATGGGTGGCAGTTTGATGAAGTCGATGTGATCTCCTCTTGAAGTCCAAGGTGGAGCAAAAAATGCCAACTTGGAAGAGGCTAGGCATCGTTAATAGTTTGATCTGGTATCGCAATAACGTACGGAAGACTGATCAGCCTTCGCTGGAAATGATCCGAGCTAAGTTGCAAGAGCGGCTTGCCCAAGAGCGACTGGAAAAGGAAGAGGTGCCGATCGAGGATGTGGTAGGCAAGATCAACCCACGCGAGCCGGATGTGATTCAGCAGTTGCGAAGGCAAATGAGGCTGATGGGGCGAGCGTTCAATACCGAGAAGGCCTATGTACAAAAGGTGAGAGCCTTCATGGCGGACCGGGGGCTCAAGAATCTGGCTGACTTTGGTCCAGTCAGTGCGTCGGATGTGGAAGCGCACTTAACGGACTTGGCCGTTGATGGCGATGTCGCTCCCTCGACTCAGGATCAATGGATAGATTGGAATTGCCCAGGGCCGAAGCGGATGTTGCGGCGGATGTTGTGAAGAGAGTGGAAGTGGTGGCGGGAGTAGTCGGAGACGATGTAGAGACGCGAGTTGAGGTGGTGAAGAGAGTAGATCTCGTGAATAGTGTCGAAAAACGGGCTAGCGAAATCCCGATCGCGGAGCGTCGTTCCACACTGAATGAACCCATTGGAGAGTCTTACACTAGTTCCGAGAGCGCCGTTTTGCAGTTGGAGGGTGAGGTATCGCTTGAGGGGACTCAAACGATCGGTGGCAATTGGGTGCATCGCGCGAGAGATGTAGTTAGGGGCTTGTTCATTCGAGCCCGATGGCTGGCTACCGGGTCGTCAACCCGCGGTGCCTAGCGTGGCGGCAAGGTTTATAGCCCCAGGTGAGCCGTTGCGAGGGTCAAGCGAGCGGAGGTTGCGGCTCGAATTTGCGAATTGCCAAGGAGCATCACCGCTCGCCGCACTGATTCGAAGTTAGTCAGTAGCGACCAGGCTTTGCTTCCACCGGGAGAAACCGCGGTGGGGAGCATGCGAATTCAGTTGATTGTTCAAAACCTGAACGTTTTCAGCCTTTGGAAAGATGTGAGTTGACTTCGGTCGGTCGCCCTTCGGCAGAACGGTTGAGGACAACCATTCTACACTTTTTGTAAGTCCTTCTGAGCGATTGGCACGTGTAGAAAATTCTTAAGTTGCCACCAGTGCCGTACCTTTGAGGATTGGGGGAGCAAGGCTTAAGTTCGCTGAAAACACGAATTCGCCCTACTTCTTGCGAGGGCTACAAAAGAACGATTTGCAAAAGTCAAATGAAGCAAACGAGCAGTCAGACACGCATGGCTGGTTGCAAAAATGGTTATTTTCGAGCGATTCAAAAGCGAGTCTTCGCACGCGAACCATTGCTAGCACAGAGCGACTACTTGGGCGAATTCGCATTGACCCTTTCTAAACGACTGCCTAGAGTTGCTGAAGCGAATCTAAAAGAGGATGCGCGCAAATCAAATGTCAGCGTCTAAACGACGATTTCCTATCACGAATCTTGTTACAGGGACGTAACTTCAAAATGAAACGACTTGCTTGCCCTGCCGCAGTACTGGCGCTGACGATGACGTTCGGCTGCAATAGCGGCACGAATGACCCAACGGTTCAAAACGGATCCCCGTCTCCCACCGCCGCTGCGGCGCCGATGCAGCCAATTGTTGTCAACGGCGTTGGCACTGAGCCCGCACAGGCCGTGGCGGTGTTTCTCGATAGCCTGCGTCGTGGTGATGAATCGGCCGCCAATGGCGTCCTAACCAACCTCGCGCGCGAACAAGTTCAAAAGACGAACTTCCAAATCCAACCCCCTGGAAACCCTGAAGGCAAATACGAGATCGGTCGAGTTGTCTATCCCTACGCGGAAAAGACGTCGGCCTTGGTCGAATGCCAGTGGATCGAACCCGGTATCGCAGGCCAGCAACCGGAAGTCATTGAAATCGTTTGCGAAGCCAGCCAAGAAGCGGAAGGCTGGCGAATTTCAGGGCTGATCTTCAAGATCGCGGGGACCGAGGACACGCTTACGCTCGACTTTGAAAACGCGAGTTCGCTCCAAGCTACGCTTGAAGGCGCAACGACGACTCCCGCTCAGCCGACTCAAACGGCCCAGGCAGTCGGCAACGCTCCACTGTCGCTACCACCGCCACAGAATTTGCCACCTCCACAAATCGCATTCCCACCGATTAACAACGCACCGGTTAATCGCTAGAGCGGCAGCGCAAACTATAAATCGTCACTCCAGGTCCGCGCCCCAAGGCGCGGATTTTCTTTTATCTCGACCGCACGCAGTCCACATAGTAACTGCGCTTGCCATTCACGACTTCCTCGACCAGGCCGTGGATATCAGTATCAAAACCTGGGAACATCTCGTTGAACATGCGCGCAAATCGCAAGTACTCAATGATTGTCTTATTGAATTGCTCGCCAGGAATCAGCAACGGAATACCCGGCGGATAGGGAGTCAGCAACACGGCTGTCGCCCGACCCTCCAAGTCATCGATCTCCACGCGATCGATTTCGCCGTGCGCCATCATGGCGAACGCATCCGATGGCTTCATCGCAGGTTGCATGGGCGACAGATACATTTCCGTCGTAACGCGGGCGACATCATGCGATTTGTACGTGTCGTGAATTTGTTGCGACAAGTCGCGCAGACCGATCGCTTCATAACGAGGGAATTGTTGAGCGAACTCGGGCAAAATCTTCCACATCGGCTGGTTTTTGTCATAGTCGTCTTTGAACTGCTGCAAAGAGCTGAGCAGAGTATTCCAACGACCTTTTGTAATACCAATCGTGAACATAATGAAGAACGAATAGAGTCCCGTTTTCTCGACAATCACACCATGTTCAACGAGATAGCGGGTCACGATTGAGGCTGGAATTCCAGATTCCGCAAACTGCCCCGAAACATCCAGCCCAGGCGTAATGACCGTGGCTTTGATCGGGTCGAGCATGTTGAAGCCAGGTGCCAAGTTGCCAAAGCCGTGCCAGTTCTCGTCGGCGTGCAGCATCCAGTCACTGCGTTCGCCAATCCCTTCCTCAGCCAGCGAATCCGGCCCCCAAACCTTAAACCACCAATCGCTACCCCATTCGTCGTCGACTTTACGCATCGCGCGGCGGAAATCGATGGCTTCCATGATCGATTCTTCCACCAGTGCCGTGCCGCCAGGCGGCTCCATCATCGCAGCCGCCACATCGCACGATGCAATAATCGCATACTGTGGCGAAGTCGAAGCGTGCATCAGGTAAGCTTCATTAAAAGTATGTCGATCAAGTTTCCTGTCTGTCGGCTCGCGGACCAAAATCTGAGATGCCTGCGAAATACCCGCTAGCAGTTTGTGGGTTGAGTGAGTTGCAAAGATCATCGCTTGACTAGTCTTTGGGCTATCTTTTCGGATGGCATGCATATCTTTGTAGAAGTGGTGAAAGGCAGCGTGCGGCAACCAAGCTTCATCGAAATGCAGTGTACCGATCTGCCCGTCGAGCAGTTCCTTGAGCATTTCGACGTTGTAAACGATCCCATCGTAGGTACTTTGCGTGATCGTCAAAATGCGCGGCATGCGATCCGGATGGAGCGCCTGAGCCTCAGCCGCAAAGGGATTCTGAGCAATCTTGCGTCGAATACTCTCGGGCAAAAACTCGTCCCGTGGAATCGGGCCGATGATCCCCAAATTGTTACGCGTCGGGCGCAAGAATACCGGTACCGCACCGGTCATGATGATCGCGTGCAGAACCGACTTGTGGCAATTACGATCCACGACGACGATATCACCATTTGCGACGGTCGAGTGCCAAACGATTTTGTTCGAGGTGGAGGTTCCGTTGGTCACAAAGAAACAATGATCTGCACCAAAAATTCTCGCAGCATTGCGTTCCGACGCTGCCACGGGGCCGGTATGGTCGAGCAACTGACCAAGCTCTTCAACAGCGTTACACACGTCGGCCCGCAGCATGTTTTCGCCAAAGAATTGGTGAAACATCTGCCCCACTGGGCTTTTCAAAAAAGCCACGCCACCCGAGTGACCTGGGCAGTGCCATGAATACGAACCGTCTTGCGCATAATGAACCAGCGCTCGGAAAAACGG
>JANLQO010000054.1:0-3053 GCA_031367855.1 Planctomycetia bacterium | reverse complement strand
CAGCGGCTGCCCGGTTGCCCGACGATTCGTCTCCCACAATCCCGCCATCGCGAACACACCGCCAGCCGTGGGATGTATCCAGTATGGCTGTTTTAATTTCCCCTCGGTCTTCCATTCGTAATAACCATCCGCAATCACCACGCACCGCCGGCTCTTAAGGGGTCCTGCAAATGACCGCTTTTCACGAATCGTCTCGGCCCGAGCGTTGATCATTCGATTGCCGATCGACAGATCCTCCGCCCAGCTTGGAATGAGCCCCCAACGAAAGTAATCCGTAAACCGTTCGGCACTTTCGCAATCGACCGCAATCGCCACAATGTTCTGAGTGGGAGCCACATTGTAGCGGGGCATCCAATTCGCTTTGGCAACCTCGATATCCAGCAGAGGCAACAACAATTGCCCCCACTGGTCCGGCGGCGTTTTCAGAGTGAAGCGACCACACATTTTGAATCTCGAACGAAGGATGTACGGAAAAAGCAGATGATTGAGATTGTTGAAGTCACCACCACAGTCGACTCGGAACAAGCCGCCGCAAGTTTAGCCAAACAAATTGTAACTGCTCGACTGGCCGCCTGCGTTCAAATCAACGGCCCGCTGCTAAGCATTTATCGCTGGCAAGGCCAAGTCTGCGAAGCTCATGAGTGGCGCTGCACCATCAAGACCTTAGCCAGCGCTGCAGCCCAGTTGATTGACTTTATTGAAGAACATCATCCCTACGAAGTACCCGAAGTCTTGGTGATCGGCATTCAGTCTAGCGCCGCGCAGTACGCTCAGTGGCTCGCTGAGCAAGTCGATGAGGCCTCGAAAGATGACTAGTTTGTCCGCTCATTTTCAGATTCATTTATATGCCGAACCCAGCTCAGGAGAAATTGCCAGTGAAATTGCCAGTGAATTTTCAAGCGAATTTTCTAGTGCGTCCATGCTGGCAATCACTTTCGAAGTTCTGGCTGAGCGTTTGCAAAGATTCGAGCGACTTCACTTTGAAATGGATGGCTCCTTTGTATGGACCGGCGCGGAGAGTCGCGATGAGCCTGGACATTGGCTGCTTGACGGTATGATCTATGACCAGCGGCAGCAAATACAGCGCATCGAAGTTAAGGGCCGATGTCCGTATCTTGCATGGCGCAAGCTGCTGACGGCGGCAGATTACCCACTTCATCCATTGGTCGCATATGACCTCATTTCTCGCAGATTGGTCACCGTCGAAAGTCTCGAGTCTACTCTGTGGAGTCCCCCGCGTGCTTGATCCAGATGAGAGTGAAGACCTCAAACACAATCGCGATGCCTGGAATCGTATGGCTGCGAATGACCACGCGTTAACTCGGGTCGCCCGCGATGAAGAGTTTCAAAACCCGTTGAAAGTCGTCGACGCATCCGGCTGGTTGCCGGGCGGTATCACCGGTTGGAATGTTCTCTGTTTAGCCGCCGGAGGTGGTCGTCACGGCCCCCTCTATGCGGCCTGTGGCGCTCGTGTCACGGTCGTAGACCTCAGCCCGGCAATGCTCGAACACGATCGCATCGTCGCCGAGGCTCGTAAACTTCAACTGCGCACCATTGAAACGTCGATGGACAATCTATCGATGCTTAGCGATGGCGAATTCGACTTAGTCATCCATCCCGTCAGCACTTGTTACTTACCGCGAATCGATCAAGTCTTCCGAGAAGTCGCCCGCGTAACGCGCGGCGGCGGACTATATGTGAGCCAACATAAACAACCTACCAACCTCCAAGCCTCGCTGGAAACCTACACCGGCCAGTACGTGATCGAACACGCTTATTACGATTCATCGCCAGTTGCATCGCCTGCCACGCCAACTCCGCTTCGCGAACCTCAGACTCGCGAGTACGTTCACAGTTGGTCCACCTTGCTAGGAGGTATCTGTCGCAGCGGCTTTAGTATCGAGGACGTATCAGAACCCAACCACGGCAAACCCGATTCCCTTCCCGGCAGCTTCGCTCATCGCTGCTACCACATCGCCCCCTATCTTCGCATCAAAGCCCGTCGCCAAGGCGCTCAAATTGCAAAACTGCTGTTAGCGTAGACTTCACCGCCCAGGGCAGCGGCGTAGGGAACGGCTTGCAGCCGGTGCTACCACTCAGACTTCACAGCGCCAAGGCAACTGACGTACAATAGAATCATCACGTCGTAGGAACGATCGGAGCTCACCCATGAGTGCTGCAGAAAAACGAAACTCCAAAATGACCGTCCAAGAATACCTAGCTTGGGAACGAACCCAAACCGAACGGCATGAGTATTTCGCTGGCGAGGTTTTTTCTCAGGCAGGCGGGACACGGCGACATAGCTTGATTGGTGCGAATGTACTGCGAGCTATCGGCAACTTCTTAGAAGATCGCGAGTGCGAAGCGCATGGCAGCGATATGCGAGTGCTCATAGAAGCCACTGGTTACCACGCTTACCCAGATGTCTCGGTTGCCTGTTCGCCGATACAGGGGGGGTCCGACGATGTACTCACCAATCCCATCGTCATCGTTGAAGTCTTATCGCCCAGCACAGCCGACTTCGACCGTGGCACCAAATTCAACCATTACCGCCAAATCCCGTCCCTGCTGGAATATCTCGTCTTTTGGCAAGATGAGGCTCGCGTAGAACAACACACACGTACCAGCGAAGGACTATGGTTGCTTCGCGATATCAGCGGCGTCGACCAGACGATCCAGTTGTCTAGTATTGGTCTGCTGTTACCCCTTGGAACGGCCTACAAAAAAGTCTCCTTTAACGACACTTCTCGCTGAACGCCACCCCTGCAGCACGAACCGTTGCAGGGGCGGTGGAGTTCAGCGCGAAGTGTCGCTTCAACTAACCTTTTTCCACCACCACTTCTTCTTGCCAGGGATTCGACCAATCTCCCCACTGCTGCAGATACTGCTGATAAGCCGGATGCTGCTCGGCTTGGCTCTCGATCAGCACTTTTGCTGACCGCACTCGATCTTGCTCGTCAGTCAATGAGATTTTGCCCATTAACATCGACATACGCAGAAATACAAAATAGGTGTCCAACACATCGCAGCGGCAGTACTCATTGATCTCCGCG
>JANLQO010000037.1:0-8758 GCA_031367855.1 Planctomycetia bacterium | reverse complement strand
TGGCTTACTAAAACGTCCGCTTAGGCGTTTAACCCGGATTATTCATAGTCCTGATCAATATTTTACGTAAACGAATATCACGCGACGAGTTACGTCGAAACTTGAAAAAACAGACTGTCGTAGCTACGTTCGCCAGAACGTGCTTTAACTCAAAGCGGTTCATCACGTTCTGGCGAACGTAGCTACGCGCCATGAATAATCCGGGTTTAAGCCGAATAAGGCGATCGGCAGGTGAAAGTTCACCAAAGGGTCCGCATCTTCGAGGCGGACAATTCAGCGTCTCGAAGATCCGCTGCTACGTGTTAGGTCTTCCCTACAATCAACCATGCCCTGCGAGGCTCGCTACTCGCCTGCTCTGAGTGTGCCAGCCTGTATTCTCAATTGATTTACTCCATTTGAATTTGGTTCAGCGAGCCTGCGGTGCCGCCGTCGCAATAAACAGGCTCTGCATTTCATTCAGCCAATTGGCCATAGCGTGATTTTCTTCGACCCATTTCGACGCTAATTGACTGCGAGGAGTCAACTTTTCGTTCGGGATGCTGGCAGCGGAAAACTCCACGGCCAGTGCCTGAGCGTCTCCCGGTTGGATCAAAATACCGCGTTCATTCGCACCGAACAACGTACGCAGAGAACCGCTGCAATTGGTCGCAACAACTGCCGTTCCCAACGCCATCGCCTCAAGCGCCACATTGGGCAGCCCCTCATGTTCACTCGGTATGCAGAGTAACTGAGATGCGCGAATCAGCGGATAGGGATTCGGCAAGAACCCGTGGAATTTCACGTATTCCGCCATACCCAATTGCGATACCAATTGCTCCAGTTCCGCTCGATCAGGGCCATCGCCAACTATGTCCATGTACCGCAGCTGCGTGCGATTCGCGTTCGCTATTCTTAATGCCTCAAGTGCCAAGCGCTGCCCCTTTTCGCAGGACAACCGGCCAACGACCGCGATGCGGTTATTGCTTATTGTGGTACCCAGATTTGCAGCGCAGCCGCTGCCCGCCGCAGCTCGCACTGCCTCAATATCAACCGGATTAGGAATCACCCTGATCCGCGAGCGAACCAGACCGTAGAATGCTGCGGCATCGTCAGCTACTTCCTGGCTGACCGCAATTGTGATACAGCCGGATTGACGATACGCAGCCGCTAACAACCGCTTCTTCAAAAACCGAAATCGCTCGCGACTCTTTTGGAAGTCCGCACTCGGCGGACTGACGACCACGGAAACTCGGGGTACTCTCGCACGACAAGCGGCCGGGGCTGTAAGCAACGTCATATGAAACGTACGATCGTAAACGACATCGATGTGCAGTTTACGAATTGCCTGCTCAAGATGACGGATCTGCATTCTGCGAATCTGTCCCGGCCAATACCGCCGCTGTTCATCGAACTCATTCCAGAAAGCCGTCACACTCACATCGCTGGGCAGTTGCTCGATATAGTGCCCCCGCCGATACAGCAGGTAGACACTCGGCGCGAACCGTTTGCGATCTAGCTGCGAAGCGAGCTGCCAGAGTTGTCGTTCGCTGCCGCCGCCCTCTAGCGAACCACTGCAACAGAGTACACGCAGCGGCTGTCCAGTAGCCCTGGCCGCACTACTTGGCATTGGCCGGGTCCGAGTTGATTCGGTTGCGAATCCTGGTGAGCTGCTCGGCAGCCCATGGTTTTTCCTCGTACAATTCCAGCAAACTTCGGTAGAAACTCATCAAATCAGTGCCATTCAAATCGGCCTCAGCCGAACGAATCAGTTTTTCTAATTGGATAGTCGCCGGCGCAATCTCAAGTTTTGGAACAGACTGCACCTGTTCCACATATTTTGCCAACGCGACCAAGCGTTGTTCACCTTTCGTCAACCCCTGCAGCTTGCCGTACACGACGATAAAAGCCTTCAACTTTCGCTGGAACTCTTCGAAACTCACTTGGCGTGCATCTAAACAATCTAAAAACGCCTGATCCATCGCCGACAGCGAATCTTTTTTCAGCACAGCGCGACGCCGCAGGCGGTCGGCAGCCCTCGTTAGATCTTGCTCATCGGCAATCAATTGCAATTCGAGGGAACGCTGATCGTTCGGAAATCGTTCAAGAAATGCATCAATCTGAGGGCGTATAGAGGCCATCGACTCATCATCATTCGCTTCAATAGTTGCAGTGATTTCAGCGAACAATTGATCAGCGGACAGCGGTTGGAACATCCACCAAGCAAAAGCTACACTAGCCAAGAGAGCCGCGATTATACCCCCGATTGAAACATATTGAATCCAATCGTCGCGATGTGAATTAGCCACCGTGTTCGTGCTGAAGACGCTGGCGTGGACATCGCTTTCCGATACGTGAGTGAAACGCGAGGGTCCAGCATTCGAAACCGGATCACCGACCGAAGCTGGATTCTGTGGAGCCGCTTTGGATGGGCCAAGCCCCTTATCTGAACGCGCCGTGACAATTGCCGGTAACATGCCGCCGGTGAATACGGAAGTTACTTCGTTATTGGTGATGAACGACTCGTCGGTCGGCTGATTGGGCGGATTATTTGTGTCCTTACGCGCGCTCGGCTGCGGGGCCAACATTGTGGGTTTTTCGTGCGTCGAAACAATTTCCGGATGGGTTAACCGTATTTCGTTATCTTCCTCATCCGACAGGTCGAGCGAAGTAAGTTCTTTGCCGATCTTTTCCAGCGGCTTGATCCCTTCAGTGGCTGACTTCGAGGTGCCGCCAATTTTGCGCATGCCCGCTTGAATGGCTTTCATACGGTTACCGACCACCAACGCTGTGGGGGGCCGCTTGAGTGGATCTTTCTCAACCAATTCCTTAATTAGCTCCACCAACTCATTGGGACAAGTCGGGGCCAGTGCCAATAGATCTGGAACGGCGTTGTAACGTACTGCGTAGAGAACCTCAGGCACGCTCTTGCCACCAAAGGGTGCTCGACCCGCCAAGAGCGCGTAAAGCACACACCCCAAGCTGTAAAGATCGCTGCGGGTGGTGATCGTCTTCCCTTCCGCTTGTTCCGGCGGCATGAAGTCCGCTGTGCCGATCACGGAGCCAGCCGCTGTCATATCGGTTGAACCAAACAACTTGGCAATACCAAAGTCAGTCAGCTTGACTTGACCCTGATCGCTGACCATCAGATTGGCGGGCTTCAAATCGCGATGAATGATGCCCAGGTCGTGAGCATGCTTGAGTGCCGCTGCGGTCTCGATCCCAATTTGAATCACGTCCTCCCAAGGAAGAACTCTGTGCTGCCGCATATGTTCCAGCAATGAATGACCGGCCACATACTCCATGGAATAAAACAACAATCCTTGCTCTTCGCCATAGCCCAGCAATTCAACAATATGCGGGTGCTTCAGTCGCTTGAGCGTATCGATCTCGGCGGCAAAGCGGCGGCGAAAGCGCGTTTGGTTGGCGACAGCGGCCGCAATCACTTTGATTGCAACTTTTTCACCACTACGCGAATGCGAACCCTTATAGACGGTCCCCATTCCTCCGCGCCCCAAAATACCTTCGACGCGGTAAGGGCCCAAGTACTCGAATTCCGGATGATTCATCGACAACTCCATCACTGTCGGTTTTTCATGGAGGCAGAGACCTCGTGCCTGTGAATCCATGACTACAGGCAAAGCAGCCTTTGCCGCTCGGCTTCCGTCCGATACTAAATCTGCATGATAGCAGTACCCCAAGCCAAACCAGAACCAAAGCCACACAGTAGAACGCGATCGCCCTCTTGGAGCTGACCGCTAGTTAGAGCTTCGTCGAGCGCCAGTGGAATACTCGCCGCACTCGTATTTCCGTAACGCTCCAGATTCACAAATACTTTATGGCGAGCGATTCCGAAATCAGAAACAGCAGACTCTATGATCCGCACGTTGGCTTGATGCAAGATTAACAAATCAAGTTGATCAACGGTCAAACCGGCATGAGCCAAACAATCGCGTGTGCTATCCGCTACCACGCGAACCGCCCATTTGAAAACAGAACGTCCTTCCATTCTCAGAAAGTGATCGCCCACAGCCAACGCATCAGCGGTTAATGGTTGACGACTGCCACCACTTGGAATACATAGCATTTGGCCTCCGCAACCTTCGGAGCCCAACGTAAAGCTCAGCAAACCTTTCGAATGATTTTCCGTCGGACGCAACAAAACCGCTCCTGCACCGTCGCCAAATAGTGGATAAGTTTTTTTGTCGGCTGGGTTGATCGTACGACTCATGACCTCGGCACCTACTACCAATGCACAATTTGATGCACCCGAGTTGATGAACTGTCCGGCTGTAACTAGGGCATACATGAATCCAGCGCATGCCGCATTGACATCCATGGCTGGGGCAATGCAACCCAACTGACGTTGCAAATGGCAAGCGGTTGAGGGCGACGCATGATCCGGCGTGATCGTAGCGACCAGAATCAAATCAACGTCCGACGCACTCACTTCCGCACGCTCCAAGCAATTCTGTGCGGCCAGCAATGCCAAATCGCTGGACGCCTGATTGGGAGCCGCTTTGCGTCGCTCGAGAATCCCGGTCCGCTGGAAGATCCAATCACTGTCACAACCGAGCGCCGACAGTTCCTCGTTGGCAACAATCGTCTCTGGGACATAACTGCCGGTTGCGGCTATTTCAATTCCTGTAAGTTTTCCCAGTCGGCTGCGACCAGATTTGGCGATCGCCGACGCAGGACTTTGGGCGACATCGAAACGGTTGATGTTCGGTGAGCTAGACGCTGCGAATGACATCCAGGGTGGTCTCGCGGTTTGGAGATTAAAAACCAAGATCATAGCAGAAAAAACCCATTTTGGACAAACTAAACCTCCTGGTACTCTCCAAAACCCAGGCACTGTCCAAAACCTTAATCGCCAGCCCATCGGCCACGCGGTCTGTGAATCGCGAACGCGCGGCGATGCCCATGCGGTCGAGCGGCGTATTTTCGCCACTTCTGGCTGATCACTTCCACAGTAGACAGACGATTCTACGTGTCGCTTTGTAATACCAGCGAAATGGAGCCTGAACGCTTTTTCGAGAGAAATCGGGCTCGACGCTCAACCGGCCTAGAAATACGCCCATCTGACAAAGCGAAGATTATTTTCGAAATTATTGCGCACTTTCTCAGCCGCTGCGCAACTGCGATGTATGTTTTCGTAACTGCGAAACGCAGGTGACTGGCTGAAAAATCATTGCCCCTGATTTTTAAGCTTTAGGTCACCCGCGAATCGCAGCATACGGTTCCCTTGAATCACTGCCCCGGATTCTTGGGTAAATCATTGCGGTCGGTAGCCGGTTTTTCTTCGTGCCCCAACGAGAAAGCCGGCTTCCGATTTTTTGCTGTCCTTGGCGCGACAGCGAAGGAAGTGTTCATCGCGTTTCGACTGAAATCCAGGGGCTGAACTCCAAAACTTGGGGAAAAGCTGGTCAAGTGCGAGCGTACATCCCGCCCGATGCAATTTATTGCTAAAGGCGGATTTGTCGTTACGTGCCCGCCTGGAAACTCAACTTGATAAAAGCAGTTTCTGATGATGCCGGGCAACTCGTCAAACGCTTCTGATAATCTACTTCCACCTCGCTGGGCTTCGACGCTCGATTTCGAATCGACTTTCGATGAAGCCAAGTCCCAAGCGTTGGACACCATTCGCCGCTGGTATCCGCAACGTCAGACTCAAGACCTCGACCTTTCAGCGGTCGAAGCCTGCGTTGTGATTAAGAACCACGAGCGCGCGGTCGTCCACGATAACCCCGCCTACCAACTCTTTTTTTCTCGCGTCTCCACGGCAACTGGTAGGGCCCCCGATGCGATCTATCGAACCTCCAAGCTATCACAAAACACCGACGAGTTAATCGCGGAAGGAATTCGCTCGCTCGATTGCGAACACGACGGCAAAGACTCTACGGGCCAAACTTATAGCTTTCGAACTTACAAATGCCAGCTTGGAGAACTGCGCGATCCCAACTATTTCATTTTCAGCATTTCGCGTCCGATCGCTTGCCTTGGTAATCCCGATGGCGACCGCGACCATTCTCTGATGGATTTGCTCGCCATCTTTCAATCATTGGACGCGACTGACCAACTCACCTGCCGCATGGATGCGAAAGGCGAATGCACCAAGGATATCGCAGCTGCCGTTGGACTTTGCACCCGCGCCATCGAAATCCGCCGCAAAAAGATGTTCGAATTATTCGACGTCCAGCGCCCCATGGAACTCGTCCGCATAACCATTCGCTTAGAAGAACACGGCTTGCTGCCCAATTGAAACAGGTTTAGAGACGCCGCGCAGCACCTCTCACCACAACGCGGTGAAACATGTGGTACCGGAGCTTTGGGAGCCGCTGGCGCTTTTGCAGGGTTGGCAAGCGTCCAAATGCTCGTTTGCTAGCCGCGAATCGTTCGGCATTTGACAATCACCGAGCAGGTTGTAGCTACGTTCGCCAGAACGTGGCTGTAACTCAAAGCGGTTCAACACGTTCGGGCGAACGTAGCTACGCGCCATGAATAATCTGGGCTAACGCCAACGGCTCACTAAAACCAAGCCTCGCATGCAAGTGCTGATCGCGGATGCTGCTGATTTGCTAGCACTCTCACACTAGATTCCTATTTTCACCTAAGGCTTGGAGGTGCTAGTATGCTGCGGCTTGTGCCTGGGTAAAGCGGTTGTTATACGAATTGTTTTACGAATGTTGAGAGGGAGTCTGTCATGGATCGACGGACATTTTTTAGGACGACTTCGGCGGCTACTCTGTTCGGATGTTGCGGATGCAAAACCGCTCCGCTCACTGGCCGACGGCAGATGATGTTTTATCCCGAAGGGACCGAAGTCTCGATGGGTCAGCAATCGTTCGCTGACGTCGTTTCCAAAGAAACTCCTTCGACGAATTCCCGTTATCAACAAATCGTCGAACGCGTTGGCTTGCGAATCGCTGCGGTTTGTGAACGCCACGACTACCACTGGGAAACTCGCGTAATGGCTAGCGAAGATCAAAACGCGTTTTGCTTGCCGGGCGGGAAGATCGTGGTGTATGAAGGCATCTTGCCGGTTTGCCAAAATGAAGCGGGGTTGGCGGTCGTGATGAGCCATGAAGTGGCGCATGTTTTGGCCCGGCACGGTGGCGAACGCATGAGTCAAACGGCGGCGGTCAACGTCGTACAAACAGGCGTTGGTTACGCGCTTCGCAACAAAGAACAAGTCGCCAAGGATTTGTGGATGCGAGCCTATGGTGCGGGGACTAACTACGGCTTCTTGCTGCCCTACAGTCGCAAGCACGAATCGGAAGCGGATCACATCGGCGTGATGCTAATGGCCAAAGCAGGTTATGACCCCGCGGAAGCACCTCGCTTTTGGACGCGCTTTGCCTCCGCCGGCAAATCGGCCAAACCGCCTGAATTCTTATCGACACATCCAGCTGATGCTCGCCGCGCGTCGGATTTAGAGAAACTCTTGCCGCAAGCACTCGAAGGCTATCGACAAGCGGCTAGCCAAGTCGGGCAAGGGGAGCTGATCGTTTGACCACCGCCTACCAGAGCCAACCGTCGTCGTCGCCCTTTACCAACGCCGCGATTCTGAGAAACGTTGCCGAATACATGTTGATCGCTGGCGTGTGGCTGGGCCTGCAAGCACTGATTTCGAAATCGCCATTGGCGTCCGGTTGGCTGATCGCGATCGTCATTTTGCTCGCCTGGGCCAAGACTGCCTTTTTCGGGCTGGAAAACCTGCAGCAACTCTTAGGCGCCTCTCGCGACAATTTGGCCTACCATCGCTTCATGATGCTCATGCTCATCAACATGTCGCAAATTACTCTTTCGTTTGGGCTCGACTTTCATTGCCTTCAGACGATCGACCTGCGCAGTTTCAGCAGCATCGATCCGACCGAAAGCATGCCGGAACAAATCTTTGACTTCACCTACTTCAGCATTTTGAATTTCACCTTTTTCGGCTACGGCGATATCACTCCGCAGACGATCCCTGCCAAACTGCTGACGATCACCGAGATCGTGCTCGCCTTCGTGACGGTTATTTTCCTGCTCTCGGACTTCATCAGTTTGAAAGAATCCATTCGGTCTTAGGATGTACAAGTGAACTGGAATAGGAATCGCCAAACCGCCCGCGAACGCTATGTTGCCAAATACGATGCGACTGAGGCGGCTGCCTACGATGCGTTTGTTGGCAATCTCACCGCTGAAGACGAAGCGGCTTATTTGGCTGACATGCAGCGAGTTTTTGAGTTTCGCTGCGGCATGCAAGTTTTAGATGCGGGAGCGGGTTCTGGAACATTGAGTAAAATATTGTCGCAAGTAAATGGGCTTTCGCTGACTGCCCTAGAACCTGCTCCAGCGATGCTAGCCTTATTGAGTTTAAAGCCAACGCTCAGTGAAGTTTGCTGCGTGCAAGGATTTTGCGATGCCCCGGAAGATCGGGATCACTTCCACGAAGCTCACTTCGACGCGATCGCTTCACGGCAGTTGGTAAACGGCTTGTTCGATCCGCTCGTGGCGTTCCGCAATTGGTTTTATTGGTTAAAGCCCGGTGGAAAGGTGATCGCCATCGATGGCTTTTACGGGCGCGCCGCGTGGACGGGCATGTTCGAACCGGAAGTGGACTTGCTGCCGCTGTCGGCTTGTCAGTCGATGGCGACAATGCCCTACTTGTTAGAAAAAGTGGGTTTTCAGATTGAGGCGGTCGAGCTGATGACGGCGACCAACAAGCAGCCTGCAACACGTACGACTCGATACGTCGTAGTCGCGAGCAAACCGGTGACGCATTGAATCAGCCGGAACG
>JANLQO010000018.1:0-8540 GCA_031367855.1 Planctomycetia bacterium | reverse complement strand
GACAATCGTGGCGTCGATCGGGTGGGGACAACAATTTGAACGGCTTGATTTTCAAGTCTGCCTTGCCATTTTGGTCTTTGCTATGGCTCTCAGTTTTCTTGGAGTATGGGAGATACCCATACCTGGATTTGCAAGTTCAAGTAAATCCGGCGAATTGATGGAACAGGAAGGGCACGTTGGCGCGTTCTTGAAAGGGGTCCTTACGACTGTTTTGGCGACCCCTTGCTCCGGGCCATTCCTGGGGACGCTGTTCGGTCTCACACTCACACTATCTCCAGTGAGCATCGTTGCTCTTTATGTGACAGTTGGACTTGGACTTGGCTTTCCCTATCTAGCGCTTTGTATTTATCCAGGCTTTGTCAAGTTCCTGCCAAAACCTGGAGTATGGATGGAAACGTTGAAGGAAGTGCTCGCATTTCCACTATTGCTGACGGTGGTATACATCGTTCAAATAGTCAACCCAGAGTATCGAATTGCAACGTTGATCCTTTTGATCGGAGTTTGGTTTGCCTGCTGGATGATAGGCAAAGTGCCACCATATTCAGAGCGTTGGCAGATTCGCAGAGTTTGGGGCATTAGTCTAGCGACGGTTGCGTTGACGGCCTTCATTGGCTTTATGTACTTTGGACCCACCAAACATCACTTGTCATGGGAACCGTACGATGAAGCGAAGCTTGCAGAATATCGTAGTGAAGGAAAAACCGTCATGGTCGAATTCACGGCGCGCTGGTGTTTAACTTGTCAAACCAACATGGTAGTTGCGATCGATCGGAAGGAAGTCGCCAAGGTTTGCAAGCAGAATAACGTAGTCACGATGCTAGCTGACAAATCGGAAACTTCCCCAGCCATCGACAAAAAGCTCGAGGAACTGGGGAGCATCTCGATCCCCCTACTCGCCATTTATCCACCTGACGCCGAACCCATTGTCTTGCGAGATCTAATTTCTCAAAAACAATTGATCGACGCACTAGAGCAAGCCGGTCCAAGCCGCGCTGATGGCGAAAGCGTCGCGCGACCGGTTTCGACCTTCATAAATCGCAAGTCTCTGTTGCCTTGGAGGGAATATAGCGAAGAGAAGTTGGCCGCGTATCGCGCCCAAGGTAAAACAGTCATGGTCCAGTTCTTCGCGCGATGGGATACGACGTCCAAATGGATTTTTCAAAATGCGATCGACCGCGAGAAGGTGGCGGAGCTTTGCAAAGTAAATCATGTCATCACCATGCTTGCGGATATTTCCGAACCGTCGCCAGAGATCGACAAGAAGCTCCAAGAATTTGGGAGCAACTCGGTTCCACTGCTGGCCGTTTATCCGCCCAGTTCGGAGCCGATCGTACTGCGCGATGTAATCACTCAATCGCAAGTGCTCAGTGCCCTCGCAAAAGCGAGCCCGAGTCGAACTGATGGCGAAAGCGTCGCGCGACCGGTCTCGACGTCAGCGCATTAATCGTGGCTGACGCTGCTAGCATCAGTTGTCTGTGACTTACGCGACTTGGCAGCGCGTGATGGGAGAGGCTTCGCTTTAGTGAGCCGTCGGCGTTAGTTAGCCGCAGGTTTCGAAGCAGACGACTCAACCTGCTCAGTGACTGCCAAATGCCAAACAATTCGCGGCCAGCGAATCAGCATTGGACGAATCACAAGCAGCCAACGACCAAACTTCGAGGCACCCGTGCGCAACTAGACCATCAAAAAAGAGTTTTAATTATGTACTTGACAACCCTACAAAAGCGCCATCGGCTCACAAATCCCCCGTGAACAAATTGCAAAATGCTGCCAGTATGTCCCCAATCGTTCAGCCTTGAGTACTTTAGGCTGGGGGTATGTATAATGGGCGTTCACTCATTCATCCACATCCGCCCAGGAGTTGCAGCTTGTCGGGAAAAGAACTAGTCGCAGAAGGCAATTCGGCCGAGCAAGCCAAGTTGGATATCGAGCAAGCTGAACAACTGCGAATCGCCTGTAAAGCGGTGCGACAACAAGTTGCCAAAGCGGTTGTTGGCCAAGAGCAAGTCATCGACCAATTGCTGATCGCCATGCTCGCACGCGGTCACTGCCTGCTCGAGGGCGTGCCGGGACTGGCAAAAACGTTGATGATCCGCTCGTTTGCGGAATCGATGAGTCTGACGTTTCATCGGATCCAATTCACACCCGATTTGATGCCGGCCGATATCACCGGCACCGACATCATTCAAGAGTCGCACGAGACAGGGCATCGGCAGTTAGTTTTCGAGCGTGGGCCGATTTTTGCGCAATTGGTGCTGGCTGACGAAATCAACCGCACGCCACCTAAGACACAAGCCGCGCTTCTGGAAGCCATGCAAGAACATGAAGTCACCGTGGGCGGCACGACCTATCGCTTGGCTGAACCGTTCTTCGTCCTCGCGACGCAGAATCCCATCGAGCAGGAGGGGACCTATCCGCTGCCTGAAGCACAACGCGATCGGTTTCTGTTCCAAGTTTCCGTTGACTACCCGTCGCGTCAGCAGGAATCGGACATCATTGATCGTACGACCAGCGGATATCAATCGAAACTGAAACCAGTCATCCGTGGCGAAGAGATTATTGCGTTCCAGGGCTTGGTGCGTCGCGTGCCGTTGGCTGAACATGTAAAGAATCGGGTGCTTGATCTCGTGCGATCGCTGCGTCCAGGTGGCGAAAGTCCTTTTGCCTGGGTTACGCAGTGGGTTGACTGGGGGCCAGGGCCTCGAGCCTGCCAGCAGTTGGTTCTAGCAGCCAAAGCTCGTGCGCTGTTGCAGGACCGCTATCACGTTACGATTGATGACATCGACGCGCTTGCGCTACCTGTCCTGCGGCACCGCCTCGTCCCATCCTTCACTGCCGAGTCGGAGGGAATTCGTCCGGACGATATCATCCAACGCGCGCTCAAAGAATTGCCGATCCAAAAAGTAAAATTGCTCTAGTGGGGTATGCTTCCAGCGCTTCCAGCTTGCCACCTTCGGGATCAATTTGCTTTAGGGCGAGCATTCCGGTGGTGGCGTTCGGCTTACCACCGGCTATTGTCTTCAGACCGCTGCGCGGTAAATCCGCACTGGCCTCTCCGCACTGGCCTCTCGCATCGCGCCAGATCATTTAAACTGTGTTTATGAGCGAACAGATTTCTATCGACCTGACGGTCCAAGTGGAAAAAATCTCCGAGCAGATCGTGCGTGCGAAACCGCTGGGGCCGTGGCGCATTCAAGTCGTGGATCGCTCGTGGCGCGATGCGCGCGCGAGCTTGCTGAAAAAACTTGAAAAAGCTGCCCTGCGTGTCCTGCCGTCGCGTTGGTTCGAAGGATCGTTGCCGGAAGCATGTGAGCGAACGGTGATCAAAGTCAAATTGCCGCCGTCGATCAAGAGCCCACGCTGGACCGAACCGGTCGAAATGCGGCTGGAGACCTTTCGTTGGATACTTAGTGACAATCAATGTGTCGTAAAGATTCCGGCCGTCAATTGCACTCTGTTTGGCAAACTGAATGATCTGCCGACGGAGTTGGTTGAACAGCATGCCAAAGTCGCGCTGATTCGCAGCTCTGAAAAACTAAACCTCTGGCAGGTGCGGCACAGGTTCGCAAACCGTCGCTTCGACTTCCACAATGTGAGTGTCCCGGTGCTGTTAGGCGCGGACCCACAGCCCACCGATCCCGCTAAGTTGATGAAGAAGCGGACGGCTACACTGAGATCGGTTGCAAGCGATTTGAGTCATGCCAAGCTCGAGCCGGTTTATTCCATGGATCAGCGGGTCGCAGATCTCGCTGAGTTTTTCGTCGGTGAGGCACCCCAAAGCGTTCTTTTGGTTGGTCCGGCAGGTGTTGGTAAGAGCGCTCTGGTGCATCGACTTGTTGCCATCGGTGCACAGCTGGGGTTGGCGAATCGCAAAATATGGTCGACCTCGGGTGCGAGGATCGTGTCGGGCATGTGCGGCATGGGAATGTGGCAACAGCGATGTCACAAATTGATTCGAGAAGCCAATCAAACGCACGCGATCCTGCATTTGGGCTCAATCACCGAGTTGAGGGAAGCTGGCAAAATCGATGGACAGCCCGGGGTCGCATCGATGATTCGTCAATCAGTCGCGCGCGGAAAACTGCAGGCGATCGCCGAGTGCACTCCGGAACAATTAGCGGTGGTGGAACGCGACGATCCGATGTTGCTTCGAGCTTTTGCAAAGATGGAGATCGCGGAGGCGGAGCCTGCAAAGATTACGGAAATTCTGACACAAGCGGCTAGGGATCGTGCGGCGCGAACGACCAGTAAACTTCACCGAACTCTTGGTACGGTTGCAGCTAATCCCGTTCGATTCACTCCGCAAGCGATCGAAGAACTTCATCGACTCTATTCTCGCTACGCGACCTATTCGGCGCTGCCATCACAGCCCCTGCGGTTGATGCAAACGATGCTTGAGAAACTGGACCGGCCGACGGAGTTTGATGCAATGCAAGTCGCCGCAGCTTTCAGCGCACAAACTGGCTTGCCCGAATTCTTGGTCAATGACGCCGTGCCCATTGACTTGGAAGACATCGGTCGGCGGCTGACCAGTCATGTGATCGGCCAAGCCGAACCGGCTGAGTTGATCGTCAACCTGTTGGCGACCCTTAAAGCGCGAATGATTCGCCCGGGTCGACCGTTCGCGTCGCTGTTGTTTATCGGTCCCACGGGCGTTGGCAAGACCGAGATGGCCAAAGCGATTGCTGCGCTGTTGTATTCGGACACACGACGTATGATTCGCATCGACATGAGCGAATACGCGTCGCCTTGGTCAGCCATGAAGTTGATTGGTCGTCCAGGTGATGGTGACGGCACTTTGACTTCGCCGATCCGAGAGCAACCGTTCTCCGTCGTGTTATTGGATGAATTCGAGAAGGCTGACCCAGCGGTGTTTGACATGTTGCTGCAATTGCTCGGCGAGGGTCGCTTGACCGATTCACAGGGTCGCCTGGCCGATTTTCGCAACGCGGTCGTGATCATGACCAGTAACCTTGGCGTGGAGTCTTATAAAGATAGCGCGTTTGGGTTCGGAGAGTTGGATGCGGCTGATTGGCGTGCCCATTTTGAACGTGAGGTGCAGCGATTCGTTCGCCCCGAGTTATTGGGCCGTATCGATCGCATCGTTCCGTTCCGTCCGCTGCCGCCTGATGTCGTTCGCAAGATTGCGATTCGCGAAACGGAGTTATTGAAGGGTCGCGCCGGCCTAAAGTACAGCGACGCGACGCTCGAGTTTACGCCTGCAGCCATCGATCTGTTGAGTCAAGTCGGATACCAACCCAAGTACGGCGCTCGACCGCTGCGCCGAGCGATCGAACAATTGGTGACGATCCCTTTGGCTGACAAACTGTGCGATGCCTCTCGCGAGTTTCGTTGGAAGTACTTGGTCGATGCGGTCCAAGGAAAGCTCAAAGTCGAAGCGCAGCAATTGGCAAAATCGACGCGTGAGCTCAAGGATTCGCAAGCCAGCATCTTGAACTCTTGGCAGCAAATTGGTCGGATGGCAATGTTAGTGCGCGGTTGCGCACCGCTACGTGACTTGGAGAACGACATCGAGCGGCAGAAGCGGCAGAACGCTTTGCTGGAAAAGAAGCTGAAAGGTGCGCAAGGTCCCAATCGGATAACGACGATCCGCAACCAGATACTGATCGGCCAATCCGTGGTCGACCAAGGTGCGCGAGTTCGCGAGAGTTTGCTTCAAGTTGCCAATGATATTCAGCACGAACATTTGCAGTTGTTGTTAGCTTGGTATGCAAACGGGACAATTGATTGGACAGCACGCGCGGCGAGCTCTCAAAGTCGACTCTCTGCGCTGCGCGAAGCAACGGCAAATGTGCTTCAGGGGCGAGCCACTTCCAGCAATCTTGTGATCTTAATGGCGGTTGCCAAGTCGCCGCCCCAGTTAGAGATCCTGTGGCGAGCCTACCGTCAACTGATCACCGAGAATTCTTGGTATTGCCGCGAATATGTTCTGCGGACACATGATTCGGGCAAGACGTTTCAAAGCACCGACAAGTCAAAGGCAACGGATTTACCCGCATTGCAGCTGATGACCGCCGAGGATGCAATCGAGGGTGGTTTGGTGAAACTATGCGACGCGTACAGCTATACGGATGTCGATCGGTTCCAACAAGAACTGTCTACTGCAGTTGGTTTTGCTTTGGAGATCCGCGGCGAAGGTGCAGGAAATTGGCTGGAGAATGAATACGGCATTGTTCATTTTGTCGACCCTCGTATTGCAGGTGCGAAGCGGCGATTACGAGTTCGAGTGTCGGTAGCTTTCAGCTCGTTTGACGCGGTCACTTTGCCAACCAATTGGTTGGAACCGATCTCCAGCGCTGATCGCGATCCGCGGCGTACCTTCATGATGGCCACGCAGACCATCCAAGATCCGTCTCAGGATAACCATGCCGAAGACATTTCGTGGGCTCACGGAAAGCCCAGCGAAGCGATGGTTAAGCTGCTGCGCCTGGATCACGAACGTTCACTGTGGCGTGCGATCGGTTTTGAGCCCATTCCAGCCGCTGCGCAAATCAACTTTGGGGAAGTGGTCGTTACCAACTGAGGCGTTTTCCCCGTGGGTCGCTCTTGCGGTGGGTCGCTCTCGCCGAGTGCGACCGTTTGCATGGAAGGGCTCAGGTCGCACCCGGCAGGATGCGACCCACTGGCAGGAGCGAACTACAGGCAAAAACGGCAAAAAAGTTCTCGCAATTTCTCGATTTCTCGCGAACCAGCCGCAAAATCGGCTGTCTAATCAGGTGTCCAGTGGGGAGATGTTGTTGAAACAGGACGAAAAGAGCGGTTTTATTGCTTCCGTTCCGTCGATACAGTATTCTTGTAATGTCCTACCCAAGGGCGAGGTTGGTGCGGGTTACGACCGCAGCGGTTGCACCGACCTCGACGTAAAGTAACCGAGCGGGCTAATTGTGGCCCAAATTTCATGTTTCCGAGTCTCTCTCAGTTCACGTCCAAAAGGCGTGAGGGAGGAATGTAATGCGTAATTTCACGATTTCCAACCTGTTCACATCAGTGGTCACCCGCGTGATTGATGTGTTGGCAGTGAATGGCATCGCGACACGCTCATTCCACCTCACCAGTATGCGTGAACATATGGGGTATCGGATTGAGCAAGGTCAACCAGGATTGCTATGGGAGTTACTCCTAGGCAATTCGCAGCCGGGTTTGTTGCAGATTGGCAATAAACGACCGGAACTGCAAAGGCTAGCGTTCGCGCCGGCCTATGACATAGCCGCTCAATCCGTCTGTCCAGCCCCAAGGTTGTCGCAGGCCAGAGCTAGTTGGCGGGGTTAATCCCTCGCGCCTGGAAAACCGGTTAGCTCGAAACAGCTGCCGGACCTGAAAGAGATTGAAAGTGATGGATGACCAGCGGAAAAGTCCGCTGACATCTTTCCAACGTGAACTCAGACGTCTGCCCTACTTGGCCGTAAACGTCCCCAAGTTCAACACGTCGGATCCACTGATTTCCCTTTCAAAGCACAAACCGAAATCGACCTGAGAGCACTCTCCGTGTCGTGTTACGCCGGTGGAAAGACCGGCCAGCGACAAGGCAAGCGTTCTCTCACAAATCAGAGAGACTCGTCATGGTTACCGAATCTATCAATGAAACTTTCATCACCGTTGCACGGTTAGTTGAAGCCGCACAGCTTCAGGACCGCGAAGCCCAAAGTGCGCTCTACGAGCGTTACCACGGTTCCGCTGTCGCCCTGGCTTACCGCCAACTCGGTAACTGGGACGAGGCCGAAGAGCTGGTTCAGGATGTATTCATCCATGCTTTCGATCGACTAGAACAGTTGCGTGTTCCCGAAGCGTTCGGAGGTTGGTTGCGCCAGATCGTTCGTCGGATGGCCATCAATCGGATGACGCGTCATCGGACCGCGGTAGCGATCGAGAGCGAAACGCTGGACGCGATCTGCACCTCAACTGAAACGCCGCTCGACGGAGTTTTAGAGAGCGAAGAACGAGCTCAAGTTCGCAGCGGCTTGGATAAGCTTGGCGAAGTCGACCGTAAGACGTTGGAAGCTTTCTACATCAGCGGTCAATCGCTGATCGAGATGGCTGAGCAGTTTGGCGCTCCGATCGGAACGATCAAGCGGCGTCTGCACGTCGCCCGCAAGCGACTGGCGCGACACATGGAAGACTTCCAAGCGATTTAAACGAGAGCTTGGATTGACGCCGCGAGTCGACAAATGAAATATCTGCAACGAAGCGTCAGGTTAGCACAGTGCTGGCCTGACGCTTTCTTTTATTGGTGACGCATTTTTTGCGGGCCAAACCCGGGTTTGGCGGCAGCGGTAGAAAAAAGTCAAACACGGCCAATCGACAGAACTTGATCGACCGAGATGGAAAAGCCTTCCCAGTATCGTCCGCTGGCGATTTGGCCGACACCGTATTCACCTAAGGTAATGTAGCTGTTGCCGTTCAGCCCAAGAACCGTGATCACGCTCTGCTCGGGGTCGACGATCCAGTACTCCGCTATTCCCGCCTTGGCGTAGTCGATTCGTTTGTCTACGTAATCTCGCTTATGCGCCTCGGCACCACCG
>JANLQO010000015.1:0-1903 GCA_031367855.1 Planctomycetia bacterium | reverse complement strand
TGCATCTGCGTCCCTTTAGCTGCAAGCCAACGCAGCCTGCCGCCGTTCGCCGGATAACGCCTAACCCGTGCCTTAATCCGCTTGCCCCTTCGACTGCATTTTCGCCCAAGAGTCCCGTAGGCCCACGGTTCGATTGAAAACGGGTGTACCCGCTTTTGAATCGACCGGATCGGCAAAGAAATAGCCCATGCGCTCGAATTGTACATGACTTCCGGCCACCGCACCTGCCAGGGATGGTTCGAGTTTCGCATGAATCACTTCCAGGCTATTGGGATTCAAGTTATTCAAGAAGGTCTGTCCCTCAGGCACATCTTCCGGATTCTCACCTAGGAACAGCCGATCATAGAGCCGGACTTCAGCGGTGATTGATTTCGAAGCGCTCACCCAATGAATCGTACCTTTGACTTTGCGCTGCGTTCCATCACCGCTGCCGCTACGAGTGGCGGGATCGTAGGTGCAGCGCAGTTCCGTGATTGCGCCAGAGAGCGGATCTTTGACCACCTCCTCGCATTTGATGATGTAGCCATACCGCAACCGAACTTCGCCGCCAGGTTTCAATCGGAAGAATTTCTTCGGTGCATCTTCTTGAAAATCATCTTGCTCGATATACAACTCACGCGTAAACGGAATCTGCCGAGTACCAGCCGCAGCGTCTTCGGGGTTATTTACCGCCTCCATCAACTCGACTTGATCCTGGGGATAGTTCGTCAATACAACTTTCAGTGGCTGAAGCACGGCCATCACGCGCGGCGCGACCGCGTTCAAGTGTTCGCGAATGCAATTCTCCAGGACCGTGACATCGATCGTGCTATAGAAGCGTGCGACGCCGATTCGATCGCAGAACATCCGTAGGCTTTCAGGCGTAAACCCTCGACGCCGCAAGCCACTGACCGTAGGCATACGCGGATCGTTCCATCCAGACACATGCTTTTCTTGAACCAACTGTAACAACTTGCGTTTACTCATCACGGTGTAGCTCAAGTTCAATCGCGCGAATTCGATCTGTCGAGGGTGATAGATCCCCAGCGCTTTGCAATACCAATCGTAAAGTGGGCGATGGTTTTCAAATTCCAGCGTGCAGATCGAGTGGGTAATTTTCTCAAGCGAATCGCTTTGGCCGTGCGCCCAGTCGTACATCGGATAGATGCACCATTTATCGCCTGTACGATGGTGATGAGCCCGCAGAATGCGATACATGACGGGGTCACGCAAGTTGATGTTCGGCGAGGCCATATCGATCTTGGCTCGAAGCGTGCGGGCACCGTCAGGAAATTTCCCAGCCCGCATGGCTTCGAACAATTCAAGATTGTCCGCGACGGTCCGGTCCCGAAACGGACTGTTCTTGCCAGGCGCCGTCAATGATCCGCGGTACTCGCGAGTTTGGTCGCTGGTCAGATCGCAAACGTACGCATGTCCCGATTGGATCAACTGCACCGCCCAATTAAAGAGCTGATCGAAGTAGTCGGATGCATAATAGATTGCATCCCACTGAAAGCCCAGCCAACGCACGTCTTCTTGGATCGAGTCGACGTACTCTTGCTCTTCTTTGCTGGGGTTCGTGTCGTCGAAGCGTAGATTACACTTGCCATGGTATTTTTGAGCTAAGCCGAAATTGAGGCAAATGCTCTTGGCATGACCGATGTGCAGGTATCCATTCGGTTCCGGTGGAAATCGTGTCTGCACGCACATGCCAGCCATCTTTGGCAGGAGCAAGTCTTTGTCGATTTCTTGTTCGATGAAGTTAGCATGCTTGGGCGCGTCGTCCATGGAACCCTCCGGGATCGGCTGATTGGCTGCTGAATTCATCCTTCACGTTCCTTTTTCACAACTGGATTCAAACGGGCAAGTTCGTCGTCGATTTCGTTCATGGGTCGCCGCCACCGAAGTTAAATTATCGCCGCCT
>JANLQO010000011.1:0-2015 GCA_031367855.1 Planctomycetia bacterium | reverse complement strand
AAGTTCGCCCGATTCAGCAGATATTGCCACAGAATCATTTTGTGCAAAGCAATTGTGACCACTGGCCCAACGACCCGATCCTGACCCCGTCGCGTCTCTGTCTACCGACTCACCGACAGCCAGCGTCGAACTTAGGCCATCAGTGATGCCGGAAAATTTTACCGGCGAAGTCTGTTTGACCGAGGTTGAAATCAGCGTCCCACATCCAAACGCATCTGTGGGGCCAAGCCCTGCAGGCAGTGGCAGAAGCGCACTGCCGAAGATTCCCCCAAAATCCAGCTTCCCTTCAAACTCAAGTCGAGCTGAGGGACAAACATAAACTGGAATTCTGCTCAACGAAGCATTAGCATTCGATCCCATCGCATCCCAAGAACGCGAAAAGTCGATCTGGGAAAAGACTGCAGATTGCTCTACAAAGGGAAGAATGCGTCCTGACCAAGCTTGATAAGTACCCTTAAGTCTCTCCGAACCTGCAGGTAACGATCGATACGCATCCGCAAAATTATGCAGCCCTAAACCAATGTTCTTTAAGTTGCTAGCACATTGAATACGCCTCGCAGACTCTCGTGCCATCTGCACCGCAGGCAGCAGCAATCCCACGAGGATGCCCATGATGCTAATCACAACCAGCAGCTCAACGAGCGTAAATCCGTTTTTGTGTTTCATTTCAAAGTCCATTAACGACAAAGCGTGCATTAAGGAGGTCTAAGCATCTTGGGTAACTTGTAAGCGTCCAAGTCTATGAATGTGGAAAACGCTATTCAATTCCCTTGAGTAGGCTAATGAACAACTGGACACTATCGATTGAGCCGCGTTTACATTCGCTCAAAAGGGGCCATCACGCGTGAACTGAATCTACTTAAATTTCCTAAATTACCCAGTTTGCTTTTGTCGCAGATCTTGCAGGCAGCGGCGAGCGAACCGTAAACCTGAGCATCAACTAGACAGTTTGCTGCTCAGCGAAATTAGAGCGCACCATACACTTCGCTACCCCTTGCCGGTTTGCGGGCATTCGTGATAGTCTTGGGAAATTTTACTCGGGTAGCCCCATCCTTCACGGATTTTTGGGACCCCAAGTGTGGGGCGTGTCGCCGAGTACGATTCTGTTGAGTGCTTGGTGATTTCCCCCCAAACGAAAAAAAGTTCTAGCTGTGCCACGTCGTACTGATCTCAAGAAAATTATGCTCATCGGCTCCGGGCCCATCGTGATCGGCCAAGCCTGTGAATTCGATTATTCGGGCACTCAAGCCTGCAAAGCGCTCCGCGAAGAGGGCTATGAAGTTGTCTTGGTCAATAGCAACCCGGCGACGATCATGACCGACCCGGCACTGGCGGATCGGACTTACATCGAACCGCTGACTTGGGAAATCGTTGCCAAGATCATCGAGAAAGAGCGTCCCGATGCGTTGCTGCCGACGCTGGGCGGGCAGACGGGTCTGAACGTGGCGATGGATTTGGCCCGCAATGGCGTACTGGAAAAGTACGGCGTCGAAATGATCGGCGCCAATCCCGAAGTGATCGACAAGGCCGAAGATCGCAAGCTGTTCAAAAAAGCGATGGAAAAGATCGGGCTAGAAGTCTGCCGCGGCAAAGTCATTCGCTCGTTGGAAGAAGCCAAGCTTGTAATGGCGGAGGTTGGTTTGCCGTGTGTCGTGCGACCGAGCTTTACGCTGGGCGGTAGCGGCTCAGGGATTGCTTACAATCGCGCCGACTTTGACTCGATGGTACTCAACGGTTTGATGCTATCGCCGATTCATGAAGTATTGGTCGAAGAATCCATTATCGGCTGGAAAGAGTACGAAATGGAGGTGATGCGCGACATGGATGACAACGTCGTCATCATCTGCTCCATCGAGAACTTTGATCCGATGGGAGTTCATACGGGTGATTCGATTACTGTCGCGCCAGCTCAGACATTGACTGACAAAGAGTATCAGCGGATGCGCAACGCGTCGCTAGCGGTGATTCGCGAGATCGGCGTTGAAACCGGCGGTTCAAACATTCAGTTCGCGATC
>JANLQO010000009.1:0-2168 GCA_031367855.1 Planctomycetia bacterium | reverse complement strand
CCAGCGATATGGCCCGGGCTTGTTCGCGCAGTATTCGCTGCTGGCCCGCCACTTGATTGAAAATGGATCGACGTTTGTGATGGTTGCCAACGGAATGCCTTGGGATTGCCACGTGATGAATCACGAAACCCATCAGATGCTTGTACCCGAGATGGACCGAGTCGTGTTTCACTTGATCCATGATCTTGAGCAGCGCGGCATGCTGGACGATACCCTGGTCTTAGCAGTTACGTGTCGGGAGTTGCGTTGCTCAAGGACGATGCTGAGATCGCAACGACCGCCTACGATGGCACGTTACAGATTCGTACGTTGTCTGGTGAAGCCGACCAAGAGATCGCGGCTCGCTGCCAAGAGAAAATCCATTCATTCTGGTCGTGGCGAGTCGCCATGTCACCGGATCGAACGCGAATAGCGTCCGTTTCTGGTCAATACTTAGCGGGCGCCGAAGACTATTCACCACTTCCGAGTGCAGAGCCAACTGTCAAACTTTTGGATGCAGCCACTGGTAAGGAATTAAGAAGTTTCAACATGCTTCCTCCGGTGCAGTGTGTTGCTTTCGACGTCAGCGGTCGACTCTTGGCGGCTGGAAATCTGATGGGCGACTTGGCAGTCTGGGACATTGAAAGTGGTCAACCGCTTGCTGAGTGGCGCACGAAATCGTTTACCAGTTGGGGCATCATCAAGAGCCATTGCTATATCAGCGGTATCTTCGCGGTCAGTTTTTCGCCGGACGGTAAATCTCTGTACGCAGCCGGCATGGGAGATATGCGCGATCCGATGGCGGGTAACGGCAAGCAACTGTGGCAGCGATTTGCGTGGCAGACTCAGCCTGTCGAAAAAATTCAAGAGTCGGTCGCGGATCAAACTGGCGAGGGACTGATGGAAACTTTGGCTTGGCACCCCGGCGGCGAGTACTTCGTAATGGCAGGGCGTTTGCGAGGTGGCAACTGGAACCTCGGCATTTTTGCGACCGAGAGCGGTCAGATCGTCGGCCAAGCTAAGACTGGCATGCGCATCACCTCCGCCCGCTTCAGTCCCGACGGAGAGCAACTCTATCTCGCCGGTATGCAGGGGCAACCCGGACGCAAGGAGGATCGCTTTCCCGATTTCGGATACCTCGAGCGTTACGTAGTCAGGAAACTTGAATCGTGAGGCAAGCGAACTTCTCTAACTGATGTACGCGGCGAGCATGCGCAGATGTTACAAAGAAACTTGCAAATTATTCCAAGGTCGGAAGTTGGGACGTTTTTATTGTCCTGGTATCTTATCGCGACGCAGCACTCTGGACGAGTTGTTTTCGATAGACGATCTTGTCCACGCCTGTATCGTAAAACTCGCGAATCCTTGCTTCCTCAGTGAAGCCATTGCTCCAGTAAAACGATCGAACATACTCAAAGTCATCCGTGCCAGCCGTTTCTACAAGCAGTAGACGTTCACCTTGCGAAGCCAGTAAGTTGACTACGTGCCCAAGCATCGCCTTGCCGCGCCCTTGTCTTTGGTTATTTGGGTGGACCGCAATGAGGTACAGATTCCATGTTCCCACCGTCATTCTCTCTGGTGCGAAATAGGCGACGCTAACGAGGCTGTCACCGACTTCGTCCGTCAGCCACATTTCGCGACTGCGAGGAATTGCTTGATGGTATTCAGCGAGCATCTGCGCCAATTCATCCGTTTGAGCCGATTCGAACAATCGTGATGCCGTTGCAAGATCAATTAGCGCGTTCTGGTCATTGAGCGTCGTTGGGCGAATCATGTTCTGGGTTTATTATCAGTCGTTCGAGGAGTGTGGCGCAACGAATGTCTAGCCATCCATTTGAAGGAAAGACGCATCGAGTATTGACAAACGTTGCGTTTTTCAGGTCACGGAGCATGCGAAGGAGATTTAAGGTGTTGCGGGTGCCACGGGTGGCGCGACGTTTACATGGATCTCACAAAGACGCGCAGTCGCTTTGAAGAGTAGGTTGCCGCGTTTCCGGCAAAGGTCCAGTCGGTTGCATTGTGACCATTGCCGATACCTAGATCTGCGCCCGCACCGACAACCCAGTGATTGATGGCAAACAACGTCTGGCCAGCGGCAAAGTTATGCACTTGCATCGAACCATAGCCATCGGTTGGGGGCGCGGTTTCATCGCCGAAATCATAGATGCCGTCTGACGCTCCGTTAATTT
>JANLQO010000004.1:0-2728 GCA_031367855.1 Planctomycetia bacterium | reverse complement strand
TTTTACCTAAACGAATATCACGCGACGAGTTACGTCGAAATTTGAAAAAACAGACTGACGTAGCTATGTTCGCCAGAACGTGGCTGTAACTCAAAGCGATTCACCACGTTCTGGCGAACGTAGCTACGCGCCATGAATAACCCGCGGCTAACGCCGACGGCTCACTAAAACGAAGCCGGGTGCATCGGATTGATCTTGACGATCTGCAGCGAATGCAATTAAAACACCTACCATTCATGAGAATACTTTTCGGGTTATCCCAAGGGATCGGCGGACATGGATGTCACCAACCAAGATCAAAGCTATGCCCTGTCAGAGACTCTGACGCAGTGTCCTCTTTGCGCAAGCAAAGACTTCAAACCATTCGCTAACAGTTACGATCGTCTGTATCTGCTTTCCAAGCAGCGATTCGAATACTCAACTTGCGCTGACTGCAAAGTGGTCTTTCAGTCGGTGCGGCCACTTGAATCGGAGATCGCAAAGTTCTATCCGAAAAATTATGGTCCCTACGCAGGTCATGATCGTACGGCGTCAAAACACCCATCGGCGGTGATGCAGTCCATTCGGCAGGGATTCGAAAAGGTCGGCAAAAAGCTCAACTCCTTGCTGCGAAGAGTCAGTCGCGATCGGTATGAAAAAGACTATAAAGCAATCTACAAACTACCGCATGCCAATGCCGAAGTGCTCGACTTTGGATGCGGTTCCGATGCATTTCTAAACCGAGCGCGCAAGTGGGGCTGGAAGACCACGGGCATGGATTTCTCAGAATTCGCGGTCGAGCAAGCGCTCGCTAGCGGGCACCGCGCTCTGCTACTTTCTGCCAATGCTTGGGACGAAATCGAAGATGGTACGATCGATTTGATTCGCATGAATCACGTGCTGGAACATCTTTATGACCCGCGGGAAGTAATGGCCAAGCTCTTTTCAAAGCTCAAGCCAGGTGGCCGTATTCATATCGCTGTACCTAATCCAAGCAGCCTGTCTGCAGGCGTGTATCGACGATTCTGGTTCTCGCTCGATTGTCCGCGTCACATCATGCTTTACTCTCCGAATTGCGGCACCCATTTACTTGAACAATGCGGTTTTAAAGTTGACAAAATTCTGCACGAGCCCGTCACCAAAGACTCAGCTCGCAGTGCAGTTTACGTCTTGAAGAGCGCCGGACTGGTTCCGCACAGTTGGGTCGACTCAATCATCTGGAATCCCTTCGTAGAAGCTGCTCTCTACATCCCCATTCGAATTTTTTCGAGTCTCGGGAAGGGTGAGAGAATTCACTTTGTATGCTCCAAACCCAAGTCGGCTGCTCAGTCGACAACGCTTGCCAAAGCTGCCTGATCGAATCGCAATCGATCTCAGTTGCACTAAAGAACTCACTTCGCCCAGATTAAGGACCTAACTATGACCAAGAAAATGACCGTGTTTATCCACACCAATCCGCAACAGATGGTGGGTGCCAAAGTTGGCGAATACTCATTGCGCAAGAACTCGAAGAACAATGACAAGTTCGATGTACAAATCCTCAACCTGTGGGACTTTCCAAGTCTCACCAACCGCGAAGGCACGACCTACCTTCGCAAGGGGAAACAGGTTACCTGGCGAAATCAGGACCTGCAATCGTTTTCGCCGCTGCGATTCCTGCCCCCGCAGTTGATGGGATATGAAGGCCGCGCCGTGTTGATCGACCCAGACATTTTTGCCTTGACCGACATTTATGAACTCTTGAATCGAGACATGGAAGGCAAAGCCCTGTGGTGCCGCAAGGGCTATCCCGAAAAACCGCAAGATCCCAATCACAACACCAGCGTTATGGTCATGGACTGCGCTAAGTTGCGTCATTGGAACTGGGAAAAAAACCTGGACGATATGTTCGCTGACCGACTGGACTACGGCGACTGGATTTTCCTACGGAAGGAAGATCCTGCTACGATCGGCGATCTGGAAGAAGAATGGAATCATTGGGATACTCTGAACGACAAGACCAAGCTGCTTCACAATACTGAGCGGTCGACACAACCTTGGAAAACTGGGTTGCCAGTTGATTACAACCTCAATTACAAACCAGCGGCGCCTATCAAACAGCCTGAAAAGCAATCGAACAGCTTGCTGAGTATTGCCAAACGAATGCTTTCGCCTAAACCTCGCATCGCACAGCCAGCCGATGCAGCTCCGCAGGAAACCTACCTCAAGCATCCAGACGAAAAGCAAGAACGCTTCTTCTTCAAGCTGCTCAAAGAGTGCTTGGATAAAGGGGTGATCACCGAAGCGTACCTCAAACAAGAGATCCAAGATCAACATGTGCGGCCTGACGCGATTCAGTACTTGAGATCCGTGGCATAACACAATTTACATTGGGCTAAGGAAATTGGGACATTTTTCGCTGATCGTCAGCATCGATTCACCGCGTGGGCAATGCCCCGCGTGATCGATCACCGATACACTGTCGCGCAACCCGTTGGGCATGAGGTTAAACCCGGATTATTCATGGTCCTGGTCAATATTTTACGCAAACGAATATCACGCGGCGAGTTACGTCGAAATTCGAAAAAACCAACTGACGTAGCTACGTTCGCCAGAACGTGGCTGTAACTCAAAGCGATTCAGCACGTTCTGGCGAACGTAGCTACGCGCCATGAATAATCCGGGTTTAATGGTTTGTATATTCACCTCCTTCGGTTCACTGGCAGGGCCAGGGCCAGGGCCAGTGGCACACACCATCTGGAACAGCGCA
>JANLQO010000003.1:0-2090 GCA_031367855.1 Planctomycetia bacterium | reverse complement strand
GCTTCGTGAAGGCAAGGCATCGATATCGTCTGAGTTAACTGACATCTTCGAACGGCTTGGCAGTTCGGCGGCGCTATGGCAAGCTCGATTGCAGAGGCTCAGTGGCGGCCGAGGTCTTGGGCGTTTTTTTTCAACCAGTCGCGAGCGTCTACGCGAGGTTGCGCAGAGACTCGGCGTCCATCACCTGGCTAATCTAGATGGTTGCTCTGCGTAGCGTTGCCGCGGTGTTCGCACGATCGCACTGATGAATTCACTGATGAATGCAAGTGCACCGCGACATCTCTGCGGCTTTCTGGTATCGAGGTTCGGAAAGGCTCAACGCCGAAAATAGCCGGCGCGCAGCACCGAGGTGCTGGACCGATTTGCGGCACAATCCAATCAAATCGAGGGATATCCGCCGTTTCTTATGCCGAACATTCCAAGGATCGCAAATCGGTACCCCTCTCGTGATACTCTCGTGATACTCTCGTGATAAAATGCATAGCCTGTCCCTTGCTTTTATTTCCCAACGTCTCCTATAGTTGCTTTCCCTCCCTCTTACTCACTCCCTCCGGGGGATAATCCGGGTTTCCAGGGACTACCGCAATATGGAGTCCCAATTCGTCAACTGCCAAATGGAACCTGGGTATCAACAAATCCATGGCATCCTTTCAAGAACTGAGCGCAATGAGAACTAGACAATCAGATTTTTGGATTGTTTTCGCTGTTTTGGTATTTGTTCAATGCAACTGTTTTGGTCAGGTTCTCAGTCAACCTGATTTAAATCACGTGCGCATTGATCGATACGACAACTTTATTAAGGAGGAACGCTGGTCTGACGCTTTAGAAATTCTTCAGACGTTCGATCCCAGTGAAATTCCCGGGTACCATGTGAGACTTTGTATACTGAAGGCGGAATATGAAGAAGCAAATCGTCTAGTGGAATCAGGTCAAGTAGCAGTAGTTGATGCGTGGAGCCTGGCAGCACTTGGTTGGTGGTACATTGATAAATCGCCAAGCAAGAGCCGCACCTACTTGACGCAAAGCCTTGATCTCGAACCATCCCCACATGCAACTGAGGGTGCTATTGCGCTAGCGCATCAACGAAAGGATATTCGATTCGCTATGGAAAGCCTGCGAAAATTGTACAAACGCTACCCTTCATGCATGGGTGGTTATGCGATTGATATCGGGTTGCAACTTGACGAGGCTGATCGGAAACACGGTAGTGACCAAGTTACAAGAGCTTGCAAAGATCGCCCGCAGCTTGCTCCATTTATTAACGGCTCCGCTCGGGTCCAAAAGTGGTTGATTCAAAGGTTCGGCGGAACGTTTATAGGTAGGCGTGCTGTTTGGTCGAATTCACTTCCAAATGGGGTCACAAAATGTGATTTTGGTGCATGCCATACGCCCGCGACTTCGTTTGCCGATGCCGCTATCTGGGTCGACCCAGAGCTCGATGGAGAACAGCAGTTCGCAGCGCTAGTGTATGAACTATTGAATGCAGAGAACTCTGAGGAAACAATCGAACTTTATGCGAAAGTTTGGGGCTGTAGGATTGACAAGGAGAGTTTTGTGCGAGAACAAGCCAAATTGGAGCATCGAGCATTACTGAAACGTACTGCCTTCTTTTTTGTCGAGTACTTTTCAGGCGGCCTTACTGATAGTGTCTCAATGGACCCTTGGTTTTTGCATGTGCCCCCAGACTTTGAAGAATATTTCAAAGAACAATCTGAACTTTTAAGCGAGCATTACGCCGATTACTACGATTCTGTACAGGAATTTAACAACAATACAAGAGTTGAAAATATTAAAGGGGTCGAGTGCAACCGGCAGCCCGGGAGTTAAGCGACTAGGCAAGCCGGTCGATTTCTACGGACTCTACAGCATTATAGATCTGCTAAGACCTCGGGCCAAGCTCGATTGCTTTTGTTCGTCGTGATCTCGATCTAGCCTTTTTGGTAGCGATAGTTGACGACTCTAAAGAACAAATTTGCTTCTTCCCGACTCATCGTTTGATAACCAAATTCATCCAACACCAGCAGGTTCGAAGCCATGTACTTACGGTGCTTCAATTGCGTCGGATGAAGTTCGCCATCGCGCTTGAGTTG
>JANLQO010000616.1:0-4233 GCA_031367855.1 Planctomycetia bacterium | reverse complement strand
GGCCGCGGAGAAGGCTTTTCGCACGCCCCTCCTAGAACTCTACGGCAAGACGGATGATGAAATCTTTCCATCTCTCACCGCCATGCAGTTCAAGTTGAACGATCAACAGGCGATGACAAACCCAGCAGGCGTAAAAGTCATTGAAGCCTTGGAAAATGAAGATGGGGTGGTGCATTATTCCATCGTAAGCAAGTTTCCCTTTGTGGGAGCAGATAGCCAAATGATGTTGGTGGGCGGAATGGCGGTCGATATTACCGATCAAAGATGGGTCGAGCAAGCGTTGCGACAGAGCGAGGAGCGGTTGCGATTAGCGCTGGATGCCGGCCGTATGGGAGTCTGGGATTGGAATATCAAGACGGGCAAAATCGATTGGTCTGAAAGTCTTGAAGCCATGCATGGCTTTGCCCCAGGTACCTTCGGAGGTACCTTTGAAGAGTTTCAACGACTTATCCATCCCGAAGATCGAGAGCGCGTCGAGGCGGCTATCGCGGCGGCGGTAAACCAACTCAGCGGTTATGACGTAGAGTTTCGCTGCGTTTGGCCTAATGGGAGTACTCACTGGACTGCGGGCAAAGGCAAGGTATTTACCAATGACGCTGGCGAACCCGAGCGTATGATCGGTATCTGCATGGATATAACGGATCGCCAGCGATCGGTACAAACCGCGCGTTTTCTGGCCGACGCCAGCGCGGCGTTTGCGGTCCTTGTGGATTTTGACAGCACTTTGCAAAAAGTATGTTCGTTGGCTGTGCCGCACTTCGCCGACTGGGCAACCGTCGACCTAGCCGAATCTGATGGTGAATTGCGTCGTGTCGCCGTGGCTCACATGGATTCGGCCAAAGTGGCTCTCGCCCACGAACTTCACCGCCGATTTCCACCTGATCCTAAAAATTCTCATGGGGCCTGGGAAATTTTGCGTACGGGACAGTCGGAATTGGTACCGGATATCACGGATGAAATGCTGGTTCAGTCCACCCAAGAAGCGGAGTTGCTGGATATTTTGCGTAAGTTAGGCCTAAAATCCTACATTGGCGTGCCACTTAAAGTTCGCAATAAGACGCTGGGCGTCATTACTTTTATTGCGGCTGAATCTGGCGTGAGGTACGACGAAGCGGACCTTGCGGTGGCCCAAGATTTGGCGAGCCGCGCGGCAATTGCCATCGAAAATGCACAGCTCTACCGAGAACTGCGAGATGCCGACCGCCGCAAAGATGAGTTCCTAGCCACGCTAGCTCATGAACTCCGCAACCCGCTGGCCCCTATTCGAAATGGGCTGCAAGTAATGCGACTTTCCGGTTCCGATGCTGGCATGATCGCTGAAGCTCGGTCGATGATGGAAAGGCAGTTGAGTCATATGGTGCGACTAGTGGATGACCTGCTCGACGTCAGTCGCATCACCCGCAATAAATTGGATTTGCGTAAGCAGCGCGTCGAATTGGCGTCAGTATTACATAGTGCCATCGAAACGAGTCGTCCGTTGATCGAACATTCGCGACATACATTTTCGGTTAACATGCCAACGACGCCTATTTTCGTTAACGCCGACCCAGTGCGACTGTCGCAAGCGTTTTCAAATCTGCTGAATAACAGTGCCAAGTACACCGAGCCGGGAGGGAAGGTCTCATTGCAAGTGGAACTGGCGGAAGGATTTGTCGTCGTGCGCATCAATGACAACGGTTTGGGCATTCCAGCGGATGCTTTACCCCGTTTATTCGAAATGTTTTCACAGGTGGATCGGAACATGGAACACGCACAGGGTGGCTTGGGAATTGGGTTGACATTGGTGAGGCGATTGGTGGAATTGCACGGTGGGACGGTTGCAGCCAGCAGCGGTGGACCAGGAAAAGGAAGCGAATTTGTGGTTCAATTGCCAACACTGAATCTGGCAGAGGAGGTGTTGGGAAATCAGCTTCCGGAAAAACAGGCCAGCGGGATGAATTCGAAACGCCGCATTCTAGTCGTTGACGACAACCAGGACTCGGCGCTCAGTCTGGCGATGATGCTGAATATTATGGGACATGAGGTCCAGACGGCCCACGATGGCCTGGCCGCCATAGAGTCGGCGTCAGAGTTTTTGCCGGATATTATTCTGCTCGACATCGGATTACCGAAGCTCAATGGGTACGAGGCTTGTCGCCGCATTCGCGAACAGCCTTGGTCCGCTCACATGGTAATCGTTGCCTTAACCGGCTGGGGGCAAGATGAAGACCGGCGGCGATCCGCTGAGGCCGGTTTTGACCATCATTTTGTCAAGCCAGTTGAGATTACAGCGTTGCAAGGGCTGCTCGCTAGCGAAAGTAGAAGGCCTTAGGTGAGCATGCTGAAAGGATCGTCGGGGGTTGCAAGGTAGCGCTGTCCACTTAATTAGAAGGAAAGAAAATGCTTAATAAACTTCAATTGGTGCGAATAGCGGGATCGACTCTTAATCGCTCGTGCCATCTTTGCGCTTTTTTCCATTCGAAGGAGGAGGAACACCCCGTATGATCCTTAGCTGCGTCAGCAGACCGCCGGTCGACTTCACGAGCACCGCCGGCGAAGGTTGTGTCCGCAGGCAGTTATTATCTGCCGAATCGAAACAGTCCGGCATCGCTAACGGGAATTTGCTTCGCCAAGTTGGGAATGATTTCGGTTGCAACAGCACTGAAGGTGATGCCATTTCCACCAAAGCCAAGCGCGAAGTAGCAACCAGGGTATTTAGCACTCGAACCGATGTACGCCAGCCCATCTAGTGCAAATATCTCGACCGTCGAGCACCACCGTTTCAATACCATCGCGACAGAATCGGTCGGCTAGCATCGCGCACGTAATGCCCGCCCCGACAATCACACATTCACAAGTAAGGTCTCGGTCCAAGGCCGGATAACTACGAATCAGTCCATTCTGAACGGCCCAATAGGGCAAATCGGAAGTCAGCTTCATATGTTTTACGCTGCATTGCGCGAGGAAGATTTCGGGTGAAACTCGTATATTTCCGTCATCTGGGATTATTGGAATCAACCAGCAGGGCCTGGCCTTTTACCAGCCAAGCGACAGCAAAAGCCCAGACCGCAATCCACTCCATCCAAAAGAGGAAGTGCCATCGATTTAGCAGAGCCTTGGCGAACTCCGGCAACAAGAATAGTTGTACCCCCATCAAAAACATGCTGCCTACGATGGTTAGCCCCGAAGCAAAGTAAATACCATCCCGCTGCTCATCGCGACTCTTGAGCCGCAAGCCAAAGTGTCCGCGAGGAAAATGAACCAGTGAGTAGATTGCCAGCGTGCTGAAGAATACTCCCCCGCTAAGGGTATGCAGATATCCTAGTAGCGACGATTGATGCAAAGGGTCACTGTTGGGATCGAGTGGACAAAGGGCAACTCCAATAGCCGAAGCGCAAGCCAAATTGCCGGTCCAGTTTTCGAACACGTCATAACCGTGGTAACAAAAAAGAAAAATCCCCATGGCGCACATAATACCCACAAAAATATCACGTAGTGGAGTGTGATAGTAACTGCTCATATTGTCTTGGATTTCAATGCCCATCACAAAAAATCCAAAAGGGCCAAGGATGATGGGTAGCAGGAAAGCTAATAGACCGAGAGACCGGCGAATTCCCAAATAGGACATGACGACAGAGTGCGCGTGGGGATTGCTGCGGACTAGCGTGTCGTCACGATGAGTCTGAGGAAATGCCATGGCTGAAGTCTCGCAATGTGGTAAACGACCGCTCGTTTTTTGGTCTTCGAACAATGGCGGGGTAAATCAAGTCCCATTGCGGTGGCAGGATGGAGCTCAAGTTGAATCATTAGACAATATTGCAAACCGCCAATCGTACGGCGCGAATTTCAAGACGCGGTTGCCTGTGGCCATGCATTTCCTGTGCCTGTCGGCTAGTATTTTTGGACATCCGGAAAAAGCGTTCTCCGGCAAGTGCAAGTTGTCCAACGCAATTGATCGACCGCGAAAATGTCCCTGCAATAGGGTTGAGCCGTTGTGGCCGCCGTGTTTAGCCTCTTCAATACTTTGCAGAGGGACGGTGCGAAATCAGTCGTCCCTTTGCGTCTATCTATAGGTGATGAGATATGAGCGGAGAGATCTCACCCGGAGTTCATCGCAGCGGCGAAGATGTCGCGGTTGACGGTCATGTTGTCGGTTTTGAAATAGGAGGAATGTGCGCATGCGGGCGCGTAGAGTCGCAGAGGCCAGCCGAATGGGTCGCAGCCAGTCGGTGTGAGGTCAAGATGCTCGCGATC
>JANLQO010000611.1:0-13084 GCA_031367855.1 Planctomycetia bacterium | reverse complement strand
ATCCAATGATGACAAAAGCGGCAAAAACGTGTCATAATGCTGGCTTGAAAGGGCTCGGCGTTAGCCTCCGGTTTGGGACGCAACCGGAGGCTAACGCCTTCCGGCTGATATAATGTAACCACTGCAAGGAGCAAATCCAGTTCGGCCTCCTCAGCGAGACGCTCTCTAACGCTTTCCGGCTGATGTTGCTAACCCCAAAATTTAAGTTGGACAGAGCACTAGCAGTATTCGAAGGTAAAGAGTATCAGCAGACAACGTCGAGCAGTGAGGGCGGCTCGTCGGGCGGCTGAGTAGAGGTGGAGGGTTCTGGGAATGAGTCCTGCACAGAAGCGCTTGCGCTGCCGTCCTGCGGCTTACGCGCGTGGCGGCCGAGTCCGTCGCCTTGACCCTGCGCGTCGCGATCGGGGCTCGCCGATTCGGACTTTTCTAGTTGAGTTTGCAAGGCGACCAAATCCGCCGTAGGAGCCGCCAGGACGGAGTTCTTGTCGCGACTGGAAACAACCGATGCGATACTAACCGCTTGAGCGGCTGAGAAGTTCGTTGGAATTTGCACGTCCAAACTCCTGGCTAAGCATCGTGCGCAATATTCGGCCGTCGTTAGCAGCCGTTCTCACAGCGGACCCATGATGGAACGGGTGATTGATTATTGCTACTGTCTTTGTACGATGCGATGAAAGTTTACCTGGTGAAACCCATAAAGAAGCTAAAGACTTGTGTTTGGTCGCCATCCGCCTTTTGCACTGGATAGGCAAAATCGAAGGCTAGCGGAGCAGGGCCAAGAGCAGGGATAGCCACTCGCAATCCCATACCGGGCGCGACGCGAATGTTCTTACCCTTGATGGTGAAATCTTGCTCGATGGTTCCATAATCGCAGAAAGCCACGCCTCTCAGCATCTCATCAGCAGTCAGAGGGAACACATATTCAAGGCTGCCGAGAAACATGAAGCGACCACCCACTTGAACATCGTTTACCATAGGACTCGCACCACGGAATCGGAAACCGCGCAATGTGCTATAACCACCAGCGTAAAAGTTTTCGAAGATCGGCGTATCCTTACCTGAGAACCCCAGTTTCCAAGTGCTTGCGAGCGTATGTCGCCCTGTTTGGTCGGGTCGCTCGCGCACTAGAAAGTACCGGTTGTAGTTAATCAAGCCGCGCGGATAATCAAATTCACCAAATACTTGGTCGTAAATCATCTCAAGCAGGTGTCCTTCAGACGACATAAATGGACTGTCGCGAGTGTCGTGTGCCAAGCGAATGCGACCGGTGTACAAGTCGTTGCTACCCAGTGCGCGATCAAGTTGTGAAACGCCCAGCTTGCGTGGATTGAAAATCTTCACGTCTTCCATCCGCAATTCGGTACTGATCGACAAGTCCTTGGTAATTTCATATCCCACGGCGACGCGACCACCTAGGCGTTGTTCCGTCCAGTCGCGGAACTGACGCGTGTAGAGAAAGCCACCGACCGAGAGACTGTACGGAGTGTCAAGGAAGTTACGCTCCGACCAATTGACGGTGTAGCGTTGGACTCTTGTTCCAGGCATCAACTCCGCGCGAAAGTTTTGGCCACGTCCGCGGAACGCTCTGCCGCTCCACACATCGTCCCAACTTGTCGGTACCTTGGTGATGTCGAAATTGCGTTCGTCAATCGTTAACTGACCGCTGAGGCCCAAGTCGCTGTTGACCGAGCCGCCGATCATCACGCGACCAGTGCGCGCCTCTTGCAAATAGACGTCTAACGGTGCGATGCGTTCTCGCGGTTGGTAAGGTGTAAACGGCTGAGTGGCAATGACTGAGTTCGGATCATTCGGGTTTGGGAATGCACCTGGAGCCAATGCGTTTTCGGGTGAGCTGGGATAGCCCGCTGCACCCGGTGCAATGGTGGCGTCGTAACCGTATTGGCCAGCCCCATACTGGCCAGCCCCATACTGGCCAGCAGCGTATTGGCCGGCGTAAGGTTGACCAGGCACTTGATACGTATTGGGGACATTTGCTGGCGGTGCTGCGGCACCCCCCAAGTTACCTTGGTTGTACACGGTGTTTCCCTGCGCTGTTGCGTAGGGATCAAACACCGGTGGCTGTTGCATTCCAGGTTGCTGTGGGACGGGCTGTTGCTGAAAAACAGGCTGTTGATAATTGTTGCCTGTCGGAGGTTGAAGAGCTGATTGTTGTGGCGCATTGGGCTGCGCAGGATACCCCTGTGGGGCCGCAAAGAGTTGCTGTTGAGGTCCGGCGGGGCCCGATACGAGTCCCATTTGCGATTGAGCTTGAGTTTGCGCTACGGGCAGTGTGAATGGCGAGTTGTTTTTTGGGGGGGCATTGCTATAGCTAGGTGCTCCCGTGTTTGGTGTTCCGTTGTTTTGCGTCGTAATGTTGGGTGCGTTGCTCGGAGCACGGTTGTTCGGTCCCAAAGTACTTGGGCCGGTGTAGCGATTATTGGCTGGGGGTTGCTGGGTGACCGTCGGCTGCATTGGCCGACGATTGGGATCGCTGGTGCCAAGTGTTCCATTGCGAAATGCGTCTGGCGATTGACCGCGGATACGTGCAGCGCCGCTTGCGTCCGTCGCTTGGGCTTGGTTAGCTTGCCCACTATCCGGCTTACCCGTATCCGGCTTGAACGAAGAACTGTGAGGCGAGCCGAGTCCGGGTGGCAGATTGAGCGGCTGACGCGTGCCGAGCTGACATCCGGTGACGCTACCGATCAAACCCATTGACAGGGCCAGCTTGCCTAGCGTGCGCGTTCCCAACACCGTAGGACGAGCGGCTCGTTTTACTTCACGGCTTGGGGCGATGGTTTTCAAGACGGTTAGTCCCTGTTTCATAGTCTTCAATTCGCAAGCTGGGTTGGCAATGACTCGCACGCGTGAGTGTCTGAATCGGATCAACTAGTAATTGCCTTCCGAGCCATCGGGGCGTCGGACTTCGATTTTCGGTTCCTGTCCCTGACTGGCATTGGTCTCGAAAACCTGAGAGGCCTTGAGGCGGCGTTCAGAGGCCTCGAGTTCGCGCAGGTCGATGATCTGACCTTCACGAATACCAATCAAGTTTTTGGGTACGTTGATTTGTGTATGACTGGAGTCCCCTTCGATATGGATGTGAATATCACCTGCGCGATAAACATCTCCTTCGGTAATTTTGTAGACCAGGTCCAACTGTCCGGGCTCGTCCAAGAATCGCGGCTCGGGTTGAATGTCTACGAACACGAAGCCCTTGCGACCGTAAAACTCGTTGCGCAGCGTCCGTTGGTCGCGGCTCATTTTTCCCAAGTTGAACGCTTCGCCAGCTTTTAGCTTCATTGCGGCCACCAACTGTTCCGTTGGAAAGAAGCGATTGCCGACGAAGGTAACATTGCGAACATAGAACTGTGGTCCTTCGTCGACCACAAACACAAGGTCCACGAGATCGCCGGTCGTGTTGTAGTCCATGCGATAGTCGATACGAGCCTGGAAGTATCCAAGCGAGCGATAGTAGGTTGTAAGTCGATCAGCGTCTTCGCGAATCTGATTCAGGTTCGCTTTGTTGAACATGTAACGCGTCAAGCCATGACGAGCGTCGCGAGATTTGATTTTGGTCTTCAGGATTTCGTCGCTAAAGATCAAATTACCTTCGATAGCAATCGTCGAGATTCGCTCGAGTTGCCCTTCGGAAATATCGAAGAAAACACGGCGATCACCGGCTTTGTTGCCTTCGCGCACAACGACCGAAGCGTGATTAAAACTGTGCTCGAGATACAGGTCCACGAGCCGTTGGCGGGCCATATCGACAGAGAAAGGATTGATTGGATCGCCGACTTCAATGCCGCAATGCTTTTTGAGCATGCGTTCGTCCAGTCGCTGGTTTCCATGAAATACCAGTTCAATCACAGTAGGTTGCTCGAGTATTTCCAGACGCACAATCACGCCACCTTCAACATCGCGAATCGTTGGAGTGATCTTGCGGAACAGCTCCGTGCGATACAGTTCGTGCAAGTCGGCTTGCAGTTGTTTTTCGTCGAAATTTCGATCGGTACGCGTCTGCATGTGGGATAGAACCTTGTGTTGACTGATCGCTTGATTCCCAACGATTTCCATGCCAACCACTAGTTTGCCGTTGTTCACTCCACTGAGTCTCGGCCCGCCAGCTTCCCACATACGATCGCGAAACTTCGGATCTTGAATTGCGGGAGCGCCCGCATTTGGATCACCGCCACCGCCACCACCTGGCATACCCTGCCCTAGCAAATCGCTCGAATCAAGCATGGAAACGAACACGAACCAAAGCGCGCAATGCAAAGTTCGACGAGCGTGTAGCAAATCCATTTGCATGACTCCGAGGTTTCTTGGTTCAGTTCGAAACGAGCCCGCGCGAGGGCGCAGCGTTTCTGTAGTAAATCCCCTCGCATAATTAGCGAATGTGCAGAATCGTCACAAGGCAGATTTGAGTCACGGACTCCACACATTGCCAGCAATACTCGTCGCAATCCGTAGCTACCGTCGCCAGACGGTGGCCGTTCGCTGATACTGAAGCGCCCCAGCTAACCCCTGTGTCCACGCTCTGGCGAGAGTAGCTACCGTCGCCAGACGGTGGCCGCCTTCGCTGATACTGAAGCGCCCCAGCTAACCCAGTGTCCACGCTCTGGCGAGCGTAGCTACCGTCGCCAGACGGTGGCCGTCTGCGCAATTCTTTGGTTGACCGCGAATCGAAGAGGAGCGTTTCGCCAGGCCGCAGTGGTTACCAAGTCACGGGATAAGAAGGCAACCCACCTACAGATCTCAAACTTCCTGTAAGATGTGCGTTTCATTTCCTCCACTTGCCCGAACAGCTATAGTGGGGGGCATCAATTCAATCGTTTTCCGTCATTCCTTTCTCAGTTAGCAGCATGTTCGATGATCGCCAATGGAAAAACGAAAAAGCACGTAGTTATCGTGGGTGCTGGGCCGGGCGGGTTGGCGACGGCCATGCAATTGGCACATGCGGGCGTGCGCGTTACGGTGCTGGAAAAACAGAGTTGGGTGGGCGGTAGGACAGCAACGTTTACTCAAGAAGGCTTTCGCTTCGACATCGGGCCGACGTTTTTCCTTTACCCGCGTGTTCTTTCAGAGATCTTCGCGTCAGTGGGTCGCGATCTGATGAAAGAGGTGCCTATGACGCGGCTGGACCCTCAGTACCGAATCAGTTTCGGCGCAGGCGGTCGGTTGGACGCGACGCCGAATCTCGCATCGATGGAAGAGCAGATCGCTGCCATTTCGCCTGGTGATCGAGGCGCAATTACACGCTATATCAACGATAATCGCGCGAAACTTGACAAATTTCGGGTCGTGCTCGAATCGGCTTTCAACAGTCCGCTGGATCTGCTTTCGCCGGGCGTCTTGAAGGCGCTCCCGAGTTTGAAACCCTGGCGCTCACTGGCGACGGAGTTGAATAGTTACTTCAAGGACCCCAGACTGGCGATCGCCTTTTCGTTTCAGTCAAAGTACTTGGGTATGTCGCCGATGCGCTGCCCAAGCCTGTTTTCGATCCTGTCCTACCTCGAGTATGAACACGGAGTTTTTCATCCTCGCGGCGGCTGCGGTCAAGTAAGCCAACGCATGGCCGAAATAGCTCAGGAACTGGGCGTTGAAATCCGTTTGAAAGAAGCCGTTACCGGTTTTGATTTCGTTGGCAAGCGCCCACAAGCGGCGATCACGGACAAAGGCCGCTATGATTGCGATGCGGTGGTGATCAATGCGGACTTTTCCGAAGCGATGCGACAATTGGTGCCCGATGCGCTCCGCCGACGTTGGACGGATAAGAGGATTGCTACCAAGCGGTTTTCCTGTTCGACGTTTATGCTGTACTTGGGAATACGAGGGCGTTACGACGAGCTGCCGCATCATACGATTCATATTACGGCGGACTACGAACGGAATCTGCGGCAGATCGAGTTGGATTTCGAGCTGCCGGAAAAACCGAGTTTCTATGTTCAAAACGCTTGCGTGACCGACGATTCACTGGCTCCCGCGGGTCATAGTACGCTGTATGTTTTGGTACCTGTGCCGCACGCCAGCGAAAACGTGACCTGGGATGCCGCGACGTGCTCGAGGTACCGTGAGCTGGCGCTTGATCAGTTAGGGATTGAAGGAATGCGCGACGTTCGCGATCGCATTGTGACCGAACGAATGATAACGCCGAAGATTTGGAACGAGCAGTTCGGTTTGTATCGCGGTGCTACATTCAACTTGGCTCACAATCTCGGCCAGATGCTTCACTTAAGACCGCATAACCGTTTCGAAGACTTGAAGAACGTTTATTTGGTCGGTGGCGGGACACATCCCGGTAGCGGCTTGCCGGTAATTTACGAATCGTCGCGAATCACCTGCAAGCAGTTGCTGCCCAGACTGTAGAACAATGCACGAAGGTCAACTTCGTCTCTGGAGCGCGGGCGTGCTCGCCCGTTTGCCAATGCACGGATGAATCATGCACAGCGTGACACGGCGACCGAACGAATTACATTTCACCGAGCGGCCAGTGCCGAACTCACTTGTTTCTTTAAAGTTGCCGCCTTCTGACGATAGTACTTCAGACCTGGCACAAAAAAACAAGTCGCTGAGACAATGCCGAAAATCAAATGAGCCCATTGAGGGAAGATTGCCATCAACATGCTGGTAATGAATAGACAGGCGGCTTGCACATAGAATGACCCCGCCAGAATTCCGGCTTTTACGAAGAAAATGATACCGCTGACAATGCCCAACACAGGTGATAATTTCAATGGTGCGAGATCGAGATACCATTCCAGAGGCGTGAGCAGCGCGATAGCAATCAAGCTCGCACCCCACACGTGCGCGATCTGCCGTTCGACAAAAGTGACCGGCCCCATGCGACGCCTCAAAACCCAAAACACGATGGCCCACGCACCCAGTCCAATGACCCAGATGGCCGCGTACGAAAATCGATTGGTAACACCGTTCCACTGCATCTCCTGAGTCGCTAGGCACACGATCAACAACACGAGACTGTGCCACATCCACAGCAAACCCCAGTTCTCAAGCACGACAGCGTGATGCGTTTCGCGAAACCACCGCGCTGCCACTTGGCTCAATTTTCCACCGCGAGCTCGTACCGGTTCGTCGCGCAGGAAACTCTCTAAATCCTCGGCCATTTCTGTCGCGGTCGCGTAACGCAGATCGGGTGGCTTTTGAATACTGCGGGTGACGATCATTTCCAAATCGCGATCGATGCGAGGTTCCAATAACCTTGGTGGTGGCGGTTCGTCTTCAAGAATCTTGAGTACCAACTCCATTGGCGATTCAGCCAAGAATGGCGGCCGACCGGTCAGCAGATGGTACAGCACTGATCCGAGACTATAGATATCTGATGCAGGACCGACCAAAGATGAACGCCCCGACGCTTGCTCAGGAGACATATAACTGGGCGTGCCGATCACCGCACCACTGCGAGTCAAATCGTCCCCTGAACCAGTGAACTTGGCTAATCCAAAATCACTCACCAACGGCCGCTGTTGCCGATCAAGCAAAATGTTCGATGGTTTCAAGTCGCGATGCAGCACGCCATGTTCGTGCGCAAACGCAATTGCGCGACAAACTTCAGCCATAATCCGCGCAGATTCGCGCTGTGAGAGTGGCCCCTGCTGTAACCGCTCGGCCAGCGTTTTGCCGTTTACCAGCTGCATGCTGAAATAGGGATGTCCTTCGAATTCGTTAACTTCGTAAACGGTCACGATGCCGGGATGTTCCAGCCTTGCACTGGCTTCGGCCTCGGCTAAGAAGCGTTGCCGATTCTCGCTGCTCGAGGGGCGATTCTCTTCGATCATCTTGATCGCCACCACACGATTGAGACTCGTCTGCTGTGCGCGATACACCACTCCCATCCCGCCGCGACCGACCTCCTCCAGCAATTCGTAATCGCCTAGTTGGTAAGGAAAACCGGGGACTCGAAAGCTGTGGTTCTTATCAGTCGCCTTCAGCGTATCGACCGAATGCGTGCGCGAGGAAGCAGCCACTGCGTCAGTAATAATTAACGCGCCCCACACTTCGCGCAAGTCACCAGCCAACGTCGGATACTCGCGACAGACTGATTCGAAGTCGACCGACTCCTTCCGCTGCATGCGATCAACCAGCTGTCCGACAAGATTCGCCAGGGCTTCTTCGCGCGCCGCCTCATCCCTGGCCTCAGATGCATTCTTCTCGATCGATTCAGTCAACTTTTGTTCCTTAGCTTCATAGTCTCTCAGCTCTCCTTCGTCTATTGTACCTCGCTACGCAAGTTACGCTGCTCCACCGTTCTCAACCGGTGGGTCGCATCTGCCGGATGCGACCATGAAGTACCTGTAGTGTAAGAACGCGCGCATTCGCTGACCAAAATGCTTCAGACGCCCGCTTGCAAGCGGTGCGGCAATCGAGAAAACTACTGCTTCATGTGAACCCAATTCTCGAAAATCCAAACAGGAAACATCCCCATGTCCGCTGAAGAACGCCTGGCTAAGCTCGGTATCGAATTGCCGCCGGCCCCAAAGCCAATCGGGTTGTACAAGCCCATCGTGGTTGTCGGCAACGTCGCCTATCTCTCAGGGCATGGGCCATTGAAGAGCGATGGAACGCTGATTGTAGGTCGAGTCGGCGAGGACATGACTCTCGAACAAGGCCAGGCTGCCGCGCGCCAGACCGCACTGGCCATGTTAGCCACATTGCGCTTCGCGCTCGGCACCCTGGACCGCGTGACTCGCGTCGTGAAGTTGCTTGGACTAGTGCGGTGCGCCGATAAATTTGATCAACAACCGCAAGTGATCAACGGTTGTAGCCAGATGTTCGCAGACATATTCGGCCCCGATCTCGGCATCGGTGCACGCAGCGCGCTCGGCACTAACGCGCTTCCCGGCGGTATTGCAACGGAGATTGAAGGGATATTTGAAATTCAGTAACGAACCGTGCTGATGTTCATTTTGCTTTTCAGAAAAAGACAACTGCCCGGGCTGTGGCGTTAGATTTCCAGCCGCATGGGCGGACCTACTCCTGCCAAACTTCGACTTCGGTCACGCCGCTGCGCGCCGCTGCGCGGTTCGTGAAAAGGATGCGAATTTTCGCGGTTGTTAGTTTGGGAAAACGAATCGTATTCCTCGCTCCGCCCGTCGGCGTGGCAGGCGTCGTCTGTTGGTCGGCGATATCTTGCCAGTGGTCAACTTCAAACTTTTGCAGCTTGATTTCAGTGGGAGCTTGAACTCCCCCTCGATCGTCGTAGACGTGCAACTCAACGCGACCAACCGATACAGTTTTCCCAAAATCGATGTCCAGCCAATCGATCGCGTTGGGTGATTCGTAACTGGTCCAGCGATTCATGGGAGTCGGCAGGTAGATGATCTTGCCGTCGATGGCGCTCATTGGTTTGCCTCCGAAGCGATCCGAAAATGATGCAGCGGCTTTGGGGAATTCGTTATCACCTGGATTGAACGCTAGATTTCCCACAGGTGGCGGCGCGGGTGTGAACGGTAATTCGCCACTGCCCCAAGCTTCAATTTCGGTAAGTCCTGAGCGACCAGCCGCAGCATGCGTCATGATGACGCGAAAACGCTCTACTTCGGTTTCAGGAAACGTTACCTGGCTAACGCAATGCCCCTGGATAGGAGCCCGATTTTGAAGCCAATCGCCGAGGGGGTGCCATTCGGAGCCGTCCCAAAACTCAGTCGTCACCGTCTTTGGGGCAATGATTTGTTCCCCGTCATCCAGGAAGTACAGTTTTAGTGTGTCGAGTCTACGTCGCACACCGAAATCGACTTCGATCCAGTCTTCGGAGCGGCTTGAACCAGCACTGGTCCAGCGGTTCGGCGGATCTCGATGATACCAGTAGTTGCCATCGTTAATTTTGCCCAGCGAAGTGCCTGGCGCAACGTAGGATGCACTTACGCGAGGAAAGTAATCACCGTCATTGTTGACGGCATAATTAATGCGAACTTTTGAATGCTCCATTGCGGAGTCGGTAGCGAGCGACTCGCCCTGTGAAAAAGGGACCACTATCCGCTGCAATTCGCGGGATGTGGCCACCTGCTTGCCGTCGATCACCACATGCAATCCGGGACCAAACTCATAACGATTGCCAACTCGATCCCACACAACCGACACCCTTCGACCATGATATGGCAAATCGTCGAGCGCAAAGTAATCCCAAGTGTTCGGCGCCAGCGGATCGATCACCAGCAGGTCGCCGGGTTGTTCCTGAATACCGACTAAGCCCGTGATAACCAGATCGCAGTAGCTAGAATGGAAATAATGTTCGCTGTGATTATAACCGTCATGACCTTTAAACGAGCCGGTATCGGGATGCAGAGCTTCCGCCACGTACGGTCGCCCCTCCTTACGATGTGACTTCGCAAAAACTCGCAGCAACTTGACATAATCCGCAGCCTTGACGGGCAACTTCACCGCGTCCGACCGATGCTCGCGCAGGACGTTTGCAAGCGCTTTGAGTGTTTGAGCCGTCGCGTATGGCCATGATTGGCCACTCCACCAACAGCAACTGTCTTTGAGTAAGAACAACGGGTCGTGGCGCTCCACCGTAGTCGGTCCATAGTCAGCCATGAACGCGTCGACGTCCATCAACTTAGCCCAAGCGACCTCGAAACCTTGGTCGGTGTCGAGCATATTAAATTGCCACGGAACATAACCGATCAGTTCACGACCATGCGGGTTGCCAGCGAATTTGCCCGATTCGTAAGTGCGCGAGAGTGCCGTGATACGAAAACCCTCGGCTTCTTCGTTGTCTCGATACGCTGGAAAGAAGAACTGCCGGTTTCTATCCCACAACAATTCCTGCATTTTGGCTTTCAATTTTGACGCTTTGACTTCAAACTTTGACGCCACATCATTTTCGCCGGCGAGTTTAGCGATCTTTGAAATGGCCACCGCATCCGCCCACATGTAAGCATTGAATGAAGGTCGATACGAAGGCGCGCCGCGGAGGATATCATTCGTCTGGCGACTGTTGATGTTGAACTCCATCCCGTCATCGTGACCAGTCTGCCAAAACAGACCAATTTCGGGTACGAAGTGACGGCTTTCCCAGCCTTCGTAATTCCCTACCAAATCTGGCAGCAAATCGACGATGAATTTTCGATCCGGATGAACGAGGTTCAGCGCCCATGCGGAATCGGCCAGCCACGTCGAGTAGTTTCGCGGCTGAGCACCCGGCGTTCGAAAATAGTATCGCAAATAGTCCCGCGCTACTCGCGGTTGCCGTAACCAACGCGCTTCATACAACTGATGGCCCGCTGGACAACTGATCGCCCCGTAGGCTCCAGACCAAAACGGCCGGTCAATAAACTCAGTAAACGTGTAGCCAGTATTCGGCGAGGCATAGGTCAAGTGCTTGGTCAACAATTCCCAGCGATAGTAGTAGGTGGTAGTGATGTCGGCGTCCGGGCATTCAAAAAACGGAATGTTTTGGGCATACCAATCCCAGTCGCGATTATCCCAAAACGATTGCGATTGAAGCATTTGTTGCTTATCGAGGATAGATGATTGTTCGACTTGTGCCGCCGCGATTGAGCTCATGCTGGCAACACAAGCGGTGGTCATGCAAGCGATGGTTAAGGCCCGAACGCTAAGTAATGTGAGTGGAAGCATTGGTCGAAACAATTTCAAAAGGTTGCAAATCCTCGGATCGTCTTCCGATTGTAATCGACGCCGCCTTGGAATGGATCAGCGCTCATAGTTCGGGGACAGTGGATCAGCTCTGTAGTCGTCGCCTGACATGTGATAAGCTGGCGGAATAGGGACTTCGAAAACCTCCTGGGAGAGCGACTGTGGCTGCGAAGAAGATTTTGTTCTTGGTTGGCGATTTCGTTGAAGATTATGAAATCATGGTGCCGTTTCAGATGTTGCTGATGGTTGGTCATCATTGCTACGCCGTTTGCCCAGGCAAGAAGAGTAGTGAGTCGGTGGCAACGGCGATCCATGATTTCGAAGGGCATCAGACCTACAGCGAAAAACCTGGCCATCATTTTCAGCTCAATGCGGATTTCGATTCGATCGATGCGACCCAGTATGATGCGTTGGTGATTCCAGGGGGGCGTGCGCCGGAGTACCTGCGCCTGAACGAGAAATTGCTGGACATCGTGCGGCATTTTGCGAGCGCCAACAAGCCGATAGCTGCAATTTGTCATGGTTCGCAGATTCTCGCTGCAGCCGACGTGCTTCGAGGCCGTCAGTGCAGTTGTTATCCGGCATGTAGCACGGAAGTGAAACTGAGCGGCGGATCGTACATCACACCCTCTGCGGCAATGGATTCGGCGCACACAGATGGAAATCTAGTAACCGCTCCCGCATGGCCTGCCCATCCTGCGTGGATCCGGCAGTTCTTGGCGCTCCTAGGCTCGACGGTAGTGGCTTAAGTGGTGTGGCTTAATTGGTGTGGCTGCGGACTCTGCCCCAGCGCACCAATCAGTAGGTCCTGAGTGCTTTCTCACTGGCACTCAAGTTACTGACAAATGGTCCACAGTCATTGCAGGGCCACAGGGCTTGGTTGAACATTTGAAGGCATCTTGTCTGTCGCCGCAAAGTTTATCCAATCCTCAGCTTACTTATCGTCGGAGGCGTTTCAGACGAGTTTTTATGCGAAGTTGCTGAATTTTGCTTCAAGAATCTTCTTCAGCCGATAACTTGATGCTTCGCGGAGTGGAACTCGCACGACCCAAGCTGGAACTTTGCTTGGGCGCTGCGGAATGGAAACAACCGATAGCTTTTTGGAGCGAGCTTTGACTAAACGGATCGAAAACGAGCTGGAAGTTACAACTGAAAATATCAAAACATCGGTTGGCGAAATCGCGGCCGAAGCGGCCGGGGCGATCGCCGCAGGGAATACTGTGGATATGCAGGAGCGCGAGGTCGAGGTCTCTGCGCATTTCATTGGACGCTGGTCAGAGTTAATCAGCACGACGAATTGGGAAAAGGGCAAAATTATCTCGTTGTGGCGCGAGACACTACGTGAGGCAGGCGCGCCAAGCTCCGCCTACAGCGATGAAGCATGGTGCCGCTGCGTCGGTGGTGTGACTCCCCAACATGTCGGTCGCCTGCGCCGCGTCTACGATCGTTTTCATTCGTCCTATACATCCTT
>JANLQO010000583.1:0-7500 GCA_031367855.1 Planctomycetia bacterium | reverse complement strand
GCGAACGTAGCTACGGCTGTGTGGCACCGCACTAGACTTTGTCTCAAAAGGGGTCTGACCCTCTGCGGGCATGTTCTTTTGACAGGGATTTTGCATGCCCTCCAAAGGGTCAGACCCCTTTTGAGGCAAAGCCTAGTTGTTTCTATTTCGGCTGCGTTGCCCATTGCCAGGTTGGCCAGTCGGCGGAACATTATTTTGGCCGTTATTCTGGCCACCGTCTTGGCCGTTTTCTTGACCGTTCTGGCGACCGCGCCCGTTAGTTTGACGGGCTCCCTTGTCGAGCATGGCGCGGAGAGCGTCGGCCATGGACCCCTTCGCCATGCCGGGAGAAAGCTGCAAGACTTCCACGTTGCCTTGAGGCGCCGCAGCCACGTCAAGTTCAGTGATCATGTCGACCACCAATTCAAGCAACGGCTCGCCGCGTGCAGAAACGAGCACCGAGTTCGTAATCACATCCGCACCGAGCGACAATTCACCTTTGAAATTGGAGCTCAAGCCGCCGTCGGCTTGAACGGTTTCTTGGTTCAACTCGCGTTTGCTTTCTGGGTTACCGCCACGCCCTCCAGCCTGATTGGCCTGAAGTGCAGAATCGTTGGCGCTCAGCAGATCCTTATAAGCCTCCTTGATCGTGGTCACGATCGATTCTGCATTGGAATGCTTAATACGCACCAGCTTGGTGTAGCGAACGTCTTTGCCGTTCTTGGGTTCAGGCACATCCCATAATTCGATCAATTCCTTAATTGTGCGGCGGTCCATGTCGTTGCCGCCAATGGCAATGATCGAGCTGGTATCGTTGTCCGCGATAAATCGTAGCTCTGTTTTTTTGCCGAGCTGCCGGCCTGAATCTTTCTTGTCGTCCGAAGGCATATCAAAGATCCACGAGTAAAAGCGGTCGTTGCGATCATCGCGTTTCTTTTCTTTTTCAAAGTACTCATCGAGGTTCAGTTTGACCCATGAGGCCCGCGCATACTTCACAAAGAATTTGTCATAGGGACGTTGCGGGGGCTTATTCATCTGCATCATTTCCTCGAGGCGATCGAGCACCGCTGGATCTGACGATTGCAAAATCAAGCGCCCGCTTTCATCTACTTGGATCACAACTTTCGCAGGAGGCGACTGACGATTACCCGCTTGTGGATCGCGTGAGGAATCGTTTGGCAGTTGGCTGTCGTCGGTCGCGCGACGTCGTCCCAACGGTTCGAACGTTCGGCGGGGCTCCTGTGCAGCGGCATTTTTATCATCTTCAGTTGCTTGAGAGAGCTGAGTGTTCGTTCCATCGGCTGCGCCTATCGCTTTCAAGGCAGGATCATCATCAGCCACACTCACTAACTTGGCATCAGCGTTTGACTCGGGACGCTCCCGTTCCAATTGAGTGACTTCTGCTTTCGGCTTCTCAGCTTTGCTGGGGGGCTTCTCTTGAGTTTCGTTTTTGGGCTCTTCGAACTCGATAGCTTCCGGAATGATAATCGAATTCGGCGCAATCTTTTCAAACTGCTCTTTAAGCCGCTTTAGGTATTCATACGTTTCAGGTTGTCGAGAGGCATCGATCACGCGCATCGTGCTAGCTCGCCCGCCAGGCGGCGGCAATTCGCCCAGCTTTACGAGCAAGCCGCGGACTTCTTCCATTTCGATTTCGTTGGCCCAAACAAGTACCTGATTGTCTTGTACGTTCGCGCCGACGCGCATCTTGTCGGTTTTCTTGGTGGGTGTGCTGCGTGATGAGTAGAAGTCGTAGTACGAATAGCGATTGCGATTGTCGTCTTTTTTCTCATCCTCAGCACCCATCAGGAACTTGATACTGCCGGCTACCGCTTCCGCATCCAATCTTCTCAACTGAATCACATTCGCACTCCGCTGTGATCCGTCGAGGCGATCGATAATTGACTGAATCATGTACTGGTCGGCAATCGATGCATAGGCGATGATTGCGCTGTTATTATCATCCACCTGCAGCTTGGTGCTTGGTTCGAGCACGTCCATTGCCAACAGCGACTTCACTAATTCGCCCGGCTGGAGCGACGCAAGTCGGAACACTTTCATGCGAATGCCAACTCGTTCAAAGTCAGCGGCTTGATTGTTGGGCACATCCATGCGTTCAATAAAGGAGGTGATAATCGCCATCTTGTTTTGAGGCGCATGCACAATCACGCTGTTGTTACGGTCGTTGGCGACGAGGTACACTTCCTCGCTTCGAGCCGCTGGCTTGCGGGCAGCGCCGCCTGGTTGCTGTTGTTGCATTTGCTGCATTTGTTGTTGCATTTGCTGCTGCATTTGTTGCTGCATCATTTCCATTTCTCCACCGCCACGAGAGGAAGGCGAAGAGGGTTTTTTCAAGCCGAGGAAGAACTCAAGTTGTTCTTTAACAAACGAGGAGCGCGCGTGCTTGAGCGGAAACTCGCGAGCCAAATCAGCAATTGCTTCGAGCGACTGTTCTTCATCGAGCACGCGGTGGATGTCATTCAAGTTCGCGGCAGCATCCATCACTTCAAGCCGATTGGTGGCTACCAGCGGAGTGATTTTTCCATTGGGACTGAGCATCGATTTAAATTCTTCGTGCACGTCGGCGGCGAGCAAAAACGTGAGCTCGAAAGATGTCCGCACAAAACGATGCGGTGGTTGCATCGCCAACTTTGAGGGCTCGATGCGCGGTACCATCGAGGGATTGATGGCCGCTACTTTCACGACCGAAACGACTCCTTCGCTTTCCAACATCGTGAATCCGCGCAAAAGTAGATGGCGGTTGATCGCATCGCGCGTCTCTTCAAGGGTATGCGGACGCTGGGTAGTGAGATTGAGATAATCGCCCGGCAGCTCTTGCCAATCCAGCGACTGCTGCGACACTTCTGCGAGCCATCGCAGCAAATCTGGCCATGGTTGATTTCGAAACTGAAATTCGATCAAACCCTTATCATTCGGACGCGCTTTCAATTCATCGGGATTCGGTGGCTCAGGTGGAGCATTGGTGCGTTGAACGCTTTTGGGACCTGCATCCTTGGCGTCCTTGCCGTCTTTACTTTTTTCCTCTTTCTTGGAGGGATCCTTACCAGCGTTCTTGGCGGCCTCGGCGGCTGCAGCTGCAGCTGCAGCTTGTGCGTCAGGATCTTGAGGTGCGCCTGGATTGGGCGTCGGCCCGTCGCTGGAGGGTTCTACAACTACGGTCCTTGCAACAGGTTCTTGCGCCACCGTCATTGAAATTGCGATACAATGCACACCGCAAACCAATAGGACGGCGAGGTGAAGAGCCAAGCGTTTGAAAGAATGGAAGATTGGCATGCTCATGGATACGTGTCTCGTTTAGAGGTCAATTCGAACGCCCCCATTATGGCTTAGGCCCATCGAGCTAGCTACCAGCTTTTCAAGGAATTCACATCGCGTTGACAAACCGAATCATTATTGGCGCAGACGAAGCGGGGTACGGGCCAAATTTGGGACCACTGCTCATTGTCGCAACCGCCTGGTCAGTTCCCCAGGAAATGGAGACTGACGACTTCACCGCTGCGCTTCAGCCAACTTTTCGCGTGAAACCCTGGTCCCTTGGCTGCGATCATATCCCGCTCGGCGATTCCAAGCAACTTTATCAGCCGTCCGGGGGATTCGCCGCTCTCGAAGCCGGCATCCTTGCAATGATGCTTCAAATTGATGCGCCGCTGACACTGATTTGTCCAGCGAACTTGAAAATTCTTGAACAATTTGTCCGCTGGCCTAGAATTTCACCTTTAAATCAGCTGAAATCGGAGCCCTCGGTCCCCTGGTACGAGCAGCTTGAACAATGGCCTGTACCAACGGTTGTTCCCGTGGCCGAAATAATGCGATTGGCCGAATTGGCTCGGACGGCACTGCGGTCCAATTCGATTCAGTTGCTGTGCGCCCGCGCCGCGATCGTTTCAGAATCGCTGTTCAATTCTTCGGTCGCTCAGTCTTGCTCCAAGGGTCAGCTTTTGTCGGCCAAGACGCTTGAGCTTGTCAGCTCGTTTTGCTGCGATGAAACTCGACCGGTGGAGGTCTTCTGTGATCGCCAAGGCGGAAGAAAAAACTACTTACCCGTTTTACTGGAAGCGTTGCCTAATGAGTGGTTTGTTGAGACGCAACAAACCTCGACTCGCTGTAGTTATCGCAACACAGGCACGCCCAGTCGCGATTTTCATTTCACCGTCGGCGGTGATAGTTTTGGTCCAACGGCCCTGGCGTCAATGCTAGCTAAGTACCTGCGCGAACGATTTATGCAGTCCTTTAATGCGTTTTGGCGGCAATACCTTCCCGAATTGCGTCCCACGGCGGGCTATCCTGTGGATGCGAAACGGTTTCGCGAGGAAATCGAAGCGACTGCGATTGCATTGCAACTTCCTGAATCTGCTTGGTGGCGTTGTCGATAGGAGTTGCGTTTTGAGATTCACTGCGGCCATAATTGTTGGCAGTAAAGGTTCGTGAATTAATCGTGCAGGGAATGCGGCATGGAAGCTACACTTGATGACGCGCCGTTTATTGATTTCGGCGAAGATAACCTGTTTCCCTATCGCGCACCTGGTATGCGCCGCATCGAAGGTGAATCGCGCGTGGAGTTGCGTCACCAGGTAAAGCAATTTGTTCCAAAAGTACCGGGCGTCTATGGGATGCTCGATCCACTCGGTCGCCTCATTTACGTTGGCAAATCAAAATGTTTGCGTAATCGTTTAATCAGTTACTTTTTGCCGAACAACGAAGAGGACAAAGCTGGACGTATCGTTGAATCTACCTCGGCCATCGTCTGGGAAAATCAGCCGAGCGACTTTGCGGCGTGGATGCGCGAGCAATCTCTCATCCGTTCGCTGCAACCGCGATTTAATGTGCAAGGAATTCCCAAGCGATTGAAGCCCGTGTTTGTTTGTCTCGGCCGCACTCCAGCCGAACAGCTCTATACGGCGAGATCCGAGGACCCCAAAGCGATCGCTTGGATCGGGCCGCTGCAAGGTGCCTCTCGAGCCGGTCGCGCGGTCGAAGTACTTAATCGTTTGTTTCAGCTTCGCGATTGCAGCAGCTCAACGCCACTCGGGTTTACTGAACAACTCCAGTTGTTCGATATCGAACTGCGTCCCGGCTGCATTCGACATGAGATTCACACTTGCCTTGGTCCCTGCATTCGCGGCTGTTCGCGCAAAGCGTATGAGGCTCAAGTTAAGTTGGCGCGAGCCTTTCTGGCTGGACAGAATGACGCGCCGCTCGCGCAGCTCGAACAGCAGATGCTGGTCGCCGCTCGCAATCTGCAATTTGAGCAAGCGGTTGTGTTGCGCGATGACTTGAGAGCGATTGAGTGGTTGAGTCGACGGGCAGGCGATATCACCCGCGCGAAAAACACTTACACCTTCGTTTACTCCGTTGCGGGTTTTGACGGGCAAGATGTATGGTATCTCATTCGACGTGGCCAGCTGGAAGGTGCACTGGCCGCCCCAAAAACTGCAGCCGCAACCAATCAGACGCATCGACTGGTTCAGCGTTGGTTGGATCAGGATCATCACATCGGAACTCCGTTCACCGCGAGACCCGAAACGCTGGCCCTCGTCACCAGTTGGTTTCGCAACAATCGGCCTGAACTGAAGAATACGTTCAAACCCAAGCATTTTGCCGTCGCGAATCAAGCCTGCGCGACGAGTTACGTCGAAACTTGAAACAACAGGCTGTCGTAGCTACGTTCGCCAGAACGTGGCTGTAACTCAAAGCGGTTCACCCACGTTCTGGCGAACGTAGCTACGCGCCATGAATAATTCAGGCTAACGCCGACGGCTCACTAAAACGAAAGCCTCTTGCAGTACTCGCTGCCGAATGCGGCGGGGGGCTACTTCGGTGCGATCATGTATTTCAACAACGCGGACAATTCCGCGTCTCCAAGTACTTCTGCAAAATTCTCTGGCATCAATGATTTTGAAGAATCACGTCGCTGTTCCACCGTACTCGCTGCGATCGAGGTGACTTTGCCATCTTGCCCAACGACTTGCAGGCTGCCATCGGTTTGTTCGCGGACCAAACCAGTAACCACCCGATCACCGTCAAGCAGCAACGTCGACATGCGGAACGCTGTATCCACGTTCCGGCTGGGATCCAAGATATCCTCCCCCAAGCGTTCGATGCCGCGCTTGCCGACTCCGTCAAGTTGAGGACCGACCAGCGTGCCTTTGCCAGCCAACTGATGGCAGGCTGCGCAGCTCTTCTCAAACAACAACTTGCCTTGTTCGGCCGACGCCTCGCTCAAGTTCAGCTTCGCCAATCGTGCAGCCAACGCGACGGTGCTCTGATCCGGCAGCTTTGAAGCCTGCTGCATCAAGTCGCTCAGTCGTTCACGCACTTGATCCGTGCATCCGTCAGGCAGAATCGTATCGCGTCCGCGCAAGGCAACGAGGCTTAATTTGCCTTGATCCAACAGTTGCACTAGAGTCGAACAACCGGGTGCCGAGCGCAGTAATCTGGTTGCAAAGGCAGCCTGTTGACGGATGGTAACTGCCAAACTTAATTGCTGTGCTAACAGCGATGCCGCGGCCTCGCGCAATGTCCGATCGCTTGCCAAGACATCTGCAGTTACTAAAGCAGCTTGATTAATTTCAATGGCTTGTTCTGCCAGCGCTTGCGAGAGTGGATGCAGCTTCGCATCGGCGAGTGCAGCGATCAATTGAGCCCGCATCCGTGGGCTAAGACTCGTCGAAGCGAGCAATGTTTCGAATTGATCGGTCACTCCCGGCGCGATGCGACGACGCAGCAGTGGATTAATGGCAGCCAGCACTTCGCCAACATTGGAAGGATTCAGACCGCCGACCGAAAAACGCCCCACGGCAATCCAAGCATAGGCATTACCGTTGTCACCATCGACTACTTCAATACGTACCGGCCGCCCAGCATGTTCCATTGCCGACAAGCGGATTTCTACTGCAATATCGCTGCGCGGAGGAAAAGCCTCTAGCAGTGGAGTACCAAGTTCGGCGTCCATCAGGCGCACGAAATTCTTTTTGAGATCATTGCCGGAAGGATTGCCGTTATGACCGCACAGCCAAAAAGTCAGCTCAGCCGGAAAGACAAAGGTGCTACTGGAAAGCGTACCCACATACGCCTCACCCCGCGTGAGGCTCGACAAAACCGAGATTGTTTGACCATCGCGACATTTACGCGACTCGCCAGCCCACTCCGCGCCGCTCGCATCGCGCCAGTCGACCAGTGTCGGTTGATTGGCAAGTTCAGCTTGCGTTTTTATGCGTAGCAGCTGTGCCACTTCGATTGCAAACGTCTTCAAGGGTTCAGGATAGTCTGCGTTCTGTGCAGCGAGCGCTGCACAAATAGTCTCTAAAGCTTTGGCCAATGCGACTGGATTGCCAACGTTGATCTTTTTCACCAAGCGAATCGTTGCATCCGTCATAGTTGGCGAGAGGTGTTTCGCTGCGCTGGTAATTGCAGCCTGAACCAGCTCAGGGTCGGCGTCCGCATGGTGGTCGACGTACCTAAGCAACGCTTCTGCTGCCAGCCCGCTATCGAGACTCGGCA
>JANLQO010000566.1:0-9491 GCA_031367855.1 Planctomycetia bacterium | reverse complement strand
GTGGAACTCAAAACCGACTTCACGCAGTCCATTGAAGACGCTGTCAATCAATACCGCTTTGACCGCGATCCAGCGCCGAAAGGGCAAGAGCCCGAACCATTACTATCATTTCCCGGTGGAGCGCTGGTGCATTTCGCGGTGAGCAATCGCGAAGTGATGATGACAACGCGACTCGAAGGCAAGCACACTTCGTTCCTGCCATTCAACAAGGGCGACAATGGCGCAGCCGGCAACCCGCTCAATTCCAATGGCCATGCGACGGCTTACCTGTGGGATGAGATCTGGCAGCGAGAAAGTTGGCTCGAAATACTCGGGCGCTATCTCGTGGCCGAGCGCGACGACAAAAAGCAACTGAAGCGAGTATTGTTCCCCCGCTACCATCAGCTCGACGCCACCCGCAAACTGCAATCAACCATTCTCACGGAAGGCCCAGGCGGCAAATATCTCATTCAGCATTCTGCCGGATCTGGCAAAACCAATTCCATCGCGTGGACCGCTCACTTCCTTGCCGACCTGCACGATGCCAATAACAAAAAGATGTTCGATTCGGTCTTGGTTGTATCTGACCGAAATGTCATTGACGGACAACTGCAGGAAGCCATATTCGGCTTTGAACGCACCACAGGCGTTGTAGCCACTATCAAGGGCGAAGGAGGTAGCAAGAGCGCGGAGTTGGCCGAGGCACTCTCCGGTGACAAGAAGGTGGTTGTTTGCACCATCCAGACGTTCCCCTTCGCCATCAAGGCCGTACAGGAACTCACGGCAACACAGGGCAAGAAGTTTGCCGTCATCGCGGATGAAGCCCACAGCTCCCAATCAGGAGAAGCTGCCAGCAAGCTCAAGCAAGTGCTTTCGGCGGAAGAGCAAAAGGAACTGGCAGACGGTGGGGAAGTCAGTACAGAAGACATCCTCGCGGCTCAGATGACTTCCCGCGCCAGCGACGATGGCATCACCTACATCGCGTTCACGGCGACGCCTAAGGCCAAGACCCTCGAATTGTTTGGACGCCGTCCAGACCCATCCAAGCCCGCTTGCGAGGGCAATCTTCCGGCTGCGTTTCACGTCTACTCCATGCGCCAGGCCATCGAAGAGGGATTCATCCTCGATGTGCTGCAAAACTACATCTCGTACAACCTTGCTTTCAAGCTTGCCAACAACGGCACAGAGTACGACGAAAAGGAAGTCGAACGCAGCACAGCCATGAAGGGGCTGATGAACTGGGTGAAGCTCCATCCCTACAACATCTCCCAAAAGGTTCAGATCGTTGTTGAACACTATCGTTCAATTGTGGCACCACTTCTCAACGGCAAAGCCAAGGCAATGGTTGTTGTCGGTAGTCGGCTTGAAGCAGTCCGCTGGCAAATTGCCATCGACAAATACATCAAGGATCGCGGCTATCCACTGCGAACGCTGGTCGCCTTCTCGGGCGAAGTAGTGGACAAAGACTCTGGACCTGAGCCATTCCGAGAAACCAGCCCATCACTCAACCCCAACCTCAAGGGGCGCGACATCCGCCAAGCATTCAAGGACGACGAATATCAAATCCTGCTGGTAGCCAACAAATTCCAAACCGGCTTCGACCAGCCGCTGCTCTGCGGAATGTACATCGACAAACGACTTGCAGGCATTCAGGCTGTGCAAACACTGTCACGCCTCAATCGCTGCCACCCCGGCAAGACCACCACCTTCGTGCTCGATTTCGCCAACGAACCCGCTGATGTGCTGGAAGCCTTCAAGACTTATTACACCACGGCGCAGCTCTCGGACGCTACCGATCCCACTATCATCCTCGACCTGCGCGCCAAGCTGGACGCCACCGGATATTACGATGACTTCGAAGTCAATCGCGTAGTGGAAGTTGAACTCAATCCAAATTCAAAGCAAAGCCATCTGCAGGCGGCCGTCGAGCCTGTGGCACAGCGGCTATTGCAGAAGTTCAAAAACGCCAAGCTGGCATTCAAGAACGCCAAGGATGCCAAAGACGACAAGGCCGCCGCCGCTGCCGCTAAAGACGAGATGGATGCGCTCATCCTCTTCAAAACCGACATGTCCACCTATCATCGGGCCTACACGTTCCTATCGCAGGTTTTTGACTACGGCAACACTGACCTCGAAAAACGCGCCATTTTCTACAAGCATCTTGTTCGGCTACTGAAGTTTGGCCAGGAACGCGATCAAGTCGACCTGTCCCAAGTGGTACTGACGCACCACACCCTAAAAGATCGCGGCAAGCAACCCATGACGCTCGCCGGCGGGGAATACCCGCAGCTTGATCCGATGACCGAAATCGGAAGCGGTGCGGTCCAGGAGAAAAAGAAGGCGTATTTGAATGAAATCATCGAGAAGGTGAATGATCTATTCAAAGGCGAACTCACCGACAACGACAAGCTGGTGTATGTGAATAACGTAATCAAGGGGAAGCTACTCGAGTCTCCGACCCTCGCAAAGCAAGCCGCCAACAACACCAAGGAGCAATTCGCAAGTTCACCTGACCTCAAACAAGAAATCGTCAACGCAATTATCAGCGCGTTAGACGCTCATACAGAGATGAGCACCCAGGCGCTGAACTCCGAAGATGTTAGGAACGGAATCCGAGAGATTCTCATCGGTTCTGCTGGGCTGTACGAATCGCTGCGGAACATGTCGGCTTAACATGTGGAGGAACTTAACAATGAGCAGAGTTGAATTTCGGGAAGTCAAAACAGACGGTGAAATGAGCCTTTGGCATGTGGAGCTGTACTGCGACGTAGTTGCAATGGAGCGCGGCGACAGCGTGTCGCCGATTACCCCCATTGTAGTATCCCCAGGTGGAATCGAACCACCGACTAGGCTTTAGGAAAGCCTCGTTATATCCGCTTAACTATGGGGACAGAATCCAGAACATGGCGCAACTTTCCTGGGCGGCCAAACTCCACATTGCCATTATTTACGTTAGTTTAACTGTAATAAGTTGTCCTAACTTCCAGGAAAGCTTCGCTCTATCCAACTGAGCTACGAGGGCAAATCGGCTTACGTCCTCTACAATAACGGACAGTGTCTGGGTGGTAAAGGAAGCGTACAGAGTAAAAATTTGCAAGATTGTTCATCGCAACAATCTGAAATGCAGTGGGAGTCGTGTTTAATGCAACATGCACCAACGAATGCATCGCCAAGTTCGCTAACTAGATTAGCACGCAAGGGCATTTTTGTGTCGGATCTGCATGTGTTTAGCGGACGAAGCAAGGGTGAATCGCTACCCGGTGAATTGCAGGGGAGGTATCCCGAATCGAATTTACTGGTTCTCGGAGGCGATATTTTTGATTTCAAATGGAGTTCACTCGGCGAACGCGGGACGATGCTGGGGGCAGAGAAATGGCTGCTCGCGTTGCTCGACCAATGGCGCGGTGAGGTAGTTTTTCTAGCAGGTAACCACGATTGCCTGCCGAAGTTCCTGGCCTTATTGAGCCAGATCTCACATCGCTGCGAAAGGTTTTCTTGGCATCGCCATCATCTGCATTTAGGTGACGCCTTGTTCTTGCACGGAGATGTGCTCGACGCCGGACACGACCTTTCAAGGCTTGATTCGTACCGCGATCGATTTCACCCCAAGTCGAATCAATCGACGTTTTCACGACGAGCTTACGGCGCAATCGTCGCGATGCGAATTCATCGGATGGCTCCGAAATTGCGTCACCGTGAATTGCAAACCTGCCAAAAGCTGCTTGGATTATTGCCGCAATTGGTTAAAACGCCTAGCAAAATTCGCCGCGTGTTCTTTGGCCACACGCACGTGGCAGTGGCTGGACGCGAACTCCAGGGCGTCAAGTTCTATAACCCAGGTGCAGCCATTCATCATATCGCCTTCGAACCGATTCAGTTTGAAGTGAATGAACATTGAACTACTTAACGCTGCTAAATGCATTCGAATTCACGCGATTCGTAATGTCACGAGCAACGGCGAAGATGTTGCCCTCGTTAGGTATCGCCTGGGCTGTCCATTCGAGCGTAATATAATGACCTTCGGCGTGCCGATAACGGTTGCAAAATCGAACCACTGGCATACCTTTTAACAGGTCCTGCATAACCTCAACGGTGTCGCCGACGTCATCGGGATGGACAAAATCAAGGAAAGGTTGGCTTATCAACTTCTCCTCAGGATAGCCCAACACTTTGGGAAAGTTAACATTGATTCTCGAAAAGTAACCCTCCAGGGTGGCAATACAAAAGAGGTCCAAGGTTAAGTCAAAAAATCGACAGATATCGCTTTCCGATTGTTCCAGCGCTGACTGAAGGTAGCTGTTGATCGCGGCTGCCACATCCGCCGCAGTCTGGGGACGGTCGCTTGGTCGGGGAGCCAAACACTGTTTGGCGAGCTCGACTAAGCGAGTATCGCGATTGCAATTATCGAGAAAACGATGGGCATCTGCCAGTTTTCCACCCATTGCATGTGCGTGAATCCGCTTATGCGTTTTGCCTTGATAGGGTGGTTTACCTGTTAGGATTTCGCAGAGCAATGCGCCCAGTCCAAACACATCTGAGCTCGCACTCACCGCTTCGCCGCGCGCTTGTTCGGGGGACATGTATGCAGGTGTCCCACCCACTTCGTCTACTTCCACTTCGCCAGCCGGACGCGCGCTCAATGGTCCGGAGCTCGCAGCGCAATTTCCATCGAGCGGTTTACATTCTCGGGCAAGCCCCCAATCCATCACATGCACTTCGCCAAATCTGCCAATCATGATATTGGCCGGCTTAATGTCCAAATGCAAAATGTGTTGGGAATGGGCATACGCCAGCGATTGGCAGACTCGTTCGAAGATCTTAAGCAATTGTGAACGGTCTTGTAGATTCGCGGGAGTGTTCGCAAGCAGACTCGCAAGCGACTGGCCGGAGATCAATTTCATTGCAAAAAAAGGTCGGAGATCCTCTGTTTCGCTTAAATCATAGATCGGAACGATACAGGGATGTTGTAGCCGGCTAGTGAGCAAGGCTTCGTTCATAAACCGCTTATGAATGCTGGGCTGATTTAGAAACTTGCGTCGAATGAGTTTTATCGCGACATCGCGCTGCAATAGCTCATCATACGCTTGTATCACTACACCCATGCCGCCGATGCCAAGCTCATGCTGCAGGCGATATCGGCCAATTTGTTGGTGCTCGGTGAACTCAGGTGATTCGAATTCGAATTCGAGATGCGATGAATCCGCAGCTTTGGTGGCTGGGTCAACCTTCCCAGCGAGCAAAACGGTGGGAGGTAGTTCAGAGTCCTTCGGAGTTTGACGCTTTTCAGACACGTTTCTACCCCACGATCAACGAGGTGAAGTGGAGACCTAGTGCTTTGTCCAGATTAGATTTTAGGGTAGGAACATCAGCCGGAACGCGTTAGCGTCCGGTTTTCGCCGTGTGAACCGGGTACGCGCAAAACACTGAAATTGAAGCTAACATAAAATTCAATCGATTACAGCCAACACCCTGACCAATTAAGCAAAATCGAGCTGCCTGTGCCCCGGAGGGGTGAGACCACATATTTTGGTTAGCGAAATCAACAGAAACACTATTTGTTGGGTTCATCCGGATTTAGCCTTGCCGGTGTTCATACGGATGTCCCAAGCCACCTGGATTGTGCGGGCTCAGCGATGGTCGCACCCGGAAGGAGCGACCCACGAGCGGCCCACCAACTCAAAGTCAGTCTCGTATGCGCAGGTTATTCCCGGATGAACTATTTGATTTATTAATCCTCTGGCCGTTCGTAACCAAAACTCTCAACGTCTTGCTCTGGAGCGGGCTGATAACCGTACGGTTCCATCGAACATGACGCGCGACCTTGGCTGAGCGAGCGAATAGCGGATGAGTAACCAAACAGTTCTTTCAGCGGCGCGAAAGCTGTGATGGCGGTCATGACGCCACGTGATTCTGTGCTTTCGATCAATGCGCGACGCTGCTGCAAGTCGCCGACAATTTCACCCATGTAGTCATCGGGCGTGGTGATATCCATCCGCATAATTGGTTCGAGCAATGTGGCTGTGCCGGATTTTAGACCCTCGTCAAAGGCATCGTTCGAGGCGATTCGAAAGGCGACTTCGTCCGAACCAACTTCGCGCATTTCCCCGCCCAGCAAACTGATACGAATCCCTGTTAACGGGAAACTGCCGATGAGCCCTCCGCCCTGGGCGCGACCGCGAAGTTCCTCAAGGATGGATGTCTTGATGGCATCCGGCAAGGCTCCTTCACCGAAGTTCTTGTCGAGCACAATCACATTGGCTGAGCGATCTTCGAGCGGCTCGAACAGCAGTTTGACCCGCGCAAACATTTGCACCGCTCCGAGCTGACGGTTGCACTGACCGATTACCTCCGCTGGGTTACTGATCGTCTCGCGGTAATTGACACGTGGTTTATAGAATTTGACATTTAGATTGAAATCTCGCGTCAAACGGTGCTTGATCACATCCAAGTGCAATTCGCCCATGCCGCAAATGAGCGTCTGCGCGGACTCTTCGTTTTCGATCGCATTGAAGGTCGGGTCTTGCCGCTTGAGCATATCGAGCACTTCGGAGAGCTTCTTGCGTTCAGTTGCATTCTCCGGCTCAATGGCCATCGAGATCACCGCTTGAGCGAACTGAATGCTTGGCAACTCGATCATTTCGCGAGTATCGCACAGCGTATCGCCGGTAATGGACAGTCGTGGGCCGATAGCACAGGCGATGTCGCCACATTCAAGTTGCTGCACTTGGCCCTGGCGCTCTTTCTTAGTTGCGTGGATCTGCCACAACTGAGCGATATTTTCTTTCTTATCACGGTTAGGATTATAGACGCGTGAGTTCGCATCGAGTGTCCCCGAATAAACGCGAATCCAGTACAGATCGCCGGTTTTGGCCGGTAGGATTTTGAATACCAACGCACAAAATGGATCTTGGGCAGACGGCTTGCGTTCGAGTTGCTTGTCCCGTTTTTTGGGATCGACACCAAAGACGGGCGGACGATCAAGCGGGCTCGGCAAGTAAAAACCAACGCCATCCAATAACGGTTGAATTCCCATTCCATGCAGTGCCGATCCGCAGAGCACGGGTTGAATCTTCATGTTAATGCAGCCTTCGCGGAGGGCTTTGCGAATCAGCTCTGCTGGAATCGATTTCTCTTCGAGCGCGAGTTCTGCAAGTTCATTGCTGAAGCCGTATAACGATTCGAGCATAACATCGCGCCAGCCCTGCGCGTCCTCGACGAGATGTTCCGGAATGTCTTCTTTGAGTGCTTGCTTGCCGTCGTCTTCCTTCGAAAAGCGAATGAACTGCATGTCGATCAAGTCGATCACGCCCGTAAATGGATCGGACGTATGCGTTGGTCCTTGGCCAGCAGGAATTTGTATCGCGACCGGCGTAGCGTTCAGGCGCGCGGCAATGTCTTCGAGAACGCGGTAAAAGTCAGCACCTTCGCGGTCGAGCTTATTAATGAACACGATGCGCGGAACTTGATACTTATTCGCTTGACGCCAAACAGTCTCACTTTGCGCCTCGACACCTTCGCGCGCACTGAAGACTACCACGGCTCCGTCGAGCACTCTTAAACAGCGTTCGACTTCGGCGGTAAAGTCAACGTGTCCGGGCGTGTCCAGCAGGTTTACAACGTAATTGCCCCAGCGGAAAGTCACGCAGGCGGCATAGATGGTAATGCCGCGTTCTTGTTCCTCAGGGTCGTCATCGGTCTCGGTGGTGCCTTCATCGACTCCGCCAGCCCGATGCTTGGCGCCGCTCACGTAGAGCATGCGTTCGGTGACGGTCGTCTTTCCAGCATCGATGTGAGCGATGATACCGATGTTTCGAAGTGCTTCGAGAGCCCGTGCCATTTCAGAAGCCTTGGAATAGATCTAAGTGGGGAGAAGGTGTGAAACGAAAAGTCGCCAAACTAGGTGGTGTTCAGCGAGAAGTGACTTTCAAATTACGCTTTTTCGGCGCAGAAAAAGAGCCACGTAGTTCACAAAAGTACACAACGCGGCTCTCAATGTTTTCGTGACGAATTACCAAGCGAAGTGAGCGAACGCCTTGTTAGCATCAGCCATACGATGGGTGTTTTCGCGACGTGACATAGCGACACCTTCCTTGCGGAAAGCGGCCAGCAATTCTTCAGCCAGCTTTTGCGATGTTGCCCGGCCCTTCTTCTCACGGACCGCTTGCAAAATCCAGCGAATTGCCAGCGATTGCTGACGATTGCGATTGACTTGCATGGGCACTTGGTAGGAAGCACCACCAACGCGTTTTGAACGCACTTCAATGTACGGCTTGACGTTCTCAAGGGCGGTCTCGAAAACTTCGATCGCGGGCCGGTCTTTGACCTTCTCTTGAATCTCTTCGAGAGCGCTATAGAACACGTGTTGAGCGGTGCTCTTCTTGCCGTCATACATCAGGCAGTTGATGAACTTGCCGGCGAGCAGCGAATTGAACTTCGCGTCAGGTCGCAGCATGAAGCGACTTGCAGTAATCTTTCCCATGAATGGCTATTTCCGTTGCGGAGGTTTTTTAAGTTAGTTTTTGTTGTTAGCTCTTCTTCGCGCCGTAACGGCTGCGAGCTTGTTTACGACCGGTGACTCCGAGTGTATCGCGAGCACCGCGCACAACTTGATAGCGCACACCGGGCAGATCGCGAACACGACCACCGCGGATGAGCACGATCGAGTGTTCTTGTAGGTTGTGACCTTCGCCAGGAATGTACACGGTGACTTCTTTGCCGTTGGATAAACGCACACGCGTGATTTTTCGCAGAGCCGAGTTCGGCTTCTTCGGCGTCATTGTGCGGACTTGCAAGCAAACACCCTGCTTTTGTGGGCACTTTTCAAGCACGACCGTCTTGGTTCGAGTTCGTTGAACGACGCGATTCCGTCGCACTAGCTGATTGATTGTTGGCATTTACTTATGAATTCCACTAAAGTCGGTTTTTCCGCCGATTTGACTATTCGCTAACTAAGGTTCAAGCGTCGCTTCAGCCTTCTACTGCACGCAACTTTACAGTCCAAGACTAAATACCAGAGGTGGGGATCGAACCCACACACCCTTGCGGGCACTGGATTTTGAATCCAGCGCGTCTGCCATTCCGCCACTCTGGCGAGTGATTCTGAATCCACCGAAAACGGGCTGATTCGGACCCAAAAATGTACTCGATAGACCGGTCTTTCGGCAAGGCCCGATTGAGAATTCTTTACCCCGAACTTGCTGTGATTGCCTAAAGGAGGGTACGGAGTGGTCCGCGACTGCCGACGAAAGAGGCGAAATGCTCAATCGAAACGTTGTTCGCCAAAAGGTGGGTCTCAGGCTTCGACCCACCCTCCAGAAACGATTTGGCTATGCCAACGACTCAATTGCACCGACGAGCTTTGCCTTGGGAGGCATGCCCATGAAACGCTCGGCGACTTCGCCGTCCTTGAACAGCATCAGCGTGGGAATACTTTGGATTCCGTATTGTTGCGTGATGTTCGGATTGTCGTCGATGTTGATTTTGCCAACTTTGACTTTGCCAGAAAATTGCTC
>JANLQO010000555.1:0-9848 GCA_031367855.1 Planctomycetia bacterium | reverse complement strand
GATTGCGCGCATTGAGCAAGCGATCACGCTGGGTCGTGCCTGCCAACATCCATTCAGCCTAGCCTACGCCTTGGGCCATGCTGGCTGGTTGTATCACAACTGCAGGCTGAGTGCCGAGGTGCGATGCGCGGCGGATGCGACCTTCGCAATCGGTAAAGAACAGGGATTCGCATTCTGGCAAGCCGAAGGATTGTTGCATCACGGTTTTGCCCTACTGCTCGACAAGCAAATCGGGGAATGCTTAGCGCTGCTGCAAGCGGGGCTCGATGTGTTTAACATGACAGGTGCCAGGCTATCGCTCTCCCACTTTTATTCCGTGTTCGCTCAGGCCCATCTTTTGAGCGGCAATACTGACGAAGCGCTACGTCGCATTGACGAAGCCATTCAAACATCCGCAATTAACGGCAACGTTTTTTTCCTCGCCGAAAGCCATCGCCTGCGTGGCGAGATTCTGCTAGCTTGCAATCGACGGCAGGAGGCCGAAGCCGCTTTCAATCAGTCACTAGAAATCGCCCGTTCACAAGACGCAATGTCCTGGGAACTGCGTACCACGATGAGTCTCTGTAGACTCTGGCAATCGCAAAACCGGACGACTGAAGCTCGGTCCGCTCTCGCGAAAGTTTACGGCTGGTTCACCGAAGGTTTCGACCTGCCGGACCAAGTTGAGGCGAAGCAATTGCTGGAGTCACTAGTGTAGAGCAATTGTCTCAATTGCTCTGGCAAACGGGGCGGCACAAGGTCACACTCGGCAAGTTCGGCAAGAGTGACCCAGGGTGGGTCGCATCTGCTGGGTGGGTCGCATCTGCCGGATGCGACCATGAAGTACCGGTAGTCTTAAAACTCATGAATTCGTTGTCGAAAACGCTTCACAACCTTGCCGGCGTGGGCGACCATCAACACTCTGTCGCGGGGGCCCGTTGGGCACGCCGTTTTACGGACAAATCAGAAATGAACTACCACGGAACCAGCCACGCCCTTCGAATACTCAGGGACGTGCCACCGACTGCGGGAGGGTAACCGCGTAGCGTGCTAACCCATCATTCCTGCATCGCAAATCCAGCTTTTTGCAGGGCGGCGTGATAATCTTCAGGATGATTCAAATTCATCAAAGTCAATAAGTTCGGGTCGACTGCGCGAAGCGTTTCAACGGAAACTTCTGCTGTTGGCACTTGATCGTACAGAAACCGAGGGCGCAGTCGATCGGATTCCAGGAGTGCCTGAATCAACATTAACAGTCGTGGGCGATATACTGCAGCCAATGGATGATGATATTGTCCGTCAAATGGAACTGCAACTTCGTTTTCACCTAGTCGCTCAAACATCTCGTTTACGAATTCCGGTAAAAGTAGTGGTACGTCACAACTGGTCGCGTACACGGCATCCACAACGTTGGGCATGGCCCGCAGACCGGCGGCAATCCCTTCCAAGGGGCCCCGGCTGGGGCGCTGGTCCCGAGTTACCATCACAGTTGCCGGAAGCGTTGGTATGTCTTGATCGCTTGCTGCCACGACAACGATGAACTTGGGGTCAACCGTCTGGCTTACCAAACGCACCACGCGTTGCAGCATCAGTTCTGGACCAAATGGTAACGTGGCTTTATCGCGACCCATGCGACTAGACTTGCCACCACATAGTACAATAGCTCCTTTATTCATGGCGTTTGGTCTCATGTCCTGTGCCGAAAATGGCGTCATAGCCTTCCACGATATGTGAACTGGGCGTAAAAAGTTAGTCACAAAAAGTTGGCCACGTTGCGGAGCGGTACGTGCGCAAGACTCAGCAATAGACTCTAAGGGAAATTCGACTTTATGGCGATCAGGCTGACATACAAAGCTGAAACATCCGTTCCAGTTGAAATTGAGGGTTTCACACCGGATTGGGTCTGCGATAAGTCTTTGAGCGAAATCGAGCGATTCGAGATTTTTCATGGCAATTGCAATCTTCCCATCAAAGAAATGTTCGACATTTCGGGTGACGGGAGCGACAAATGCATGGATTTCGAGGGCAATCTTGCGGGCGTCCATTGGATCGGTGCGCATATGACAAGCGGCAGGGTCCGGATTCGCGGCGCTGCCGGGCGGCATGTGGGCAGCCAAATGCGTGGCGGTGAAATCCTTGTCGAAGGTGATGCTGGCGGCTGGGTCGGGGCGGAAATGAAAAATGGTTTGATTCGTGTCAAAGGAAATGCCGGACACTTGACCGGAGCCGCTTATCGGGGTTCTTCCAAGGGTATGACGGGAGGAACCATTTTGGTCGATGGTAGCGCCGGCAATGAAATCGGGCTTACCATGCGCCGGGGCTTGATAGCCATCGGCGGATCGACCGGTGACATGATCGGCTTTAACATGATCGCTGGCACGGTAATCGTATTCGGCGAATGTGGTATCCGGCCTGGCGCCGGCATGCGCCGCGGTACACTAGCGCTGTTCGGTCCCAACCCACCACAACTGCTCCCCAGCTTTCGCTATGCCGCCACGTACCAGCCGCAGTCCGTCAAGATCATGCTGCGCACGATTAAAGACCTTGGCTTTGAGTTCGACGAGGCGTTAGTGCAATCCGAATTTGATCTGTTTCACGGCGACTTGGTGTCCGTCGGCCGCGGTGAGATTCTGTTTCGCCATCAGGCTGCATAAGCCCACCTCTTGCTCGAATAAATAGCGCGGGTCATAGGTGATCTTGTGGCGCTCTAAAATGGTAATGAATTCTTGTTCAAACGTTTGCTCGGGCGACTGCTTCGAGGCTGACAAGATGATTCGACTAAACACTGTGCGGCGCTGAGTCGCGGCGGACATAGTGCGCAGATGCGAAGCGAATACGTTAGGTTCACGGACCAACGAACTGATTCGAGATTAGTTGGTAGCCAGGCGGTTTTCATCGCAAGGTTTACAAACCGAAAAGTGACGCAGCATCCGCGCGGTCGCTTCTGGCTCTATGACTTTTTGATGCTCGAGTTCGAGAATATTATTCAAAATTGCAATTTCCTGTGCTTCTCGGTTTGCACTCTCGCTAAGGATATTGTTCTGATAGGCCCAGTATGCGACTTCGCACCAATAAAATAGAGGCTGTCCCTCTTTTATGTTACAGGCAGGTGCAGGGAAACCGCCCGGTCCTCTTTTCCCGCTAACGTATTGCTCCATGTTCTGTCGGCTGCGGTCAAGTCGCCTTGCGACTTCAGCTTGAGTTACCAAATTGCATGTGTCGATGCGTAATACGCTAGCGCCAATATCCGCTTTTTGAATATTCTCTATCGCGCTGATGATAGCGCCAATCATTGAATCAGCTTCGCGTGAAAATGTCATATAAACGCGGCCACCACGTTGCGCGACGGTTGCGTCGTCGCACCCAGCGCTATAAAGCGTGTCGACTTGCTCGTCAGTAAAATCGGTGATTCCCGATAGAATCAGCGTGAAATCAAACTCAGCCATTAGTTGACCTATTCGTGATCATTCGCATGCGCGCATGCATCAACGAAACCTGTAAATGCCGCGCGTGATTTTGAGGGTTTTTGGGTGTTGAGAACACTGAAGTTTTACAGCCCAAACGTGTGTTTTGTGGACAATAAATTCTTCCCCAGCAGTGTGCCGCACCAGCCGATTTTTCAACGCGCCATCCCAGCGATTCAGCATATTTAAGCACTGCTTCAATATGCTTGTCGGGGTGGCGAGGACGGGACATTCGTTGCCAATCTCTATTAGATAATATGGTCGGCTGTTGACAGATGTCAACAGCATACAAAGTGATATATTCCAGTTCAAGTAGTCCGACTTAGGCTATAGGGCCGCTGGGGCGCGGCCGAGCGTCGCTTCTGGAAAACCGGAGCTCGGGGCGGGTTTGATAAGTATCGCAGCCCTGGGGGCATGTGCCGCGCATTCAAGAGGTAATTGTGCCAAAGGCTCGCACTTTAGGCAGAAAAAATTTCGCAAATTTCGAGCAAATTAAAAAACTCCTGCGGAATAGTGTACATCTGTATACATTAACAGTGAGGGTGTCCACATGCAATTCGTAACAATTTGCACAGTTGATCAGCTTTCGATACGAGTGTCTTCCGACTTAACACCAGCTTCGTTTCGACGGGCGCATCAAAGTCGAGTGCGTGCCATTGCGCCGAATTGGGCAAGTTAAGCCTAGGTCCTGCGTAAGTGCGTGGCAACGGTTCATTCGTTGACCCATTCCGCGCACAACAGCTCTGCCTGCTGCAGTACGGTCTTAACCGCGTCTTCTTGTAGATCGGGTGGATAGCCGTAGCGGTTAAGAATGCGCCTGACAATAACGCGGATTTTGGCGCGGGCACTTTCTCGTAAGGTCCAGTCGATGGTCACGCTTTTGCGGACCTGGGTAATCAGCTCTGCGGCGATGACCTTTAACTGTTTATCACCCATGGCTTGCACTGCGGAGTCATTCACGGCTAGGGCATCGTAAAAGGCGACTTCGTCATCGGTGAGCCCCATGTCAACGCCACGTTTTGTGGCGGCATCCATTTCTTTGGCAAGTTTGATTAATTCGTCAATGACTTCTTGCGTGGCGATGGCGCGGTTGTGGTAAGCGTTGAGCGTCTTTTTGAGTTTCTCACTGAAAAGCTGCGACTGGACTAGGTTGCGTTTGGCGCGAGTCTTCAATTCATCCTTGAGCAGTTTGGCAAGCAACTCGGCTGCGACATTCTTGTGTTTTAGGCCACGCACTTCGGCGAGAAACTGCTCGGATAAGATGCCAATGTCGGGCTTGGGTAATCCGGCAGCGGTGAAGACGTCGATTATCTGCCCGTCTGTGGTGATCGCCCCCGACACCAATTGGCGAATCGCAGCGTCGATCTGCTCCGGTGTCTTGCGACTGCCAGTGCTCTGTTTGTTGAGCGCGGCTTGGATGGCTTGAAAATAACTGACGTCGTCGCGGTTCGCGGTGGCTTCGTCGCTGGCGGCGCAGAGGGCAAAGGCTTGCGAGAGGTCGGTCACTATCTGCACAAAGCGTTTCTTGCCGTCTTCTTGCTCGAGAATGATTTCCTGGCCGACTGGGATCAGTGCCAAACGCTCAGCAGGTTTGCCTGTCGTCCACTTGGACCAATCAGTTACGCAAGTTACGATTGGGTTATGCTACATCGCACCCGCTAGGGATCGGCTGAAACTGTTCGCCTTCACACGGGTGAAAACCGACTGGCCAACAGGCTTGCAAACGACACAGCAAGCGCTGTTGAATGGGCGCATCCTGATTCACGCGTTGAACGACAATGCGCACTTCCTGTTCAGGGCACTCGTCAATCAATCGCTTTACATCCGATGCCAAATATCTTGGAACGTAGCCGAGCGGCGTATCGTGGGAAAAAATTGCAACCGCATTCGCATCACCGGGATTGAATGGCTGCGGGCGCAGTTGCAACTCATCACCCAAATGCAATTGGGCAAGAATTGGACCAGCGTTAGGTAGTTGGAAGCGAACTCCATGCGCAAAGAAGAAATTGACATAACATCCGTGCGAATTGGGCGTTGGACACGGGAACAACTCGACGGCATCGGTTTGCTTCAACCCACCAGTTCTTCCAAGCAGCATCAGGGGTTCCGGCGGATCGTCTGGATTGAAGTCGCTCCAAGTCAGATACGCGCGAAATTCGGGGCGGGATGGTGGCAGTAAGCGGTTGGCAAAGAGCGGAAAGAGCCGATTCGACTCGTAGACCTGATTGAGATCCTCCATACCAACAAATGGCTGAAAACCAGGCAGCGACTGGGCACCTCGCGTGTAGTAATAACGGTACACGCCGTTGTCGAATTCCAAGCGCCCAACCGGCCCCCAGACGGAACCCTTGCCAGAAGGATTATCTTTTGCTTGCCACGCTACAAAGAGAGCATTCATCGGTTTTATTCTAACTACCCAGGAGTCGCGTCTTGTTCGCGTCAATCAACTGGATTGTAAATTCGCGCGTCAGCAAAGACATCCGGCTTTCCGGAATACGGTCAACGATCAAAGAAATAGCCTCTCGAATAAGCACTTTGAGCCGGTTAAACCCTATTTCGGCAGACTTGGCTTGACTTTCTGCACTTTGCGACCGATAGTTAATGCAGCTCATCTACCATGTGTAGAAGGAGTAACAAAGCCGTCCCTCGGGGCGGCTTTAGCTATTCTGGTACTTCTTCCATCTATGAAACCACGCACTTGCTTTCTGACATGGGTGCGCGGTGCAGAGCAAAACGTCGTGGCCGAGAAGTACGACACGGAAGTTACCGATGAAAAGAAGAATTGCGAACTTGTTGCACCGGCTAATCGCGATGACTTGGCTGCACATCGGCATCCTGCACCGTTTCAAACTTTGTGACCTTTGACAAGCGATGCGTTCTGCGTCCTCTGTGCAATTCCCCGCGTACGATAACCGGTTTTCCGTTCATGTGCGCAGCATCAGCCACCGCGTAATCGTCTGGCTCCAACTGAACTCGCGCTCGTACGAGTTCGTTTTCGACGAGCAAATCCAAAACCACTTCACCATACCGTCTTCCCGCTTCGTTTAGATCACCGTCGAGCGTTTCTACTTGCCCCGCAAAACTCGCAACTTCCGCCTCATGTTTTGGACGCAATCGAGTACCGACGTCACGAATGACATTGAAATGATCTTCTGCGAATCGGACTACTTTGCGTTTCGGCATATCCTCATTTGGCTTCGTACTCGCCCAGGTTGTTGATATCTCGACGAACCCTCTTTCTGAAGGTGGCTGTAACTTAGCAATCGCATCACATAGATTGGCGCTAATCGGAACTTTGCCATTTTCGACAATTGTCAAACTCGCCTCTTGATCGGCTTCGATACATGATTCAATGCGATCCAAAGATTCCATTAGTACCTTCGTTGTTTGACGAGTGAATGAGTCAATACCTTCAAGAAGTCCATCGGCATCAACTGCGTCCAGAGGGCAGGCAATTGCAACTACAAAGCTTCCATGCTCAGTTTGTTTCAATCGACATTGATCAACAAACTCCATGGCTTCTCGGCGACTAAGACGCGGATGATATTGAACAGGAGCAAGAATCGAATGCGCCGCAGCCAGCAGAGACTTGCGTGCACCGTCAAGTATCTCTATCCCCTTCAAAAGTCTTAGATCAGACGAAATAGAGGGGTCTGAGATTCGAAAGCGGACGGTATCGGCGTCTGGGTTCAATAAGTCATTGGCAATTTCCAGTATAGATCGCTCCTCTAGTTCGGAAAGACGTTGAACAACGTCGAGCATACGAACAGGAAAATCGTTCGACCCTGATTCCATTGGAACCAGCAATTGCGTGAGTTCCCGTTCGGAATGGTCGAAAACAGCGAGACCACCAAAGTCCTGTGGTTTGCGAATCCAACCATTCGCACTCGCGTAAGCGCGAACCTCACGGGGTTTGAGACTCTTGAGGATTCCGAGCAGGATGTTTCGATCAAGTTGATCATTAAACGGCATAGGACAGTTTCTCCTGAAAAGCAAACTTTTCGGCAATCTGGCGCAAGCTTTCCGGTGTCAGCACGTTTACCTCTGGAATGTAAACCGTTTGGTTGGTTGAATTGGTACTTGCCGGTGCGCCATGCAGACCAACCCAATAGGCGCAGCGCCGAGTAATCAACCGATCTTTCGAAACGTCAAGCCACTGGTCGTGGGCGGCCGGTAGCATCAAAACCACAAGGAATTTAAGCGGGCTGCAATTTGTATCGCGAAGTTCGTCGTAGTTCTTCATGGATAGCGGATACGAATAGCTCCCCTCGTTCACTGACAACGCTTGCACGGTTGATTTGAGCTGGACGTCGATCGTGAAGCTATTCAATAGGGCTTGTGCCCCAAAGTCTTCCCGAACGCGAATTGTGGCGTCAACTCCCACACCATCGTCGTGACGGTTTCCCCACGAACATCCCATACCGCATTTTGCTGCCACTGCGTGCAGATACGCATAGCTTAATTCGGCGGTGATGTTATTACTGTTCAAAAGTGGCATGTCCTTCCTCCCGCAACATTTTACGCGAACATTTTAGATCCGTCATGTGCAAAGCGCTTTTCGTAGCTGTTAGATGCGTTATGTGAAGACCTCCACGGTGGCGGAGAGTGCGGCGGGAAAGTGCAATTCCCAGCTCAGCTTCAACGCAGTAAGCCGTCCATAGCAGGACAGAATCCTCTCGGTCATCGAAAATCACAACGTAGTTAGCAGTCTTGTTAACAGCGTATCAAGCAGGCTGGCGAAGGCGCGGGATTAGATCATTGTTTAGTCTCCAATGAGCGGAACAGTTCAACTCCGAGGTGGTGCAGATGGGCGACAAGATCGCGAACCTCAGAGGCAGTGATCGAGACTTTGCGACCGCGCAGCGACGGCGAATCTCCGGTCGCAGAAAGGTAATCCTCGTCCACCACGCCCATCTTGTGCGCCAGCAAGTGCCGTTTCTGAAAGGCGCGCAGAATAAGTTTCCAGTCCACAGGTGCCGCTGTTGCGGCGAAATCCACACTGAACTGCTCCCTTACCCGGTCACGAGCAGCCGCGATGTTCTGGAATCGAATCTCAGCTGCTTTCTGTGGTTTTGCTGCCCTCGTTGCAAATACCCGGCACGTCTCTCGGCCAAAGCCGTCGAACGCTGAAACGCAATCTTCCAGCGCGTTCTCAATCAAGTGCTGTGCAACTTGTGGCTCTTGCGACTCAGCGACGGCCAAGAGTTTCTGAATCAGTTCGAGATTCTTGTTCAGAATTTGAAGCGAATTGTGGACGGCACAATCAGGGCAGAAGCCGAACACTCCGTAGATGGTGTAGCGCAACGTGCATCTGTCGCACACCACTTCGGTTTCGAGTTTGGATTCGCGGTAGCGGCGAATCGCTATTTGCTGGCCGCTTACTTTCATGCTGATGCCAATCCCAAACGCGCCTCTTGGCCGGTGATTGAACTCCAGCGACTTCAAGTCTTTTAACACTGCCCCAGTGACCTCACGCATCACCACAGACTTTGCGTACTCGACCTGTGCTTTAGTGAAGAACTTGTCGGAGCCCGCTCCCTGGCCGCAATACGGACAATGGCATGGGAGGTTCTCGCCTTTGAGGCCGGTACCCGGCTGGAGTTTAAAGTAACCCTCACATTCGGTCACTGGACATTCGCGGCCAATGAACCCTTCCTCGTCGGGCGGTAATGAGATGCTGAACTGGGAACCAAGGTTGCGCAGATGTTTCATGCGGAAACCTCCTTCTCGATTTCCGCCACGCTCAACTCCCCGCTCAGCAGTTTTGGTAGCAGCGTGTCGCGCAGCATGGCGAGGGTGCGGGATTCATCTTTGTTGTGAAGAATTCGCTTTCGGAGTTCCCACGCAGAGGTTTGATACTTCTCCAGGATACCATCGGGAGCAATGGCGATCTGAAAGCTTGCGATGTCACCTTTGTTGAAACCAGCTTGCACACTTCGATTACTCATGCCAATGAGACGCGCTTGAAAATCGTGAGCTTGAAGGTAGGACCGCAAGAACTCGCGATAGCATGCCTTCCGCGGCGCTGCCTTGACGAGAGCAACATTGTAGGCCCCTTCAAGTCCCCAGCAGATCCTCGCCACTGACGCGCCGTACCTCGCGATCATGACATCGTCACGGTAGCATTTGCGAATCTTCGAATTGTCTCTAACGAATGTAAGATGCGACTCAGATTCATAATCTCGAATCTGTACTAAACGCACATACCCATTTGTGGCCTCCGAGAGAAATTCTGAGGCAGGCGTTTGTGTTCCTCCTTGAATATCCATGACGTCGGCAAGACTACCCACCAACCATCCCGTGGGAACATGTCCAATGGCGGATTCTTTGAATGAAGCGGGGAAGAGGGCGGCGGTGGCGGGGTCGAGGGCGGCGGGGTCGAGGGCGGCGGGGGGGCGGCCGTCG
>JANLQO010000497.1:0-3012 GCA_031367855.1 Planctomycetia bacterium | reverse complement strand
ACCAGGCCGTCATGTAACTCCCATCATCGACTACGGACTGTTTGATCTCGACGGGCCAGCGGGTCAGCGGCGGAGCGTCTACCGCTTCCTATTCCGCACACTGCCCGATCCATTTATGGAGGCGCTCGATTGTCCCGCCGGTGATCAGATCATGTCAGCTCGCTCGAACAGCGTCACAGTCCAGCAAGTGTTGGCGATGTGGAACGATGCGCTCGTGCTGAATCAAGCGGAGCATTTGGCTATCCGGTTGCAACGGGAGCGGAAAACCACTGCGGAACGCATTGAACTAGCGTTGCGATTGGCGTTGGGGCGAGCGCCACATGCGGCAGAGTACATTCGCTTTTCAAACTACGCGGACCAACACGGACTCGCAAATTTTTGTCGGTTGTTGTTCAACTTGAATGAGTTCATGTTTATCGATTGAGCGGCGAATCATGTTATTACGTAGGGAACTTTTACACAGCGCGGTCAGCGGACTCGGAGGAGTCGCGCTGTGGCAATTGCTTGGCAGCGAAGGTGCCTTAGGCGATCAAGCCCAGGCGGACCTTAACGGCGGCTTGCATCATCCGGCCAAAGTCAAACGCGTTATTCAACTGTTTATGAACGGTGGCGCTAGCCAGATGGATTTGTTCGACTACAAACCGTCTCTACAGGCTCGACATGGGCAAAAGTTCGAGCCCGCGACGGACGAGCGCGTCGAGGCGGCAACCAGCGTACCGGGCAATGTACTCGGATCGCCGTTCGCATTCTCGCAGCATGGAGAAAGTGGCCGCTGGCTCAGCTCGCTATTGCCGCACCTGTCGCGGCACGTGGATGATATCGCAGTACTTTTGTCGATGACCTCCAAAACCAACGTCCATGGACCAGCCAGTTACTTGATGAACACCGGTTTCCAATTGCCGGGGTTTCCTTGCTTCGGTGCATGGGTCAGTTATGGTTTGGGAGCGATCAACGAGAACTTACCAGCCTTCGTTGTATTGCCGGATGCGCGCGGATTGCCTTACAACCAGCGTGGGAATTTCAGTTCCGGTTTTTTGCCCGTAACGCATCAAGGGACCGCTATCCAAGCGCACCTTGCCGAACCGTTGCATGGCCTGCATGCTCCCTCGAATGCGCGTTTTGTTAGCGCGGATTCGGAACGGGACGGATTGGAGTTACTGGCCGCCACGAATCGCGACAACGCTGCCGCTAACGACCACGACTCGCGACTTGAGGCACGCATTCGAGCTTACGAGTTAGCCGCGAAGATGCAACTGAGTGCTCCTGAAGTGTTCGATCTGTCGCGAGAGTCGCCAGCCACGCTCCAAGCTTATGGACTGGATAACCCCGTGACCGAAGATTTCGGTCGGCGCTGTTTGCTGGCGCGCCGCATGATCGAGCGCGGCGTGCGCGTGGTTCAAGTCTGGAGCGGATCGAACGGCGCGAGCGGCAACTGGGACAACCATAGTAGTATCATCAAGGAATTGCCGCCCATGGCCCAAGCGACGGATCAACCCACAGCCGCCCTGCTTGCCGATCTCAAGTCTCGTGGATTGATCGACGACACGCTGCTGTTATGGAACACCGAGTTTGGTCGCATGCCATTTTCCCAAGGTAGCGAAGGGCGGGATCATAACGGTCGCGCCTCGGTGGGCTGGATAGCCGGTGCCGGTATTCGGCCAGGCATCGCTGTCGGCGAGACGGACGAATGGTCTTGGAAGGCCGTCCGCGACCCGATCAGCAACTATGATTTCCATGCCACCGTGCTGCATTTACTCGGCATCGACCATGAACGGTTGGTGTTTCAACACAACGGAGCCAACCGCCGGTTGACTGACGTACACGGTCACGTCATTCATTCCGTCTTGTCGTAGCCAAAATTTTGCGTAGAAAAGCCCGCAGGGATCCAGCGATTGCGCAAGCCAGCGAACATGGCAATACCATCACGACCAAATTCAGGTACAATTTACTCTCGCAAATGGAGACACTTCCATTAGTCCGAAGTTTGCATCTCTCGTTTCAATCCAACGTTCTCTGGATCATCTCTAAAAAGAGGATTTTGCCGATGTCAGTATCTCATCAAGCCACCCGCCGTAATTTTCTGCAGGGCGTCGCCGTTACTGGGACTGCCGCTATGGTGCTGCCCGCCATGAGCCGGGCGTTCGGCTACCAGTCACCTAATGAACGCCCAGTCTTCGCGACGATTGGACTACGCAATCAAGGTTGGGAAATTACCAACAAGTCCTTTAAGTTCGCGGATTTCGCTGCACTCGCCGATGTCGATGCGAACGTCCTAGGAGCGAATGTGGAGAAGGCGGAAAAGGCGCAGAAAAAGAAACCCGATGCTTTTAAGGACTATAGAAAGATCCTTGATCGAAAGGACATCGATGCGGTCATGATCGCCACGCCAGACCACTGGCACACCAAGATCGCTGTCGAAGCCATGTACGCAGGCAAAGATGTCTACTGTGAAAAGCCGCTTACGCTGACGATCGCTGAAGGCAAGCTGATTGAAAAGGTCGTTAAGGAGACCGGTCGTGTCTTTCAAGTTGGTACCATGCAGCGCACGGAATCGGATCAGCGATTCCTGCAAGCTGTCGCGCTCGTAAAGCATGGACGTATTGGCACGATTCAGCGGGTGACCTGCGGCATTAATGGCATGGACGCTTCGCCGGTAATTCCTGTGGCACCTGTACCAACCGGACTCGATTGGGAATTCTGGCTCGGACCTGCACCGAAAGTCGACTATCGCGCACTTCCCGAAATGCGCACGGGTTACGGTGGTGGTGTGCCGTTGCATAGCAATTGCCACTATGCCTTCCGCAATTGGCACGAGTATTCTGGTGGAAAATTGACCGACTGGGGCGCTCACCACGTCGACATCGCGTGCTGGGCTCTGGGCGCCGGCAACACAGGACCTAGCAAAGTAACCCCGGTCGAATTCAAACTGCCGGTTGCATACAAAGATGGGTTCCCTTTGGTGCAAGACCAATACAATGCGGCCACAAATTTCCGGATCAAAGTCGACATGCC
>JANLQO010000493.1:0-4655 GCA_031367855.1 Planctomycetia bacterium | reverse complement strand
GTTCATTTTCGTTTGCCAGAGCTGTGACGATTCGCTCTCTCGTGCTAGATCAGATACCTGAAGCCAGTGAGCACGGGTCATCGCTTGGAGGGGCCACTGATTCTGCTTCCAGCACGACTCCAGCGCCAGCTGAACCACCGGCCAAGGCGTATCTCGAAGCGCGGCACTTGGGAATACTAATTCCCTTGCAGCAGTTTCATTCGTGCGAAACGCTTCGAGCCAACCCCGAGCGTAGAATCGTAACGCTTGAGTTGCTTCTTCGGCGATTTCGGAAAAATCGAGCAAGTGCGTATCCACCTGTTCGCCATACGCGGCTTGCATTAGCGGCAGTAGCTTGTGCCGGATGAAATTGCGTTTGTACGCGATGTTTTCATTGCTGGCATCGTTGCGGTAATCCTGGCCGATGGCAGCAAGGTAATCAACCACTTGCGAGCGCGTGCATCTCAGCAGGGGGCGCGCGAGCACCAGATCTTCATCCAAGTTGCGAAAGCGTGTTGGCGCCGTTACTCCCGTCATACCGGTTCCGCGACACAAGTTGTGCAGCATCGTTTCCACGCGATCGCTGGCAGTATGCGCAGTGACAACGTAACGGGCGCCCACAGTGTAAGCCGTCTCGCACAAGAACGCATAGCGCGCGTCGCGGGCTGCTTGTTCCGTTCGCTCAACGACAATTTCATTAAACTGGTTGGCCCGAACAGAACTTAGCGGTAGCGACAACTGGCTGCATAGCTCGCGAACAAACTGTTCATCGCCGTCACTCTCGGGGCCTCGCCACTGGTGATTGAAGTGGGCCACATGGATCAGCTCGCGTCGAGGGGCCACATGGGCGATCGCGCGCAGCAAAGCCACGCTGTCGGCTCCGCCGCTTACGGCGACCAGCAGTCGGGTTTGCGACCAAGATGGGGCTGGCCACACTTCGAGAAGCGACTGTTCAAGTTGCTGCTTCATGGCGTCAGTGGCCGGAACAATTGCGCACCTGCGAATCGAAAACGAAATAGGACCGGCAGGATTCGAACCTGCAACCAAGGGATTATGCTTACCACTACAGTTTTCACTGCCTCTTTCGAGTTTGTGGTCTGGACCATACCTTCACTTTACGTGTCTGCCGTCTGGTCTCTACACCTTCTGCTACAAACGAGCCATTGAGCTTGTTTGCGGCGGCTTGGCTCGGGATTGGCTTTACGAGTGATCGTTTTAGCTTTCCCCGAGTTTGACAGATTCTACTGTCACCCTCCATTGGAAGGTGGCAGCAACCCATTTGAGACTACCATGCAAGGATGTTTAGGTAATCTCACTTAAGTCCCCTGCTCTAACCGCTGAGCTACGGTCCCGTCAGTAAAAGCTGGCAAAAGTAAATCTTGCTAGCCCCTTCTGATTTGAAGGCTATTTTCCTCGCTAAGCGGGCTACTTGCAATCCGTGTCACGCAAATTGTCTCGCCAAAAATGCCAACGTGTCCAATCGGACTGCATTGGTAAGTCCGATTATGCCGATACTGACGGGGAGGAACGGTCGATTTTCACTCAATCCTTCTCGGGAGCAGACAAATGCTAGTTCAAACCACGCGATTCGGTCAAATCGACGCGCAGCAAGAGCAAGTGATTGTGTTCCCGCAAGGTTTGATTGGATTCGAAGCTTGTAGGCATTGGTTGATCGTTGCCGACCCGCAGAATAGTGATGTCGCTTGGTTGCAATCGCTCTCGCAAATGCAAGTTGCCTTGCCGATGGTCAGTCCGCGGAAGTTTGCGCCTGACTACCGCGTGACCATTCCACGTCGCCAATTGGCGTTGCTGAACCTTCGCAGCTCGGATCGTGTCTACGTGATGGCGGTGGTTAGCAAGTCGGGAAAAACGTTGACTGCCAACCTGCGAAGTCCCATCGTGATCAACTTAACGAAGTGTATTGCAGTTCAAGTCATCACTTCCGATGCCCAGCCACTCGCATTGCCGCTCAGTCTTAGCAACTCGCCAGCGCTGCGCATGGCGGCCTAGCCAAAAAAACTGTAGCTCGCTAGTTGGACAGTGCTACTTCTCACGAATGAGGCCTTTAAACACGGTATTCTTGTAGGGTGGGTCGAGGAGCGACAGCGACGCTGACCCACCGCTTCCATGTGGACACCGCTTCCCTGTGGCTTCCCATCCAAGCAAATGGTGGTTCTAGACGGCTATCGCCGTTTGACCCACCCCGAACTAATCAGCATGCTCGCGCCAACTGGAAAGACAACGAGTGGGGTCATTGACTGCAAAGCGGCGCGACGATAGTGCTTTCGACGGCGTGGAGTTACTCTCGACATGGCTAATTTAGGCGACGTTGGGTCGGAAAATTAAATCGTGAAAAGAATACAGTGACCTCCGCTACCGCATTGTCGATGGTAACCCCCGTCGCGTTCATAGCAGGACCAAAGGACTGTTGGGCCCGACATACGACTGGAATAGAAGGAGCTTTTCATGCTGGTGCTGTCGCGACACAGAGACGAGAGCATCATGATCGGCGATGACGTCGTCATCACCATAGTCGATATTCGAGGTGATAAGGTTCGCTTGGGGATAGAAGCGCCACAGGATATCCCTGTACACCGTCAAGAAGTGTACGAAGCGATTAAACGTGAAAATCAGAAAGCTGGACACATCCAGCCCGAAGAAACACGATCACTTGGAAATCGGCAGCGATAACCACCGATCTTGGTGTACATCTTTGCAGATACTTCGCGAGGAAGAGTGCTTGGCACTCTTCCTCCTTTTTGATTGGGGGGGATCCATGCAAAAATGAAGCGACTGCGAAGAGAGTGCCGGTTATGACGAGTCTTCTGACTAAAACGCCCAAACACCCAAAACCGCCACAACTTTTCACCGAAATCCACCTTCGATTCAAACCACGTTGCATGAATTTCGATGCTAGGTTTATTCGAGCTTGCAGGTGGAAGCACCAATGGCTTGAAAAACCGAATTATTTCGTAGTTGCCCCCGACAAATACTTTCGGATTCTGGAAACGCCAAGGCAGGGTTTGAAGAGCTGACTCCAACCAGTTTAGCGATCACGCTAAGCGGGCCAGCTTTTCAGCAGCCTTGAAACGCGTACTTTACGTCTTTCTCGACCCGATCCTTGGGAGTAATGCACAAATGACTCGAATCAACACCAACGTAAGCTCGCTCGTAGCTCAGAACCGCTTGAGCAAGACAAACAGTGAACTGCAAACTACGCTTACTCGCTTGAGCACTGGTTTGCGAATCAACAGCGGTAAGGATGATCCTGCAGGTTTGATCGCCAGCGAAGCTCTTCGCAGCGACATCACCAGCATCAACAAAGCGATCAGCAACACGCAACGCGCAACGCAAATCATTGCGACCGCCGACAGCGCCCTGGGGCAGGTCAGTTCTCTGCTGAACGACATTCGTGGACTAGTCGTAGAAGCAGCTAATACAGGCGCGCTGAGCGGCGACGAAATTGCCGCAAATCAGCTACAAGTCGACAGCTCGCTTGAAGCCATCAATCGAATTTCCCAAACGACCACATTCCAGGGTCGCAAACTGCTTGATGGTTCACTTGACTTCGTCAGCACCGTCAATTCCTTGTCGGCTGTGAAGGACTCTCGTATCGATCAGGCGAATCTTGGAGCGACTGGATCCGTTGCCGTTGACGTTACCATCGCGACAGCCGCAGCCAAAGCCGAGCTCACGACCTCGCCACTCAATGCCAAAGCCGCTGCGACTGCAACCACAGGCGCTGCCAAGACAACATCGTTTGCAATCAACGGTGAAACGATCAAACTGACTGGCCCATCCGCCCTGACTGCGGTGAACTTCGTGGACTCAGCAGGTGCCGGGGCTGGTGTTGCAGCCTACAGCGCTGGCGTTCTAACGATTACCGCGGACTTTACGGCGACAACCGGAGCGGTCGACGCGCAAGTTATTCAAACGGCCTTAAACGCCATTGACGGTTTGTCCGCAACGGGCGCAACGGCTCCAGGTACCGCCGCGGTGGCTCCATCCTCCCCAACCATTACCGCGGTTACAAACGGATTAAAGATCGACGCGCTGAACAGCGGCGAAGATTACAACGACGTCAAGATCGTTTTCGCATCCGGGGCTGCCAATGCTGCTAACTACGATACCGCTTCCAAGACACTGACAGTGACTGTCGACAACGCAGAACCGCAACTCGCGTCGACGTTGAAAACTGTGATTGAGGGTCATACCACTGACGGCTCAGCCGGTTCGTCATTATTCGGTGTCACAGCCGGTAATGCCAACGTTAGCTTTGACGTCAACAATACGATCGCCCCTCTCAATACTGGCGTAACCGGTGGTCAGGTACTCAAGGGAGACGTGGTGTTCGAGTTGGTCGGGTCGCAAGGATCTGAGTCCTTCAACTTCAAAGCGAACTCAACCGGTTCACAAATTGCAGCAGCTATCAACCTGTCAAGTGATGCGACAGGCGTCACTGCAAACTATAGCAAAGCAGACAACAAACTGACTTTCAACAGCAGCGATTACGGTAGCGATGCTTTGGTTGCCGTTAACATCATCAGCGAAGGCGGAACGGGCACTTTCAAGAGCAGCCTGAGCAGCTCACGTGATGTTGGTTCGGATATCGTAGCTCGCGTGAACGGGATTCAAGCCAACGGTAAGGGCAACAAGCTGTCGATCAACACTTCGAC
>JANLQO010000425.1:0-2613 GCA_031367855.1 Planctomycetia bacterium | reverse complement strand
CTTCCAGCCTGTGAATCGGGACAGCAAGGCCACTTCCAGGTTTATCTGTATGACAAAGAACTAAGCTTTGTCTAAAAAAGGGGGTCTGAAAGGGTCAGACCCCTTTTGAGACAAAGCCTAGTCCCACCACCACTGTGCATGAGCTGTGCTGGGGACAGCGGCTTGAGTTGGCACTGCGGAAGCGGCGAGGAACTTGGCATCTACCCAGTGGTCTCGCCCAGCCACGGATTGCAAATCAATCTTAACACCGCCGCTGACCACTGCGACCGTCGTACCGGATTTCAGCCGATGCCATGTCGTTAGACCTTCAACCGACTTGGGTGACGGCCCCGAATCGGTTTCACACAATGATTTTCCGAGCTGGCACAAGTTTGGAAACCAACCGCGCAGATTCTGTTGGCCATTGATCTCCAGCGCTAATTGCAGCGCTAACCCAGCTTCGAACACGCCGCAGACTCGGGCGTACGTAGGCATCGACTTCCGCAGTTCGGGGATATTGCGCGTCAACTCTTTCGCAAATTTATCAGCCGACGAATCATGTTGACCCGTCGGAGCACGTTCTGCCGTTTGCGAAACCCATTGCTGCTCGCTAAGTATGCTGACGCAATTGTCCGGCAATTGGAACATTTGATTTGCGCCGTTTGCCCGAATGGGTTCGTCTGAAAATGCGAACCACCAACGCACCAGGCTTTGATTGGGAACCGCGGCTTGTTCGTCCAGGAAATCAAAGTAGCTCTTGACATAAGGAGTCGTCCTCACCGTACCGAAGCCAATCCGCTTCATGTGCTCGTCGGCGTCCACCAGTGCAATCGCGGTGCTGCAATTCGCAGGCAATCCAAACACACTGACGTTGTGTGCTCCGATCTTCTCTTGCAACTGCCCAACCAGCATCTTGGGATTACGTGCCAAGCGATCGAGAGTACCGCGTTCTTGCAACAATTGCTGGGCGGCGAGTATCCCTTCATTGGTAGGTTCAATGGAACATCCCATCGGCATCGTCTGCTTGTTAATCATGACGGCCACAGTGGCCAAATCTTGCAGCAAGAAACCGTTTTCATTATCACCTGCTGGCCCCGCAATCAGCACATCTTCCTCGGCTGGCAACACTTTGACATAAGTGACACGAGAAAGACCGGCGACCTTAAGCAGGTCAATGGATGGCTGCAATCCCGAGCCTCGCGCTGCAGCCAAACTTGCATCCAACTGTTTAAGCGAAACCGTTCGCAGTTTGCTGGCCTGACGCCAGGGATGACGCGGCAACTTGGAAGTAGCCAGACTCAAGTTGACAGGCAGTTGCCCTGACTCTTTCAGTCGCTTCATGTAACCTTTCGGGTCAACATAAACACCCGCTGGATACGGATTGATCGTATTCGTGCCGCCAGCCTGCAACCAGGAATCTGGATCGATCGTCTGCTGAATCAGATTCATCAGCGTATCGAAATCCGCGACAACGCCTCCACCGGGAATTGCTCCTGGGGAAGAACTCGGACTACCCGCTCCGGAGTCACCCGGCGGTGGCAGTTGTGCGACTGCGGTGCCTGCAACGATCGCGATGGCACTACAAATCGCCACGATTCCGAGCGTTCGCTGTACAAATGGACTCTGCAAAACTGCTGCGCGCATGAGGCTCTCCAAACATCGGTTTCAAGAAAAGTCGATTCGTTCCGTCGATTGTGTAATGCAGGTGCACCCTAGTCTAACGTTATCAAGCGTTGAACGCAAACTTCCCCCGAGTGCAGCTACTGCTAGCGGATTTGTGAGGGCTTCGCTAATCTATGGGGCTCTTCGATAAGACTCACAACTCAAATATCGCGTTGCCCGTCGTAGTCGACTGACCGAACAGTCGATTTCGGGCCAGCGCATTGCTTGGAAGATGATTAGCTTGGCAAACAAGACTCTCGAAAAACCTCGTAAAGCGCCTGTTAAGAAAAAAGCCGTTAATAAATCCACTGCGGAGAAGGTCGCTAAGATTGCTGACAAGCCGCTGAAGGCCGCCAAGAAGGTTGTGGCAAAAAAGAAAAAGCCCGTCGAAAAACCGGATTGGTACGACTATCCACAGTACTTTGACTTGGGGTTCCAAGACGAGACGGAGAAGGAAGTTGCCTTCCTGCCGCTGGCATTTGAGCGGTTTGGAACCGGCGAAATGAAGCGAATTCTCGAACCGGGATGCGGTAGCGGTCGGTTGATTGTCAGCTTGGCAGAAAAAGGCTACGACGTAACTGGGTTCGATCTCAGCGATAGCATGTTGAAGTTTTTGAGCAAGCAGCTGGCCAAAAAGAAGCTGACAGCCTCGACCTACAAACAGGATATGACGAATTTCGACGTCGACAAACCGTATGACGTCGTCCTAAACACGTTCAACACGTTTCGACACTTGTTGACCGAGGAAGCGGCGGAAAGCCACTTTCATGCGGTCGCCAAAGCCCTTCGACCTGGTGGATTGTTTTTCTTTGGATTGCACCTGTTGCCACACTATGCCGACGAACGTTGCATCGAGCGCTGGACTGCGAAGACCGGCAGCACTTCGGTCACATTTACCCTAAAAGTGACCGAATGGGATCGTCGCAAACGTATTGAAACACTTCGCATCAGCATGTTAATTCGTAAGCCCAA